>JAKBNN010000065.1 GCA_021831025.1 bacterium | reverse complement strand
CAGTCTTTTTTCAGACTTAGTTGCTATCCAAGCTTGGGTTGGGCTATCCGACTTGACTACAATCTGCCGTTACAGGCGATTTGACAAAATTAGATATGCCCAAAATTATAACAAATAATAAATAAACATTTAAAGATAAATTAATTAAACTAAGATATAAATATTATATACGAGACTAAAATTTTAATATCTTAAGGTGTATTATCGTTATTTAATTTACTATTTTAATTATTAATATGTTTCCTATTTTTTTAGTTACTAATAAAATATTATAACCGCCGCTGGAAATTTGCCACCCATGTTTTTATAATTAAAACTGATGGATGGAACTTTATGAAAGGTGATCGCTTCTGGAATAGCACAACATTTAATTCCGTGTTGTTTTAAATGAAAAGCAAAATCAGGTTCTTCAAAAAACCAGATTAATTTTTCATCGAACAATCCATATTCTTGTAATAATTTAGTTCTAATCATATATACATTAGGAACCCCGTCACTTTCATAAAAATTATTCTTTTTTTTAGAAATAATATGTTTCGTTCTGCCGGTAAAAAAATTTATCTTTTCATAATCTAAGTATTTATTTTTATTATCAAAATAATACATCGAAGGACCAATTATTCCAAAAGTTTTGTTTAATTCAGCAAAATTAAAAAGATTTTTAATCATATATTCGTCAATTTCATTATCATCATCAATAACCAATATATATTTTTTAGCCTTTGATAATTTAATACCCTGATTTCGAGCCTTGATAGCCATTAATCTTTCTTTGGTGTGATATATATCAATATTGCTAAATAAAAATTTTTTTATCAAATAATTTTTATCATAGATTTTAGTTGCATCTTCGGATTGATCATCAATTATTATTATTTCGAAATTTTCATCAAATTTACTTTTTAATATACTTTTAATGCACTGGTCTAAATACTCGGCTCTATTTCTTGTAGGTATTATTATAGATAAAGTTATCTCTTCCATTTTACTAATTACCTTTCTACCTTTTTATAATTTTTAATATCCATTTCAAATATTTTATTATGATGTAGTATGAAATATTTTTTCTAAAAGTTTATTATGATATAGTTTAGAATATAATCTATCTCTAGTATTGTATTCTGACATTCAACATCTCCTTAGCAAGTATATTATTTTTATACCACGATATTAATCTAATTAATAACCGCTTTGGTATAGTTAAAGAACCTAATGTATATGTCCAAAATTTAACAGATAGCAAGTTTTTAGGTCTATATTTTACATAAATCATGATTTCTCTAAGATAATATTTTGTTTTTCCAAAATTCTTAATCTGCAAAATACCTTCAATCTTTTTAGACGAATCATTAATTAATAATTTTCTTAAATTATCATATTTTTTATCATTAAAAATATTATTAAACATGTCAACCCAAGATTTTAGAGGAGAAACTTCATAAATTGAAGAAACATGGATGCATTGAGAGCCTTCAGTTCTAACTGCGACTATGTAATCATTTAAATATACTGCCTTATATTTTTTTATAATACTTAAAAATGGATAAATATGGGATACAAAAACATCTTTTTGAAATGGGGTGTCAATGTAACTTTTGCGGTATGCAAGTCCTGAAAGCTGACCTAAGGAACTCATTAAATGGCAAATCTGATTCTCATCGTATATATTTATTATATCAAATGGCTTATTACTCATAGGTATAGCGCTATGTCTAATTCCATGATTGAAATCGTTTCCGTCAAACTGGTAATATGCTCTCCCCACAACACCTATTTCTTCGCTGATTTTAAAAGCTTTATATGTTTTTAATAAAGCATCTTTCGCAAGTATGTCATCCTGAGCCATTAGATATACAATGTCACTGTCCTTTGAAGATAATAAACGAGCTTTCTCTAAGTTAGAAGGATAGCCTAAGTTTATGTCATTTTTAAATATTTTTATCCTATTATCTTGAATATCTTTTATTATATCAATGGTATTATCAGTTGAACAATCATCGCATATTATTATTTCAAAATTAGAAAGGGACTGCCTTAGAACACTATTTATCGCCTGTTTTACCCATTTTGAACCGTTATAAGTTGGCATTAAAATACTGAATTTTAAATCTTCCATATGTTTACTCCATAAGTTTAACATTATAATTTTTTATACTTTAACCCAATTGCAATAAAATATGCATAATAACAATTGGATAATTATGATGCAACCTCTCATTTTAATATTTAATTTTCTCAAAAAATCTCTATTATAGGGATGGCGATAACAAATTTACCGCCCCAATCCCTTATATAACTATTTTGTTTTATTATTTCATCTTTCAGATTCCATGGAATTATTATAATAAAATCAGGCTTTTCGCTTTTGATTTTATCCGGGCGGCATACAGGGATATGGCTACCTGGTAAAAATAAACCTTGCTTATAAGGCGAAATATCAGAAACAAAACTTATAAAATCTTTTTTTATGCCGCAATAGTTTAAAAGAGTATTGCCCTTTGCTGCTGCTCCGTAAGCAATTACTCTTTTATTATCTTTTTTAGTTTTTAATAAGAACTCCAATAAATTATATTTGACTTCATCGGCAGATTTTTGGAATCCTTTATATCCCTCAAGATTATGCAAATTTGCATCCATTTCCTTTTTGATCAATCTTTTAATGTTGGACGACAAACTTAAAATCTTATTTTCTAAATGCGTTGCGTAAATCCTCAATGATCCTCCATGCGTCGGTAGCTCTTCCACATCATATATTTTAAGCTTGCACGATTCAAAAATTCTTTTAACGGCAAGAAGCGAGAAATACGAAAAATGTTCATGATAAATAGTATCAAATTGATTATATTTAATGAGATTTAAAATATGAGGAAACTCCATAGTAATGGTACCTGTTGTTTTTAATGTTATTTTTAGTCCCCCAACAAAATCATTAATATCTGGAACATGGGCTAAAACATTATTGCCTAATATAAGATCCGCCTTAGGAAGCGTTTTAGCTATATTAGAGTCAAAAAATTCTTGAATAACCTCTATCCCTATCTTCTTGGCCACATTTGCAGTATTTGCGGTAGGTTCTATACCAATATTAGGGATATTTTTCTCGTTAAAAAATTGGAGCAGGTAACCGTCGTTTGAGGCAATTTCCATAACTTGGGAATATTCATTAAGCTTAAGTCGATTGACGATCATATCTACATAGTTTTTTGCATGTTCTACCCATGTTTTTGAGTACGAACTAAAATAGACATATTCATTGTTAAATATATCACAAGAGCTTTTATACTCGTCCACCTGCACCAAAAGGCATTTTTCGCAAACAAAAAGCTTAAGCGGATAATAAACTTCCGGCTTATTAAGTTGGTCTAACTTTAAAAAAGAATTCGAGGGAGGGGAACTTACTAAATCTATAAATTCAAAATCTAATTTACTTCCGCAATGCCTGCATTTCATAGGGGTAAACTGCTCCAGTTTTTATTAGTTAGATTTTATGATAAATTCATAAAGAATCAATAATGAATTTCTTTATAAAATATATCTTAAGTCATATACTTTTTTATTTTTAAACATATATTGTTTCTCTTTGAACTCTTGCCAGCCGGTAACAATCACAAGTATATCGGACCCACCCACTATAGCGTCCAGCGAATTAAAATAATTAATATTAAGTTTCTGATATGCATTCTTAAAAATTTCATTTGAAATAGGATCAAACGCATTAATATTTTTAAATCCTTCATTCTTGAGCAGGGATATTATGTCAAACGCCGGGCACAATCTTATATCATCGGAATCAGGTTTAAAAGATAAACCAAGTATGCCTATCTTTTCAGTTTTTTTATTTTCTTTATTTATTTTTTTTACATAATATTTTTTAATATAATCATTAATAATAAGGTTGGATTTAAGCATATTGGGTTCATAGCCCTTTTTACGGGATAAGCAAGCTAAAGCAGAGGTATCCTTGGGCAAACAATACCCGCCATAACCGCATCCGGGGTAAACATAAGATGACATCCCAGCCGGAGAACCGCACCATCTTTTATCCATGTGGAGTATCTTAAAAGATTTAGGTATATCAATACCACCTATTAAATCGGCTATTATGGACATTTCATTGGAATAACTAATAAGAGTTGATAGAAGGGTGTTAGATAAATATTTTATAAATTCTCCTGTATTGTAAGAAACAGCATATAAAGGTGCATCAAATTTTTCATAAACCTTTTTAATTATGCTTTCGCTTTGCTTATCTTCAACGCCAACAATAATTCTGTCTGGATTGATAAAATCATCCCATGCATAACCTTCTCTTAAAAATTCAGGGTTATTTGCAAGACCTATGTCTTTCCCAATAACTACGCCTTTTTTTTCAAGATAAGGTTTTATAATATCTTTAGTGGTGGAGGGGGGGATAGTTGATTTTATAATAAGAACTTTAAAACTTTTAATGTTAATATTCAATAATGATTCGCCTATCGCATTGAACAAATAATCTAAAATTGCATCTCCGTTTTCAGATTGAGGGGTGCCAACGCAGAAAAATATTGTTTCAGCCTCTGATAGAACTTCTTTCATGTTAGTATATATTCTAAATTTATTTCCTAAATATTTGTTTAATTTTTCTTTTAAGAATGGTTCATAAAACGGAATTTCTTTTGAAACAAACATATTTAATTTTTTATCATCTATTTCGTATCCTGTTACATTAAAATCTTTTTCGCAAAAACCCAAAGCGGTAGTTAAGCCGACAAAACCCAAACCAATAACAGCTATATTCATATTAATCCGTCCTCTTTCTCATATTTTAAGAATTCTAAAAATTTATACACCCCTTCTTCTACATGGATTATTGGACTATAATCTATCATGCTTCTTGCTTTATCAATATTAGGACATCTTCTATTTGGATTATGTATCATATAGTTATCATCGGGCGGTTTTGTAAATATTGCGTTCAATTTTTTTCCGAAAATTATTTCAGCATTTTTAAGATAAATTTCCGAAAGCTCTCTTATGGATATTTCAGGCTTATCAATTCCTATATTAAAATAATCAAAATTATCATGGCTTATTACCTTTAAATATCCTGTTATGGCATCAGCGATATAACAAAAGGTTCTTGTGGGAGTGCCATCTGAATAAATATAAATATCTTTTTCTTCTAAAATACTCTTAGCAAAGTCGGCGGGCACCCTTCTATCACCCAACTTCATACCAGGTCCATAATTATTAAACGGTCTTGCAATTCTTACTGGTGCATTATATTTCAACGAATAAAGATAACACAAAGTTTCACCAAATCTCTTTGCTTCATCATAACAAGCTCTCGGACCTATTATCGCAACATTGCCTCTATATTCTTCATCTGTAGGTATATATTCAGGAACAGGGTCTCCATACACCTCACTGCTTGAAAAAAATAATAATCCTTTTATTGGTTTATCAATGTAAAAATCTAACAGTTTTCTTACCCCCCATACGTTAGCATCCAATGTTTCTATGGGGTATTTTCTATAAAAAGTTGGTGAAGCAATCGAAGCCATGTGAATAATAATGTCGGCACTCTCTGCCCCAGCAATACTTTCAATATTATCATTAGCGATATCAAAATTTATTATGCTAAGAAAGTTCTCGTTACTATTAACAATAGAATCAAACCAATACGGTTTGCCTACTATAAAATTATCGAAGGCTATAATCGACCTAATGTTAAAATCATCCCTAAATTTTAAGAAAAAATTCAAAAAATAAAAACCTAGAAAGCCTCCGCAACCGGTTATTAAAATATTGGAATTTTCAAAGAATTTTTTTTGTTTATTATTTAGATTATTAAATATGTATTTTAAATCTTCTTCTATAATTTTATTGGTCACTATACTCTATTCTCCCCTGTCATAAATAATTTAAATATGTTTTCCCTTGTTTGTTGTAACGCCCAACGCATCGGCTTTGTTTATAAATTCTTATTCCTGTAAATATCTACCAAATTTTCCATTTCGCTTTACCTTCTTCCCAAAGTTGATTTAATTGATTTTTATCTCTCAATGTATCCATGCATTTCCAAAAACCGTCATGTTTATATGCCATTAACCCGTTATCTTTTGACAAATTAATAAGCGTCTCTTGTTCAAAGTTCGTATCATCCTGATTTTTAATATATTTGAATATTATTGGTTCACAGACCATAAAACCGCCGTTAATCCAAGAATCATCCCCTTTTGGCTTCTCGACAAAAAGTTTTACTTTATTATTTTTTGACATATTAATTATGCCATATTTACCTTCAGGTTGTACCGCCGTAATAGTGGCTGTTTTGTCATGTTCTTTATGAAATTTCAACAGTTCTTTTACATTAATATCTGCCACACCATCGCCGTAAGTGAGCATGAACGTATTATTGCCTATAAATTTTTTAGCTCTTAATATTCTGCCGCCCGTCATAGTATTGAGCCCTGTATCAAGAAGCGTAACCTTCCATTTCTCGCTATTATTATTGTGAATTTCCGTTTTGTTCGTGGCTAAATCAATCGTCACATCACTTTGATGAATAAAATAATTAGCAAAATACTCTTTAATGAAATAGCCTTTATATCCAAGTAAAATTATGAAATCATTAAAACCGTAATGCGAATAAATTTTCATAATATGCCAAAGCATGGGTTTACCGCCAATTTCCACCATTGGTTTTGGTCTGCTGCCGGTTTCCTCACTTAAACGAGTTCCAAATCCGCCTGCTAAGATAACAACTTTCATTATACCCCCCATGGTAATTATTTTAAGCATAAGCTCGGATGTCATCCATACTGTTCTTTAGTCTTATTTAGTAATTTTTCTCTTAAATATCATATTTTTTAAAAAAACAATTCCCACGCTAAATCTTAAAAAGTACATGCCTAAAGTTAAAATAGGATGCTTAAATAACTTCTTCCATTTATCATTTTCTATAAAAACACTGAAGTATCGATATCTTACCCCAAATTGCTTAATTATGACAGGGTCACATTCCCCCCATTTTTTAATGTAAGCATTAAATGAAGCCATATAATAATTTTTCTTATTGATATATTTCTTAAAATTAAAATCGCTCTCATTATGAAACAAGATGGGCTTATTTTTATAATTACAACTTATGCCATGTTCCTTGAGAAAAGCAGAAAAATTTTTCTCCCACTCTATAACTTTATTTTCATTTAACTCTACACCTTTAAGCAAATTAATATCTTCCGCAATGTTCAATTTACCTATCTTTAATAATTTTTTATCTATGTCCCAATCCTCCACGCCTATTATAGTCGGATCGAATCCCCCCGATTTTATAAAGGCATCTTTTCTTATAAATCTCACGGAATCAATTACCGTTCCATTATAAAAATTTCTCTCAAATCTTCTAACCTTGCCCCAAAAACTCTTACCCAACACAACTTCCGGGGTATATAAACCGACAAGATATTGTTTTTGCCTCATATTGCTAACGCATGAAGATATAAAAGACGGGGATAATATCATATCGGCATCTATATGCATAAGGTATTTTCCATTAGAAACTGAAACGCCGTAATTTCTTTTAATTGCTCTTTCGGGTCCGTTAATATAAATAAAATCGGTGTATTTTTTAGCTATTTCTCTTGTTTTATCAATCGAGGCGGCATCGTCAACCAAAATAATTTCAATATTCTTGTAATCTTGTAAACTTACAGATTTTAAACACATGTCTATATATCTTTCACTGTTCATAGTGGGCAACACAACCGATACCAACTCACTTTCTATATCATTAGAAGCAAACATTGATTTTAAGCTATCCTCTTTTTCCTATAATCCTAAATCCATAATATTAATTTAAATATTATTTTTCTTCAAAAACCAAAACAAATATAAATTAAAACAAAAAATAATTAATAATTATTTAATATTTAACAAACATTTCAAAATTTCTGTCTTTTTCCAAAATCCATAAAATGTGTCGCCACCTTCTTGCCCGCTCTTAACATAAATTTCAAGTCGTCCACATTTTTTACAGATATTAATTTACGGGCTATAAATGCCGGGTTTAACGCGGCCGTATATAATCCTTGAGTAAACCTTAATACATCGTTATTATCAACTGGGCTTTTCCAGACGGACTCTTTCATATCATACCTGTCCCAATCTTCCGTCAATAGCCAGCCTTCTTTCTTTGCTTCATCAAACAAAGGGGTGCCGGGGTACGGAATAACTATAGTAGCCTGAAGGGAGTCGAGATAACCCTTTTTAAATAAATATTTCGCGAACTCTATTGTTTTTAAAGCTTCTTCTTTGGTTTCCCACGGGTAGCCGACCATGGTCGTAATATGCGGTTCGAGACCGGCTTTTTTAGCCATTTTAACAGTTTCTTCTATATCGGATACTTTTATGCCTTTGTTGAGTTTATCGAGGGTGGTTTGTGCCATAGACTCAAGCCCAATGAGTATGAATCTAAAGCCTGCCCTTTTTAGCATATTCCAATCTTCCCGTTTTAAAGCTCCTACTCTCATATTACAGCCCATTACGACTTTTTTATTATACCCCCTTTCAATCATTCCTTGTGCAAAATCCCTCAGCCAGTCTCCCGCCGGAAAACAGCCGCTGTCATCGAATATCTCTTTAACTTTCAGCTCTTCAATCAGCATGCCGATTTCGTCAAGGTGTCTTTCAGGGCTGATTGACCTAAAACTTTTACCGGGAAAAAGCGTAGTCCACGAACAAAAACTGCATCTCCCGTACCAGCAGTCCCTTCCTGCCATTACATATGTGCCGGGGGCATATTTGAAATTTCCGTTCTTATAAGCGTACAAATGCCATTTAGTTAACTTTCTATCTATATACGGCAAACCATTAAGGTCGTTATTAAGTTCAAACCTGCCCGTATTAGCTATCTGCCCATCGTTTCTGTAATATATGCCGGGGGTTTTTAAAGATTCCGATGCCGAAGGTTTTGATAAATTCAAATAGGAGCATAGCCCGTAAAGCGAAAAATCGTAGTCCCCTCCCGTAATTATAAAATCCGCCTCCGAATTCAAAAGGGATTCTTCCGGCAAAGCCGTTACATGGTCGCCCATTAAAACTACTATGGGGTTATAAAGTTTTTTTACATCCGATATTATCTTCCAGTGCCTTTTGACTACGGGGGTTTTTGTTTCTATAACAACGACATCCGGTTTTTCGTTTTTCAGCCTTAAAAGCCATTCGTTGTACGAAAGACCTTCGGCTATACCGTCGTCCCATACAATATCGAAGCCATTTTTATTTAATAGCGTGGCGGCATAAGCCGGAATAACCGGATATATGTAAGTAGGATCCTTAAACCACTGAAATTGCCGGTTTTGAGTTAAAAGAGGAACGCCCTTTTCGGATTCTAACGACGGGAACGATATCGAAATTTTCATTATTAACTTTATTTACCTTAATTTGCTTTTAAGTTCTTTCACAAATACAAAGCCGTAAAAAAATCTTATGCCGTACCAGATATGCGTTAAAACAATATAATAAAGAGATACTAATGATATTCTAAAATCTTTCACTTTTCCGTTAATATCGAAAAAAGCGTATATTAATGCCCCCGCATATAAAACAAAGCCGAAAGCCAAATAATATGCCGAGCCGCTAAAGAAAAACAGCGAAACGATGAATAAACATAAGTATAGCACAAAAAACGACGGGATGAAATATAAAAGTTTGAAGGAGGTTTCGGGGTATCTTTTTGCAAAGAAGCCCCTGTGAATGCCGTAATTGCCTATCTGTTTCAAATGGCGCAATAAACCTGGCCTTCTGTGATGCCATACCGCAACATCGGGAGCATATAATATTTTACCGCCTTCTTTTATTATCTCGAGACAGAGCTTGGTATCTTCGCCCGGCCAGTATTCCGATTTGAACCCGCCTATTTTTATAAACATTTCCTTTCTGACAATGAGGTTAACGGACGGCCAGTCGTCAATTTCTTTGGCTTTGCCTTTAGGATAATATCTTTCGGGAATACCCCCGCCTACTTTAGTAAGAAAAACCGCCCCGGATACTTTTTGAAAAAAGCTGTCGCCGAGAGGCGTTATTGCCGGACCGCCTATAGCGGCAACAGACGGGTCGTTAAAATAAGGCAGGGCTTTCTTTATCCAGTCTTTTTCAGGATAAGAATCGTCGTCGAGGAAAAATAAAAGTCCTCCATTAGCATTTTCAGCGCCTATATCCCTTTTTATCGCCGGAGAAACTCTGCCTGTGGGAATTATTTTTATACCCGGAAAATCCTCCGAAACAGGCTTATCCGGCAAAACGATTACTTCATAATTTTCATAATCAAGGGTGAGCAGATGCGGATATGACTCCAAAAAATAGTCGTTTATGCCGACAAGCGGAATTATAATCGAAACAAATGTATTTTCTTTCATTTTGTTTTTAATTACTATTTACGGGCATTATGTTTTGAATAATATGTAAAAATCTTTTCGGCAGCAGGGATAATTCTTCATAAAAAGCATGGATAGACAAGGCAAGCATTACTGCCCAGCCGGTTATCATAACGGTTAAAATTATTTCCTTTAAAGAATAATGAAACAAATAAAATAGTAATATCTCCAGCATTGAAAATAAAAACATGGAAATTAATATCTTTGAATTATTCACAGCCATAAAGTAATTAATAAAAATATTTATGAAGGCAAAAGGGAACATGCTTAAGCCGTATAAAGTAAGGAGCGGAGCAGAAGTTATGTATTTGGCCCCCATAAGAAATGAAATTATTCTATCCGGAAATAATATATAAAATATTTCGAGAAACGAACACATAAGAAATGCAATAAAAATGGTTTTAAGCAGTATATGCTTTGTTTTGCCGTTTATGGCGTGTGCGTGGGAAACTTCTGGAAACATAACAAGCACGATAGCGGCGGGAAAATAAAGGATTATCTTGCCGAGTATATCGGCAACGGAATATATGCCAGTCTTATATGCGGGAAAAAAATGCTTTACCGCTATAAGGTCTATGTTTGTATAAAAGGTAAAAAAAAGTAATATGCAAAATAAGGATAAAAAATAAAATCTTCCGGTTTTTAAACCGTTTTCTTTTGTTTTATCGTTATTTATATGTTTTTGTTTTTCCCCTGTTTCATCCTGCTTGTTCTTTAAATATAGAAATAAAACAACGGCTGCGGCCGCGATAATAAATAACGGCGAAACCGCAACAGAAAATAAAGCCCCGATGATATTTAAACCGGCATATACTAATGCAATGGCTAAAATAAATTTAATAATTGAAGATAGGCTTGAGAACAGCCCTAAAGATAAATACATTCTGGAACCCTGAAGACTGCCCAGCAGTAATGAAAAAGGGAATATCAGAAAAATAGCCAGTCCAGTTATAATATAATAAAAATAAGAATCTATTTTCATAAATTTCATTAAGAAAGGGATGCCGATGACAAAGACTGCCAGAAATAAGCAATCGTATAAAAAAGTTCTAACAAGGGCGTATTTAATAAATTTTTTTACTCCCCAAATATCCCCGCCGGCAAGATTGTGTGAAATATTTTTTGCGGAAAAGGCTGTTAAGGCTCCCGCCGGTACAGAAGTTATAACAAGTAAAGACAGAAGGGAGTTTAACGTGCCGTAGTCGGAAACGCTAAGGCTTCTGCTCATGGCAATCTGAAAAAGATAGTTAAAAAAATTACCTGCCATTACAAAAAAGAAAACCAGCGCGCTATTAAAAAAAAGTTTGTCGGAAATTAGCCTTTTAGCTAAGCTTTGCATCTTATTTGTCATAATATTTTAATAACTTCATTCGATACCATATAGCAAGGGTATCTATCCAAATATCTAATATATCCTTTATTTTAATGCGTCCCATATTGTTTTTTCTTGAAAAAACAATTTTTATGGGGACTTCCGTTATTTTATATCCGCTGCGAACCGCATTAGCAAGTATTTCGACGTCAAAGGCATATTTTTTACATAATACCTTTGGAAATATTCCGTCGAGGACGTCGCGCCTGAATGCTTTGATTCCGGACTGGGTGTCTTTAACCGGAAGATTAAATAATAATCTTATTATGATGTAATAGCCGGCGCTTAAAATTTTCCTTGAAAAAGGATAAGCGATATTGGAACCCCGATGTCTTTTAGAGCCGATAGCAATTTCCGAATCGTTGTCCCTCATCGCTTTTAATAAATTTCCGACTTGGGTCGGGTCTATCTCAAGATCGCTGTCGAGGAATACGATTATATTTCCTGAGGCATTAGAGAACCCATTTTTTAAAGCAAAACCTTTGCCCAGATTCGTTTTGTTTTCTATAAGCTTTATCTCCGTATGAACTGAAGCGGCTCTTTTTATTTCGTCTTTTGTATCGTCTTGACTCCCATCGTCTATAACTATAATTTCAAACGGGAACCTGAATTTTTTAAATGTCCGCCATGCTTCTGAAAGATTATCGAAAATTTTACCACCCTCGTTATAGGCAGGCATCAATATTGAAATTTTACCTTTATATAGTTTCATTATTTAATTTAATATTTGCCGGATTGGCAAATTAGGGGATTTCACGTTACCGTTTAATACAATCGAAATTAATATTATAATAATAATTACTGATTGTCAATAAAAAAAATCCCCCCCCCAGCCCTTTAAAATCAAGGATTTAATGGAGATATTATGGAGATATTATAATGACCCGGCACGGGCGGGTTGTCTATATCGGGGATAAGTTCGGAAAAAGCATTTAATTTGCCGAGTTTTTAGACAACCGGCACAGTTCCAGAAACACGAAATTTTCGAATATCTGCCCCTTCATGGAATGGGTTAAAACATCGTCCGGGTTTTTAATCCTTAAAAGATAACACAATAAGCCGGTATCTAAAAAATATAACTTCGGGCTTTTAATTATTCTTTTCGAAAATTGAACTGCTCCATATATTCAAGACAAATTTTTTGTTTTTCTTATTCTTAAATTCTAACAGATTTTGGAGAATACGGAATAAGAAATTAAAAAATTCTGTTCAGATTTATGGGTTCATTATATATTAACACCGCCGGCGACAAATTATTATTGATAATTTATAGTCAATATATTATAATATTATTAACAGTACGATTAAACAGGAGGTTAAAATAATGATTGTTAGCGCTAACGATATAAAAACTAAAGGGTTATCGAATATCGAAAAAATAATAGAGGAAGGAAACGAGGTTTTTATATCTAAAAGAGGGAAAACAAAATTTGTCCTACTTTCGTTAAAAGAATATGAAAGATTAAAAGAGGCGGATATTTTTAAGGCTATAATCGACTCGGAAGACGATTATAAAAAAGGAAAATTTATAATTGAAAGCTCGGAAGAACATTTTAAAAGACTCGGCATCTAATGTTTAAACTAATTTTTACCGAAAGTTATTCAAAAAAAGAAAAAGCGTTTTTAAGCCGTCGTGCCGAACTTACGGAAAAATATAAAAATATCCTTAAATTATTGGAGTTAAACCCCGGTCATACTTCTTTAAAACTTCATAAGCTGCAAGGAAAATTCAAAAATAAATATGCCGTTTCATTGACATATTCTTATCGGATAATTTTATCTTTCACGGTTGTCAAGGACGAGATTCTATTAATAGACATCGGGAGTCATGGGGAAGTTTATTGAAAATTACAAAATTAAGGGAAAATTAAAAAGGTAGTTATAAAAAAATGGATAAAAAAATAACGATCAGGGAAGGTTATTTACACAGAAGAATTGACAGATGTTTATTGTAAAATAAAATTCCCCATAATTGCAAAAGACATAATGTATGCTTTAACCCCCGTATAACTGGAAAAAACTTAGAGACTTTTTTGTTATAAAGCTATGTTATCATAAAATACTTACATTGTCAATTTCTTTTGTACACTCAAATCCCGATTTAGAAATTTATTTTCTGGATTACCGCTTCGCTCTCGCACTTCGTCATCTTCGGCACGCAAGGGCGGCATGCGCCCGTAAGCGCGTGCCGAAGATATGTGAAGTTTATCCTAAACTTTCCCGCCTGCGCGGGAATGACGATAAGGGAATTTAAACTTTAACCCAACGGGTGTCCATTTCTGCCTGCATCAAAGGCGTGCTTTGATAAACGCAGGCAGAAATATCGCGAAGGCGGGAATCCAGTATTTACATATAAAAGAAACATCTAAATATTTTCTATTGCAAAATTAAAGTTTGTAAAATTTACTTTACAAATATTATAATAAAATGTAAGATTAAATTAAACCAATCAAATATTACGGATGAGTCGTTAAACCGATATAAATATTATCCTTATCGTTTTATATGAAAGCAGACGCAGACATGCTTAGCGTGTTTTTATCTCTCCAAAGGGAGCAACTAAACGCATTACCCGGATATAAGCGGTATCTATATCCGGAAATAGATAATGCATTAAAAGGGCGATTAACCGGCATAGTCGGTTCAAGGGGTACCGGAAAAACAACCCTTATGCTTCAAGTCATA
>JAKBNN010000071.1 GCA_021831025.1 bacterium | reverse complement strand
GGACTGTTCCTCGAATGACGGAGCAGGCCTGTGGATAGGAAGCCTTGCTTTAAATTCGACGTCGCCTAATTCATCGACGGGTTCGCCGATAACATTAAAAATCCTTCCGAGAACATCCTTCCCGACCGGAACGGTTATTTTATTGCCGGTATCTATTACCTTCATTCCTCTGTATAGCCCGTCCGTGGCGTCTAAAGCAATACACCTGACGGTATCTTCGCCGAGATGCTGCGCTGCCTCGAGAACCAGATTATTTTCCTTATTGCTTATTCTGGGATTGGTCAGCGATAAAGCATTGTAAATCGGCGGCAGGAGGCCGCTTTCAAATTTAACATCGACAACGGGACCTATTACCTGCGCGACAACGCCCTCATTCATTTATAACCTCCGTAACTTCTGTAATCTTCATAAATGCCGTATTTATAAACATTTGCCATTAACCCGCCTCTCCCTAACACTCTCTCTCAAGGGGAGGGGGGTTGTGGAAACAATTCATAATTCTCTTCCCCTTTATAGGGGATAGCAGGGGGGATGAATAATTTATTTTAGCGCGCTTACGCCGTTTATTATATCTAGAATTTCAAGCGTAACCGCGGCTTGTCTTGCCTTGTTATAGGCGATAGTTAATTTATTTATAAGTTTTCCCGCATTCCTCGTCGCGTTATCCATTGCATTCATTCTTGAAGCCTGCTCCCCGGCAAAAGACTCTACTATTTTAAAATAAATTTTGGTTTTAATATAGTCCTTAAAAATTTTATCGATTATCTCGTCTTCGTAAGATACGGGCTCCACTAAATAACCGCCGCTGTTTTTATCTTTGCTTACCAAGGAGGAATCGAACGGTAAAATCTTTTCTATTACCGCCCTCTGGTGAAGCGTTGAAATATAATTATTAGATATTATATAAAACTCGCCTGCTTCTCCATTTATAAAACCCTCGGACATTTTAACCGCTAATGTTTCGGATAAATTTTCCGTTATGTTATTTTCGGAGAAATTGGCGGTAAATTCAACGGAATAGTTATGCCTTTTAAAAAAATCCGCTCCCTTCTTGCCGAGTATATACAGTTTTATCCGGCTTTCATCTAATCCCTTGGCTTTAAGTTCTTCAAAAAAAAGTTTAAAAAGATTTATATTAAAAGAACCGCAAAGACCCCTGTCCGTTGAAATTATAAGAATGCCGGCACTGCCGCCATTGCTATTACCCGAATTTTTTTTAAAAAACGGATGGCTGTACAGGACCGTATTTCTTGAAATATTTTTTATGACGCCGCCGTATATTTCCGAATATGGCCTGAGGGTATTCATAGCCGCCTGATTTTTTTTAAATTTTGTCCCCGCCACCATTTTCATAGCCTTTGTTATCTGCCTTGTATTTTTAATGCTGGCGATTTTTCTTTTTATAGATTTTAAATTCGGCATATATAATAATATATAATTTAATTAACCTTCCACGAATATATTTTTAAATTTATTTAAAGAGGCGATGAGATTAGATTTAACGGCATCGTCGATTACCTTTTTTTCCCTTATATCACCGTATATTTCTGGATTATTATTTTCGATATATAAAAGAAGCTCCCTTTCATAATCTTTTATAGAGGTAAGTTTATAATCCGCCAAATACCCGTTATTTGCCGCAAACAATATTACGACCTCTTTCTCGATAGGCATCGGCTCATATTGACCCTGCTTAAGAAGCTCCGACATCATCCTTCCGCGGGCAAGCATCTCCTGCGTCGTTTTATCGAGATCGGCTCCAAACTGGGCAAACGCGGCTAATTCCCTGTATTGCGCCAGGGAAAGTCTTAAGCCGCCCGAAACCTGTTTCATCGCCTTTATCTGCGCATCGCCGCCGACTCTGGATACCGAAAGACCCGCGTTTACCGCGGGCCTGACGCCCGCATAAAAAAGATCGGTTTCGAGAAATATCTGTCCGTCCGTGATAGATATGACATTGGTCGGAATATATGCCGAAACATCTCCCGCCTGGGTTTCGATTATAGGGAGCGCCGTAAGCGACCCTCCGCCGTGAGCATCGTTTAGCTTGGCCGCCCTTTCCAAAAGCCTTGAATGCAGGTAAAAAACATCCCCTGGATACGCTTCCCTGCCGGGCGGCCTTCTTAAAAGCAGCGACAACTCCCTGTAAGCAACGGCGTGTTTCGATAAATCATCGTATATTATAAGGCAATGCATGCCGTTATCCCTGAAGTATTCCCCCATCGTAACCCCTGTATAAGGAGCAAAATATTGAAGGGTGGCGGGGTCGCTCGCATTAGCCGCAATTATCGCGGTATATTCCATTGCCCCTTCCCTCATAAGGCGGTCGTAAATAAAAGATACGCTTGACTGTTTTTGTCCGATTGCCACATAAATACAATAAACGTCCGAATTCTTTTGGTTTAGTATCGTATCTATCGCTATGGCGGTCTTTCCGGTCTGTCTGTCGCCGATTATAAGTTCCCTTTGCCCCCTGCCGATAGGAATCAACGCGTCTATAACCTTCAAGCCTGTATATAAAGGTTCGTTAACCTTTTTTCTATGAACTATGCCGACCGCCTTTTTTTCGATAGAAGAATATTTATCGGTTTTAATGGGGTTTTTGCCGTCTATAGGCCTTCCAAGCCCGTCAAGAACCCTTCCTATAATCTCTTTCCCTACCGGAACTTCGGCAATTTTTCCGGTTCTTTTTACGGCGTCTCCTTCTTTAACATAGGATTCCTCTCCAAGAATCGCGACGCCGACATTATCCTCCTCAAGGTTTAATACATAGCCGTACACATCCGGGGTAATCTCTAACATTTCTCCTATCATAACATTCTTTAGGCCGTATATTTTCGCCACATTGTCGCCCACGGATAAAACGACCCCTGCTTCGCTTATATCTATATTTTTTGTATATGTTTCGATTCTCTTTTTAATAATCTCGGTATTTTCCGATGCCTTAACCGCCATAAACAAACGCTCCCTGTTTTAAATAATTATAGAAATTTTCCAATCGGGTCTTTATGCTGCCGTCATATAATTTGCCTTCCACATTTATAATATATCCGCCGATTATTTCGGGCGCAACCTTCTCGTTTATAACAATTCTTTTACTTAAAGCCTTTTCAATCATATTTTTGATTTGAACGGTTTCCTCGTCTCTTAACTTTTTGGCGGAAACGACATTAACTATTACAATCCCAAGAAAATCATTTCTAAGTCTCGAAAATTCTTGCAAGATTTTTGGCAAATATCTTGCTCTTTCATTTTCTATCAATATATGCATAAAGCTTATAAACTCACGGCTCAAAGACAGTTCTTTGCTTAGAAGATTAATTACTTCCTTTCTTTCTTTTTTATCTATAAAGGTTTGCGATAAAAATTCTTTGAGACATAGCTCGTTATTGCAAAAACCGATAAAACCGTTAAGTTCTTCGAAAATCTCCTCTATCCTGTCCAAATCATGGGCAATTTTAAAAAGGGCTCCCGCGTATCTCTTTGCTATTTTGCTATCTAACAATTATTTTACCGTTAATATTTCATCGTTAAGCTTAAGGATATTATCGTTTACTTTATCTAAGGCCTCCCCCGTCAGTTCTCTATTCGTAATATCTTTGGCAATCTTAAAAGACATATCGAGAGCCTCTTGGTAAAGCTCTCTTTTTTGTTTGTCTATTTCCGATTTCGCAAGGGTTAAATAATTCCCCAAAATTCTTTCGGCAGAGGCTTTCGCATCTTCTATAATACGGGTTTTTTCTATTTCCGCCTCTTTTACGGCTTCTTTTTTTATTTCTTCTATTTCTTTTTTGACCTCTTTAAGCCTATTTTGAGCATCCTTGTAAAGTTCCTCCGCCCGCTTTTCTGCCTCTATAGCTTTTTCTATCGAAAGATTAATATCCTTCTTTCTTTTATCGAAAAATGGATTTACATATTTTATAAATATATACGCAAGCCCTGCCAGAAGCAATGCGGTATCGAATATCCGCCAAAAAAGTTCCATAATTTTATTTTATATTATTTTATTCTATTCTATAATTTTTTTAAAAATTAAAATCGATACTTCTTCGGATTTTTCTTTAATAGAACTTAATACCGCGGTTTTTTCTTCATTAAATTCTTCTATTGCGCTTCCTGCCTTGGCGGCCGCATTAATTTTGGCATCGGATAAGAGGTTATTTGCCACGGTTTGGGCTTCCTTGCGAAACCTTTCTTTTATTTCGTTTATTTCAAATCTTAAATTTTTTCTTTCGTTGCCCGCCTCAAAGTTTAACGCTTCCGCTAATTTTTCAAGGTTATTTTGCTTATCCTCGTTTAAGCCGATAATTTCCTCTCGTTTTTTTAAAATAGCCCGCAAAGGCCTAAATAGAAACAGATTTAAAAGGTAAGTGAAAATCAGAAATGCCGCGGCTTCAAATAAAAGTCCCTGCCATGTTATGATTAATTCGGTCATATTGTAATTTATAATATATTATAAATATTGCACATTCCACATACTTAAGCGGCCAATACCGGGTTGGATGCATGATTATAAATATCTCGGATAACGATAGAGATAAGCTGATTAATTTTATTTTAACGATCGAAAGGCAGGATATAAATTCTAACCTCGGATTAGATTAGTCCAATCTTTATTTTTTTATTAATTTTATAAGCCTTTCGAGTTCTTCTGCGGAAGAAAAGTTAATTTCAATCTTTCCTTTTAGTTCGTTGCCCTTATTTTTATAGTCTATCCTGACTTGAGCCTGAAGTCTTTCGAAAAGCGCGCTTTCATAGTTTTTAATCTGGGAAAATATTGAAAAGTCCTTTTCCTTTTTGGGTTTGTGCTTCTGTTTTCCCGATTTAATTGCTTTAGCCGCATGCTCCGTCTCCCTTACATTTAGTTTTTCATTGGAAATTTTATTTAGAAGCATGCTTATCTCGCCGCTTGAAAGACCGATAAGGTTTCTTGCGTGGGACGGGGTAATTTTTCCATAGATAAGATCGTGCTTAATTTCGTCCGGCAAGGAAAGCATCCTTATCATGTTTGTAATTGTGGCTCTATCTTTGCCTACTTTAACCGAAAGTTCTTCGTGGGTTAAGTTATATTCTTCGATTAATCTCACATAACAGTTTGCTTCTTCGATAACATTTAAATCCTGCCTCTGAATATTTTCGATAAGGGCAATTTCGAGGGCTAAGACGCCCGAAATGTCTTTGATTATAGCGGGAACCTTATTTAACCTTAGCTCTTTGGCGGCTCTGTATCTTCTTTCGCCCGCAATTAAATCATAGCCGCTGCTTTTGGATTTAGATACTATTAAAGGCTGGATAATGCCGTTTTCTTTAATAGAGTTCTTTAGCTCTTTGAGCTTATCCTCGTCAAAATACTGCCTTGGCTGGTAAACCCCCGTATTTATCTTATCTATTTCGATTTCAAAAACCGAAAGCTTTCCGTCCGCGTCCGCATGGATGCCGTCCTGAACATAGGCATCCGTTAAAAGCGCGCCTAATCCCCGGCCTAATACGACCCTTTTTGACGATTTTTCTTTTTCTTCCATAAATAATGCAATTTAGTTATAGACTTAATTTTGCAATAGAAATTATGAAATACATTTTAAAGTTATGCAATTTCTGGATTCCCGCCTACGCGGGAATGACAATGCAGGGATTTATTTTTTAACCCAAATGTTGTCATTCCCGCGTAGGCGGGAATCCAGAATTAAAAAAGCCTATTGCAAAGTTAAGGTTATAGACTTAATTTTTATGCAACCTTGGACAAAAATTCCTTGGCCAGTTCGATATAATAAATTGCGCCCTTGGAATTTATATCGTACAGTATTATAGGCTTTCCAAAACTTGAACTTTCCGGAAGCTTAACATTCCTCGGTATAACATTTTCATATATCTTTTGCCCAAAATATTTTTTAACCTCGCTAACTATCTGATTTGTAAGATTTGCCCTTCCGTCAAACATGGTAAACAAAACCCCTTCGATTTGCAAATCTTTGTTAAGCCGCTGATTAACAAGCCTGATTGTCTGCATCAGCCTCGATATTCCTTCCAATGAATAATACTCGCACTGCATAGGGATTAAGACGCTGTTAGAAGCCGTTAGAGCGTTTATCGTCAGCAGCCCTAAAGACGGCGGGGTATCGATGAAAATATAATCATAACCCTCGCTTATTTTATCGATAATATTTCTTTTAAGAAAATATTCTCTTTCATCCATACTGACTAACTCCACCTCTATGCCCGCAAGGTCAGAGGTCGCCGGAATTATGTCGAGATTTTTCATCTGCGTCGGATATATGGCATCTTCAACCGCAAATTCGTCAATCAGACATTCATAAACGGTCGGCTTTGACTTATCAACCGTAATATTTAACCCGCTTGTCGCATTAGCCTGCGGGTCGGCATCGATTAAGAGGATTTTCTTCTCGTACGCCGAAAGACAGGCGGCAATATTGATTGCCGTAGTGGTTTTTCCTACCCCGCCCTTTTGATTGGAAACACAGATTACCTTTGCCATTAGCGTTTAGCCTGCATAAATTATTTAGCAAATAAAATTTAATAACAACAGCTCTTTTAATTTATAAACCAAAATTATTATAAAGTAAAGATAAATTTTTTAATAAATGTTTCACATGAAACATTTATTCTTTAATGCTTCATATAAAAATATCTACTTAGTCCTAATCATTCTTTTCTCTTTAAATGAAATATAATTTCGGAATATGGAGCCTTGTCTTTTTCCGTTCTATAAAAAGAAATGCCGAATTGCTGGAAAAATTTGTCATTTGGTAATATAATGCTTATAAACATGGCGTTAAAGAATACGAATTAAATGAGCCTTTACCAAGAATCGACAGGGAAAGGACGGAATAAATTTTTTGGAGGTTTGGAAAATTATGGCTACGGGAAGAACTATTAGTGCAAGTTTTTTAACCGAATTTGATAAAAAAATAATTAGATTATGTGAGACTATTTCAAATACAATTCACGATTCGATTCCGGAAGACCAAAAGAAAAAAGAATTTGAAAATGAATATGGAAAAATAAGTTATACCAGGGATGCGGGAATGGGGAGGGGTGGAGGAAAATTGCAAAGGGACGCTATATGTACCAGGGGGCGTCAGGGAAAAGCCCCTTATTCCAACAGAAATTTAAGGTGGCATCCTTTAATCGTAGCCGAAAATAAACCTTCTTTTGCAAAAGAAATTGAAAAAATTGAAATAGAAGGAGAAGGAGAATCTCAATTGTTAATTTTTGTGGTAAAAGATTTAAATAAATCAGAAATTAGGTATGCTGCCGATAAAGTACATGAAATGAAAGAAAGATATGTCGCACTTCCTAAACATTGGGTTTCGCATGTGGATAAGCTAAAACATTGGAATGATAATCTTTGGACGCAAAATTCATGTGCAATACCGGCTCTTGAGGCTTGTAATTGGGAAGATTCCGTCGAGACCTATGCAATATTAGGAATTTCGCTTGCGGTAGAATTATATGAGGCTGATTTTAACCGGCTATATAATAAAGATAGAATTAATTTTACAAAATCAGGATATTGACAAGAATGTTATTTTGCCATCCCTTATTTTTCCTCGGGAAAAAAATGATATTATAAAATGTCCCGTTTGTTTACTTAATATTTCTGAAAACTTGGAGCAATTTAGAAAATCCTCAAGAATATCTACATGGCAACCTGCATGGAACCGCTCCAAGAGGGAAGAAGGAGATGACTATAGTCTCCAAATAATGCATGTCAATCCGTTATTAGAAAGTAAAATCAGGCATAATGTTAGCAACGTTAGATACGGCCATAGATGGTGCAATGTTGCTATGACCGACCACTCTTTGGTAGAAACTGTCGATTTTATGGAGTTTATAGTTAGAGCTCATAATAGGTGTAAATAAATTTTATGCAAAATTTAAATCTGTTCGAGTTTTTAGAAAAAAACAAACCTAAAAAATTAATTAATATTACTGATTTAAAACCGATAAATAATCTTAAGATAATCTTTAGGGAAATAAGAGATTATTTTGCCGGTAACGTAACGGGCATAACCAGAGATGAAGCAATTGCGCAAAACATTATGCGTTTATTGTTTTGCAAAATTTACGATGAAAGAAACAGCAAAAGTACAACGGAATTTTCTAATCGTCCTGACGAGTATAATAAAATATTTAAATCAAGAATCGATAATCTATTTGAAAAAGTAAAAACTACTTATCCCGATATTTTTGAAAAAAATGAGAAAATAGAGATAAAAGCCGATGACCTTTCATTTATAGTATCAAAACTTGAAGATTATTCCGTGCTAAATGCCGACCGGGACGTAATAGGCGATGCCTTCGAGGAATTAATCGGCACTTCGTTCAGGGGAGGAGAAGGGCAATTTTTTACCCCCAGAAACGTGGTACAAATGATGATTGACGTTTTACAACCGGACGGCGGCGAGCGCATAATCGATCCAGCTTGCGGGAGCGGCGGATTTCTCTCTTATACTATAAGATACCTATTGTCTAACAACAAAAGAAACTTTTATGTTACGGGGATCGATAAAGACCCGTCTTTGGCACAAATTGCTAAAATATATCTATCTTTGATTGTAAATGAAACGGAGTTTGGCGTAAGCCCAAATTTCCATATTTATTGCGAAAATAGTTTGGAAAATCCGTTGAAATGGAACAAAAAAACACAAGCAAATATAAAATTAGGAAGTTTCGACGTGGTTTTGACAAATCCTCCATTTGGAGCAAAAATTCCAGTCGTCGGTCAAGAATTATTAGAACAATACAATCTTGGATATAAATGGGAAAACGGGGATAAACGGGCTATTTCCAATAAGGCGCTCGATAAACAATCGCCTCAAATATTATTTATAGAAAGATGCCTTCAATTATTGAGGGAAGGCGGAAGATTAGCCATTGTTCTACCCGACGGAATTTTCGGCAATCCATCGGATAAGTATATTTGGGAATATATTTCCGGCGTAGCTTCCGTTATCGGGGTTGTAAGTTTATCTCAGGAAACCTTCCAACCAAGCACCCATACTAAAACCAGCATTTTGTTTCTAAAAAAGACTACTGCAAGACCTAAATCGATATTTATGGCTATAGCAAATAACGTCGGACACAATAAAAACGGCAATCCTTCTTATAAAATTGATAAACACGGCAATATGATTTTAGATAAACACGGCAACAAAATAATAAACGACGACTTGCCGTTAATAGCAGAAAATTTTAATGCCCACAATAATAACATACAAAAAGTTAACGAAGACCACCTTGGTTTTATGGTTGCGTATGAAGATTTAAACGACCATATTTTTATTCCGGAGTATTATAATCCGGAAATAGGAAGAGAATTGAAATCGTTGAAGGATAAAGGAAAACATAGACTTATTTCCGTGGAAGAATTAATTGACAAGGGCATTTTACAAATTAAAAGAGGAAACGAAATCGGTTCGCAGTTTTACGGTTCCGGCGAAATTCCGTTCGTCAGAACAAGCGATATTGTGAACTGGGAAATAAAATTCGACCCTATCAAAGCCGTCTCGGAAGAAATATATAATCAATATAAAGAATTACAGGATATAAGGGAAAAAGATATTTTATTCGTAAACGACGGGACGTTTTTAATAGGAAGAACCGCTATGATAACGAGATTGGATTTAAGGATAATTATTCAAAGCCATTTGCGAAGAATAAGGATTTTAGACCCAAAAATTATCGATCCGTATTACTTATTTTATTTACTTAATAGCAAGCTCGTAAGAAAGCAGATAGATTCAAGGATTTTTGTGCAGGCGACAATTTCAACTATCGGAAATAGGTTAAATGAGGTTATACTTCCAATTTGCAATGATAAAAACGAAGTTAAGAAAATTATCGATGAAGTTAAAAATATTATAGAAGAAAAGGCAAAATTAAGGGAAAAAACCGTTAAAATTGTGGAAGGGAGTATTTAATTTATAGTGCTTCAGGATAGCACTTTATAAATTTATCATGGGGGTATAATCCCCAATATCAAGCAAAATATGGAAGAATCGGAAACAAAAAGACTCTTTATTGCCGTGGATTTGCCTTCCGCTATTAAAAAAAGGGTAACCGAGTTCGTTAAATCCGCCCGCCTTGCAGACAATAAATATTTCAGGCCTGTCCCGCAAAAAAACTTGCACATAACGATATTGTTCCTCGGCAACATCGAATTGAATCAAGAAACGGCTATAAAAAAACTTTTACCTGCAATAAAAATTAAAAACTTCGACATATCAGTCGGCAATAACTTATTTTTTTCTTTAGGAAACAGTTCGGGAATAGTTTATTTAAAAATCGAAAGGGGGGCGCGCGAGTTAAAATTTATATGCGAAAATTTATTAAAAGGCATGCTTAATTCGGGAATTAATATTAAAGCCGATAAAAGGCCGTTTATGCCGCATATCACCATTGCAAGGATAAAGAACGGCACGAAGAATAAAAACGATATTCTTAATTTGTTAAAACCGTTCAATCCGAATAATGCGCCGCTAAAGCCTTGCGGATTGAAACCCGGGGAATTTAACTGTAAAAAAATTATACTTAAACAGAGCGTTACCGAAGACGGTTCGCCGGTTTATAAAAATATTTACTCTCACCCCTTTATGCAAATTACGGGAGACAGGTAACAAACCCTTTTTGCCAGCCTTGCCTTTTCGGTAGCTTCCGCTACGGCATCGACATTTTTATAAGCATCGGGGGCTTCTTCCGCAACGCCCCTCATAGACCTGCTTCTTATAATTATGCCTTTTTCTTTTAGTTCGTCTATCACTTCCCTGCCCTTCCATAATTTTAAAGCCTGATTTCTGCTCATCGCCCTTCCGGCTCCGTGGCTTGCCGAAGAAAAAGACCTTTCTTCACTTTCTTTGGTCCCAGCAAGAACATACGAACCCGTTCCCATACTTCCGCCGATAATAACCGGCTGACCGGTTTCTTTAAAAAGGTCCGGCAGCGAGGGATGAAACGGGCCAAAAGCTCTCGTTGCCCCCTTTCTGTGAACATATAATAAGAGTTCTTTGCCGTTTACCGTGTGCTTTTCGGCTTTGCAGGTATTGTGCGATACATCGAAAAGGGTTTTAATAGCAGCTTTCGGAAATATTTTTTCAAACGCATCTCTCGTTAATTGCGTCAGCATCTGCCTGTTGCACAGCGCTACATTAATAGCGGCGTTCATTGCGCCCAAATACATCCCGCCTTCTACGGACTTAATCGGGGCGCAGGCCAGTTCCCTGTCGGGAAGATTTATCCCATATTTTGCGGCGGCTTTTGCTAAAGTTATTAAATAATCGGTTCCAACCTGATGTCCGAGTCCCCTTGAGCCGCAGTGGATAGATATTACGATTTGCTTTTCTTTGAGCCCAAAGACGCCTGCGATATTTTCATCGAATATCTGTTTTACCGCCTGAACTTCCAGATAATGGTTGCCTGAGCCCAGTGTTCCCATCTCTGACTTTTGCCTTCTTTTTGCGGATATGGAAACCATAGAAGGGTCGGCGCCGCTTACCTTTCCGCTATCCTCTATGTATAAAATATCCTCTTTCGTTCCGTATCCCTTGGAGGTTGCATAGTGAGCGCCGTTAAGCATAATCTCGTCAAGTTCCGCCTCATTAAGCGTGATATTTCCTTCCGCGCCTACCCCCGCAGGAATATTTCTAAAAAGCAAATCCGATAATTCTTTCGCATAAGGAAATATATCTTCTACGGTTAAATCGGTTTTAAGGCACCTGATCCCGCACGATATGTCAAAGCCCACGCCTCCCGCAGAAATAATCCCGCCTTCTTCTGGGTCATATGCGGCAACCCCGCCGATGGGGAATCCGTATCCCCAATGGGCATCCGGCATCGCAAAGGCATAGCCTTTAAGTCCCGGGAGCTGCGAAACATTGATTATCTGCTCCTTTACCTTTTCGTCCATTGCCGCAAGCAGCTCCTTATCGGCATAGAAACGCACCGGAAGGTTTGCGCCTTCCTTGCCGCCTCCCAATCCTCCGCCTTCTTCTTTTAACCGGACCGCCCAGCAGTTCGGTTCGATTTGAATGAAATTTTCTAAATTCATATAGTAATCCTAAACATCAACGACGCAGCTTGCAGCCCATATTCCGTTTTCATTTATTACGGATAATTTCGTCAAAGTCGCGCCTTTTACCTCTGTTCCCCTTTCCAGACCGCTATGCCATGATTCCCCAAAAGCTTCGCACATCCAGATATCTTTATCCCTTTCGACATGAAAACGGCTAAACACCATATTCGACAGATGAGATTCGTTCAGTAAATTATTAAGCCACGATATAAAAGCAAATTCGATGTCCGGCTCGGTAAAATTAAATTTTATCCGTTTAACCGGATTCACCTTTGAAATATCCGTGATTATCGCAAACATCGCAACCGCCGCGGCTTCGAACGATTTTTCGAGGGTTTTCCCTTTCCCTGTAATACCGATATCCGCTCCATGTTCGAAATAAGAATAATTTTGAATTTCATCCATTATTGATAAAATTTTGCCGACTTTACTGCTGCTAAAATTATAAAATTATTATATATTATAATATATTTTTATAAAAAATAAAAAAATCTATCTTTAAAAAATTATCGGGTAAAATCATGGCCTGCAAAACCTTAAAAGAAAAATTTATCAATGAAAGCTATAACTATTTAATAAATTATGGGATTATATCCAAGGATATTAAATTAAGGCGGCTAATTGAAAAATTTTACATATTTTACGAGGAACTTTTGGAATGGAATAAAAAAATAAATCTTACGACGATAACGGATGCGGACGAATTTATCAAAAGGCATATTATAGACAGCGCATTCCTATTAAAAATTTTACGAGCGGGGGTGCGGGAAACGAACGGATGTCCTGACGGGATCAAATCTATTATGGATATCGGCTCCGGCGCGGGATTACCCGGAATTATTCTAAGCATATTAAGACCTGAGTTACATGTTATTTCGGTAGAATCGGTATTGAAGAAATGCAATTTTCAAAAGGCGGCGGCAAGAAAACTAAATCTTTCGAATTTTCAGTGTTTAAATGTAAACATATTCGCATATAAAGATTTCGGCAATATTTTTGCTATAACCACGAGGGCGGCTTTTAACGCAGACGAACTTATTAACTTAATAGAAAAATTGAACTTAAAAAATGACGTCGATTTATATTTATTCTTATCGAAAGCGGATGAGGTAAAAAAAATCGAAACCTTTAAATATAAATCGAAACTGGTCCGCTTAGACAGGATTTTATTCTATAAAACAGATTATAATGCCGATAAAAGCAGTGATTTTAGGCTTATAGCAAAATTTACGGCGTCCCGCGTTTAACTTTGCAGGGCGGACAAATCATAAAGCCGAAAGGGCAAGCATTAAAATACCTAACAAAATTATAAATGTTCCCTGATAAATTCTCAAAGTTTTCGCTTTGGAATTTTTAGAAATAAAAGCGCCGATTTTAGAACCGGTTAAAGCGCCCGCTCCTAAGGGAATAATGTAAATTGCCATATGTAAAGGATTTTTAATATAGTAAAAGTGGATCAGCCCGCCGATTAAAGAAATAATTGCCATAATGGATATTATAGTCGAAAAGGCAATCCTTGGCGGGATTTGCTCAACGGCAGTTAAAAAAGTTCCCGTTATTCCCCCTATGCCGATTCCGATAAATCCGGAAACAAAGCCTGCGATTAAAGAAAAAATATTAATCGACAAAGGGCTTTTTATTTCATAATCGTAAGTCGTTCCATTTGATTCCTTAAGAGTCTTTCTTATATGCCCCCTTAAAAAACCGGTATCGCCGCTTTTTAAGGGGGCAGCATACTTATCGCTATAATTATTTTTATATGCCGCCTGTTTTTTTGTCGCAATCAACGAAAATATTCCGATTCCGATTATAATAAACGACAAAACCCATTTAAATTGATTTGTTAAGATATAGCGGCTTAATACGGAACCTATTATGATGCCAAAGAGCGCGGGCAGCAAAATCATTAAATAAAGATTTAAGTCGATTGTTTTATCTTTGTAAAAAATATAAGAACCTCCCATGGTGCTTAACATTATGGTAAAAAGAGACAACCCGCTTGATTCCAAAGGCGACAAATGCATATAAAAAATAAAAAACGGGACGAGCAGGATTCCGCCGCCTATTCCGATTGTATTTCCGACAATTCCGACAAAAAGCGCGGTTATAAAGAGGGTAAAATATACAATAAATAAATTTAAAAAATTCATATACATATATTAAACAACCTAAATTTTTAAATTGCAAGGCTAAATATTGATAAACACTGCATCATTTAAGTGGATTAAGAATAAAAGTTTCAAAGTTTTTGCCGAGAAAGCACTTGACATGTTCGCCATTTGTTCGCTATAATGCAATAAAAAATAAAAATTATATTTATCATGCTTAGTGAAAAACAAAAGAATGTTTTGGACTTTATAGAAAAATATTTTAACGATAAAGGCTATTCCCCTTCCTATGAAGAGATAGGCGCCGCCCTCGGATTATCTTCGAAATCGACGGTATTTAAACATATAAAATCGCTTAAAGAAAGAGGGATTATAGATACCATTCCGGGTAA
>JAKBNN010000074.1 GCA_021831025.1 bacterium | reverse complement strand
ACACATATTTTCGCCCGCACGATTGTTTTTGCATGCCGAAAACGCGGGCGAAGATGGCGAAGCGGTAATCCAGAAAATAAATTTCTATTGCAAAATTAAAGTAATAATTAATCGCAATGCCGCGCTATACCCGCGGCGCCCACAATTCCCCCGTATTTGCCAAGCACGGGCTTTACTATTCCGAGATGCGATGTGGAAGCCTTAAGCGCCCTTTTGTTAACCTCTTCTACGGTAATATCGAATAAATCGGGAATGCCGTCTATCACGCCGCCGCCTAATATTATCATACACGGATTTATTAAATTTACAGCGGTTATAACCCCGTCCGCTAAGTAAAGCCCTGTTTTTTTAACAATCTTAGCCGCATTATCGTCTCCGTTATAATGCGCTTTAGCAATAGTTTCGGCGCTAATATTGCCTATTTCCCCCGCTATCTTAATAATTTCCCTAAAACCGGCCTTATCCTTTAAGGCCAGTTCCTTTGCAATCTCTGCAATTCCCCATCCGCCTGCATAAGCTTCCATGCAGCCGTTATTGCCGCATGTACATTTTCTGCCCCCTGAAACTACTACGATATGCCCTATCTCACCGGCGGCATTTGAACAACCGGAAATCAACCTGCCGCCCGTTACAATCCCCGAACCTATTCCCGTGCCGACAAAAATACATACAAGATTATCTTTGCCGATTCCCGCCCCCCATTTCCATTCGCCGTAAGTAATAGCGGTTAAATCGTTTACGACAACGGCACTTAAGCCTGTTTCCTTTTCCAATATCGTTCTCAGGGGAACATCGCGCCAATTTAAATTCGGAGAAAATAAAACATCTCCCGTTTTTTCATTTATCTGTCCGGCAATACCGACGCCGATTCCCGAAATAGCATATCTCGTATTTTTTTTTAGAAAACATTTTAAATTTTCCATTATAAATTTAACCTGTTTTGAAGGCGGAACAGGCATGGCCGACGTTTCATCGATAAATTCATTATGGAAAGATTTAGAATCTTCGTCTATCACGGCGCCGCTTTCATCTACGATGCCCAGCCGGAGATTCGTTCCGCCGATATCCACTCCAAGATAATATTTTTTCATATGGGTCATGCTATTCCTCCAACCTATTTCCGCCCAAAGACGGCTTAAATCCGAGGGCGCCGGAAGTTGAAGCCAAAAGACTGCCCCTGTTATCCGTAATTCCTATTATGCGAAAGCAGGGTCTTAATCCTTTATTAAACTAACGGCAAACTGTTTCGCGGTCCTGCCCGAACGCGAACCCTTTATAATTGCAAAATTAATTGCGTCCTTTCTTACCTGACCCATGTTAATGCTCGAGATTTTAATATCATATTTTTTAAAATACATTTCTACCATCTTAAGGTAAACTTCCCTATCAAAGCTGTAAAGCCCGTATGTCAAACCAAATCTGTCGCTTAAAGAAAGACCTTCTTCGACCTCTTCTTCCGGATGAATAAAATCGCCGTTTGATCTTTCCGAAGAAAATTTTTCCGTAGTAAGATGGCGTTTATTGGATGTTGCGTAAATAATTATATTTTCCGGAAGTTCATCTAATCCGCCGTCGAGAAGGGATTTAAGCTTTTTGTAAAACAGCGAATCCGCATCAAAAGCAATATCGTCAAAAATCAATATAAACCTGTAAGGTTTTGTTTTAATGATGGTGATTAATTCATAGATAAATTCGGCGGTGTCTTCCACAATCTCGATAAATTTGATCTTGCCTATGTATGGCTCTTCACCGAAAGATTTTGCAATAGCCCTGATAAGAGAAGACTTCCCTGTTCCCCTGTCTCCCCATAAAAGTACATTGTTGGCGGATTTCCCCGATGCAAATTTAATCGTATTTTGAAAAACATCCTTGATTATATTATCTATCCCGATGAAATCGGCCAAAGACAATGGCTTAAACCCGGAAACGGAAACGCCTTTGGGACGAAAATCCGCTATAGGTTTTAGAACACATTTATCGTTTACTTTAAAAAACTTAAAAGACCCATACGATTCAAAATCTTCGGGGGTGTATTTTATAATCTCAAACTCGTAACCCTGCTTGCTTAAATCGCGCGATTTATAATTGTTATATATTTCGGAAATTAAATTGTTTGTTTTTTGAATTTCCTTGATTAACAAAGAAAAAAAATCCCTGCCGTCAATTTCGCTTAAGGGGCTATAATCAAATTTATCCATTTTCGCAGTAATCCATGCCTGCCTTTATTTAAAAGAGGCATTTAATTTTATAGAGCAATAAGAGGAACACATGGAGCAAACCTTGTCGTCTTTAAGGGGTAAAGAAGCCCTCATCTCTCTTGCTTTTTCCGGGTCTATCGAACTTTCGTACTGGGCTTCCCAATTCATTGCGCGCCTATTTTTACTCATATCGATGTCTTTTTCCATTGCGCCTTTCACGCCCTTTGCGATATCCCCGGCGTGCGCCGCAATCTTAGCCGCGATAACGCCTTCTTTAACATCCTCCGCCGTTGGAAGCCTCAGGTGCTCCGCAGGAGTGACATAACATAAGAAATCGGCGCCCGCTCCGGCGGCTATTGCCCCGCCTATCGCGCTTGTGATATGATCGTAGCCGGGAGCAATATCCGTAACAAGCGGTCCTAAAACATAAAACGGAGCGCCGTTGCAAAGGCTTTTTTCCAATTTTATGTTTGTCTCCACCTGATTTAACGGAACATGTCCGGGGCCTTCTATTATAACCTGCACGCCTTCTTCCAAAGCCTTTTTCTGAAGCTCTCCAAGAGTAATAAGTTCCGAAATCTGAGCCCTGTCTGTTGCGTCGGCAAGGCTTCCTGGTCTTAATCCGTCGCCTAAGCTTAAGACAACATCGTTTTTTTTTGCAATCTTTAAAAGCCTGCCGTATTCTTCGTAAAGCGGATTTTCCCTATCATTCCTTATCATCCACGAAGCAATCAAAGATCCTCCCCTTGAAACTATTCCCATAATCCTTGTCTGCAGGTTCATCTTTCTCACGGCTTCCAATGTTAACCCGCAATGAACGGTAATAAAATCGACGCCTTCTTCGCACTGCCTTTCGATAACTTCAAAAAGGTACTCCGGGTCAAATTTATTTATATTAAAACCTGAATCTGCGCCGCCGGCTCCTATCGCGGGCTGGAATGCCTCATATAACGGAACGGTTCCCACCGGCACGCACGAGTTTTTAATTATCTCCCGCCTGAATTCCACGATATTTCCTCCCGTGGATAAATCCATAACGGCGTCCGCGCCGCTACGCGTCGCCGTAAAGAGTTTTTCCAATTCCGTTTCGATATTATAATTGTCCCCGGACGAACCGATGTTTGCGTTTACTTTTGTTTTTAAACCCTTGCCTATCGCAAGCGGTTTTATATTTCTAGCGCGGTTTTTCGTTATAACGATATGTCCATTCATTATGCCTATGCGAATCTCTTCGGCCGAAACGTCTTCCATTTTCGCGCAATATTTCATTTCATCCGTTATTATATTATTTTTGGCAGATTCGATTTGATTCATATGATTCATATATTTTCCTCCGATTTTTATATTATATCATTCTTTGCATTTTTTATAAACCTTTTAAGAGCAGGGACGGTAAGGGGGCGGGATAAATATTTATATATTTTTGGATATTTAATTTAAATTATTGGATAAAAATTTAACGGCGTCATAAATATTGTCTGCCTTGAGAATTTCCGATTGAACGGCAATATATTTAGCCCCGGCATCTCTAATTTTGCTTATATTATCCCTGTTAATGCCGCCCAGCGCAAAAACCGGTATTTTTGCCGAATTTAGCGCCTTCCTTAGCAAATCTGTCCCCTGTTCGAAGTCCTGATTTTTAGTTTTAAAAATCGGGCTGAATGTTACGGCGTCCGCACCGGCATCCTGAGCCGTTATTATCTCTTCAATGGAGTGGGAAGAATAAAATATCTTAAGATTTTTGATTTTTTCTTTAACGGCGCTAATCGGAATACTATTTTTGTTTAAATGAACGCCATACGCGTTAAGAGCTGATGCGACATCGACCCTGTCATTTACAAAAAGCTTCACATCCCTGTATTTATCTATTATTTTTTTAATCTTTTCTCCCAATGCGATAAATTCTCTAATGCCGACATCTTTTTGCCTTAGTTGAAAAGCTTTTACTCCGCTGTCAAAACATTTATTTAAAGCCTCTAAATAATCTTTTTCATTCGCAAAGAAATTTTTATCGCCGATTAAATAAATATTAAAATTAAAGTTCATAAAAACCCGCCTATACCTTATAAAACCTTATTAATTATATATTTTGGATTTTATATTGTCAATTAATGTATTTTTAATGTATTTTTAAAGTTAGGCAGGATTATTAAATTAAACGAAATTAAATGAAATTAACAATAATCAATATTATTCAATAATTATTATTAAATTTATCTTGCATTTTATTTTTTTTATGCTAAAATCAAAGTAATAGCGAGCAATCCTAACCTAAACTAATACTTAAATAAATTTTATTACGGAGGTATCTTATGAAGTGGAAATGTTCCGTTTGCGGTTATATTCATGACGGCGACTCGGCGCCGGATGTTTGCCCAAAATGTGGATCGCCGAAAGAAAAATTCGAAAAAATTGCTCCGGATGTCGAGCAGCTTATCGACCGTTCAAGAAAGACCAATCAATTGCATATGGATTTAACGCATATGTTAACCAAGATTATTGCAATTTCGGAAGAAGGCATAGCGGATAATCTTGACCCCAATTGTTTAAGCATATTCCAGAAAGCAAAAAAAGCCGCCCATGAATTAAGGCAAATGTCAAAAGCCGAGATAGTAGCCCATATTAACAAACAAAAATGGGGTTAATAACAAAATTTACAAAACTTATTTAACATTAGCAAATCTTATAGGCAGCGTAAATACTTTAGCTCCTTTGCCTTTAAAAAATTTTAGATGTTTAGGGGCTAAAGTATTTATTAATTCCCTTTTTTAAATTCAATAAATAAATTAATGAAAAAAATGAAATTAACATATTGCTATTTTGATATATTTTTGTTAATATACTTAGGATAAAAACATGCAATACTTTAATAATTAATAAATTTATTAAGTTAAGGGAGGAACCAAATGGAGGACAACAAACATTTTGTCAGAGTAATGTGGGTTGTGGTTGTTATCAGCATTATCGTTATAGTCGGGCTGGGCATTTTTGCCGCAACGGGACTAAACTACTCTTTCCCTGATTTAACCAAAATACTTCCTTTAAAACTTTAAAATTTAATTAATTAAATTTTAAAGTTTAACCGGTCCTCCGAATATTCAAACTTTTTTTGAGCCGCTAGCTCAGCTGGTAGAGCACCTGACTTTTAATCAGGTGGTCGTGGGTTCGACCCCCGCGCGGCTCACCACTTACATTAAGATTATAAGTTTATTTCGCAAATTATTCGTAATACCTTACAACGTCCTTCAAACTTGTTCTCGAAGTCTTAATATTATTAATAGCGCTATCTTTTTTATAATAGCCTACGGAAATTCCCAGCACAAATTTTTTGCTGCCGGGCAGCTTAAAAGCCTCTCTTAATACATCGGGATACCTGACTAAATAAGCCTGCGGACAGGCTCCAAGACCTAAATCGTGCGCGGCCAGAAGAATATTTTGAATCAACATTCCGCAATCAAGCGTTGACCAGTGTCCCAATTTTTGATCCATATAAATAAATATTGCCGTTTGGGATCCGAAAAACAGATAGTTTGAAAGGGCTATTTCCCTGCGCCCCGCTTTATCGTCCCTTGCAATGCCGAGAGCTTCATACCTGCGCGTGCCCGTTTCAAACATGTTATTAGCCTGCCTTTCGGGCCAGAACTCCGGAAACGGATAATCGGGATTTCCGGGATTATCCTCCGATGCCGGCTTATAAATCTTTTCTTTAATAAATTCGCTTGTCCTGCCGGTTGAAACGGCAATCTCCCACGGCTGGGAATTAGCCCAGGACGGGGCATTTAAAGAAACCTCCAATAATTTATCGAGAACATCTCTCGGAACAGGAATATCCTTAAAATCCCTTTTTGATGACCGTGTTAAAATACAATCTATCAGTTCCATAAAAAGCCTCCTGAGATTAACATTTTTGGATATTCCTTAATTTTGCAATAGAAAATATTTAAATGTTCCTATTTTACGTAAATTCTGGATTCCCGCCTACGCGGGAATGACATTTGTATGGATTCCCGCTTTCGCGGGAATGACACTCGTTGAGTTAAAGTTTAAATTCCCTTATCGTCATTCCCGCGTAGGCGGGAATCCAGAAAATTAAATTTCTATTGCAAGATTAAGGATATTAAATATGCTTTGTTTTACAAAGGTTTTATATTATATTATAATAATATAGCATTAAAATCATTAAAATAATAATTAATATATCCTTAATTTAATACGCCCGTATGATAAATCTCTGGAATCCTCAAAGTTTTTCATCCATATTTTCGATACTGCTTACCGCATTTCTTCTGGGAATTATTCACGGATTTACCCCCGATGAACATACCTGGCCGATTACTTTCAGTTATTCTATAGGCAGTTATAGCACGAAGGGAGGGTTTAAAACCGGACTTCTTTTTTCGCTTGCGTTTACGCTTCAAAGAGCCTTCGCATCCGAGCTGTCATATTTTGCCCTTGGAAAGATATTGACAAAACCGGATGTTATTCCTGTCGTATATATATTCGTCGGAATTGTTATGTCATACGCCGGAGCTTACATAATCGGCATTGGAAAAAATTTCGAATTATTCGAAGGGGTAGAACACGCCGTAATGAATTTATTAAATTTTTTGATTCTAAAAAACTCGAATGAGAAACCGCATCCTAAAAACAGAAATAGTTTTAATAACATTAAACCCGGAAATAAATTGACAGCCAATAAAGAACATAAGCCTGTTCCTATATATATGGTATTGATACACGGTTTCATCGCAGGATGGGGCACGGGGGCGTTTGCCATTATCGTATATACCGTCCTTGCCCCTAAAATGCCGAACGCTTATTTTGGATTTTTACCCGGGCTTCTGTTTGGATTTGGAACTATGGTAACGCAAATAATTGTCGGCATGCTTATAGGAAGGTTTATGGAAGTTTTGAATATTCCAAAAAAGGGTATAGAATACATCGCTAAAAGAACATCGGGACTTACCCTTTTCTGGGGCGGCCTGACTTTTGTATTTGTCGCGATACTGGAATTTGCCTTTCCTAAATTAATTCAGATAGGAATTATAACCCCTATTAAGGTTCATAATCTTCACAGTCTCGGGGTAGGATTTTTCTTGGTCGTCTTTATTATTTCTTTTATAATGGTAATATCCTTTATAAAATCATTGGGATATGTAAAAAACCATAACCCTGATTTTATGTGAATATCAATTTTCCCGCTATCCGCTATTTGATGGCCAGCGCAGGGTTATAATCAACGGACGCGATGCGGACTTGGGAAAGCTTTCCGCCTTTTAAATACTTAAGGGCGCTATTATCCGGCAAAGATTTATGTTTCCAGCTAACCCTTAAATTATCATCATTTTTAAATATCTTTTTATTATACTCCTTAAAATATTTCTTAATTCTTTTATAATATCCGTAATAAAAATCCGAGAATAATTGGTTCGTGCTTTCTAATTTATTTAAAATGCTCCCTTCTTCTTTAAAATTTAATTGATTTGAATTTATGGTTTTAAAAATAATAGTCGGACCGGCGTTATAGGCAAACAGCGCCAGCTTTAAATTTTTAAATTCGTACAATAAACTTAATAAATATCTTGCCCCGAGCTTGATATTCAGGGAAGGATTATATAAATAACTGACGGGCAGATACTCTATACGGTTCGTATTATAATTAAATTCCTTAGACTTAATCTTATATTTTTTGATTAAATAAAGTCCGGTAACCGGACTAACCTGCATAAGGCCTACGGCGCCCATATTGGAATATGAAAAATTGTTAAACGAACTTTCAACCCTGATAACCGCTAAAATTAAGGCGGGGCTTATCGTATATTTTTTCCCGATATTAAAAATAAGGTCGGAAATATTTTTTTCTTCCGCCGGAGGAAGCCCCGAATGGAACGAAGTTATAATTTTTAAAATCTGGGTTTTTTCATAACCTACGCGAATTTTGTTTTTAAGAATTTTTACTTCATGCCGCTCTTTTAACAGGCTGTAATACATAGGGAGTACATAATAATAAGAAAATAGGGCTATCAAAACCAGTATAGAAATTAACATAAAAATAGGCAGAAAATACTTAAATTTAATTTTCTTAACGAAACTTCCTATAGATATGCGGAAACGGGATGCGAAACCGGCGCGGCCAGCTTCGCCTGCAAACGGCACGCCCAGCGGAGCCGGTTTCAAATTTCCAAAGAATTTTTTAACTATCTTCAATATTTTTCCTCAAAATTATCTAAAATAAATATTAATGAATATTATTTTTGCAAAATAAATAAACTTTTTTTATATTTTTATATAAAATCTATCACACTTTTTATGATTTGTCAAATTTGGGGCATAATTTTAGCTAAAACAATGCTTTTAAAACGAAAAACAGGGTATAAATTATATTTTTGTTATTTTAATAAAAAATTAATATAAAATTTAATATAAGTTATTTCTTATGAATTTATAAGGGATTATAATTTAACTATTGACAATTTTTGATTTATTTTATTAAATTAATAAATCATTTTATTTTTAATTTAAATTTGAACAGGTTTAGAGCGTCGACCTAATCCATATCAATTTAACTGACTTTGTTTATTTTATTAAAAAATTTAATTAAACTTTAAAGAAGGAGAAAGAAAATGGCTGATCAAAAAAAAATGGCTATAATTTCCGTTCACGGCACGCTTGACATGGCATATCCTCCGCTTATTCTTGCTTCAACCGCCGCAACGCTCAATATCGAGAGCGCCATATTTTTTACATTTTTCGGACTGGCAATTCTAAGAAAGGATGCGGAAGACAGACTCAAAGTTGTCCCCCTTGGCAATCCGGCAATGCCCATGCCCATGCCAAATATTATCGGCGTGCTGCCGGGTATGAACGCCATGGCTACTACTATGATGAAATCCATGTTTAAAAAAAATGGCGTTGCGACAATTCCCGAGCTTATTGCCTTATGTCAGGAATCGGGCGTCAAGTTGATAGCCTGTCAGATGACAATGGATGCATTCGGCTTTAAAAAAGAGGATATGATCGACGGACTTGAATACGCGGGAGCGGCTGCATTTTTAGATTATGCCGCCGAAGCCAACATACATTTAGCGTTCTAAAAATAACCGGCAAAAACGATACCGCTAAAATAAAAGATAAATTAAATATTATTTAAAATAAAACCCCGGGCGTCTGGCAGGGGTTTTATTTTTTATTGACACAATTTATAAAATTAAATATAATCATGATATATGTATATATTTATATTGTATAGTTAATAATTTTTTTTAATTTATTAAATTTCCACGGAATAAATAGATAAATAATGGATAAAAAAAATGAAATTGAAAATCAGCGAAGCTCATTTGTTGCCGAGGCTGAGATTCTTAAAACGCTTGGTCATCCCATAAGGCTCAAAATAATAGAAGTTTTAATCAGCAATAAATCGTGCGTAAAGAATATATGGGAAACCCTTGGGCTTCCTCAGGCAACCGTATCACAGCACCTTGTTTCTCTTAAAAATAAAGGCATAGTCAGCTGCAAGCGCGATGGCGTGATGATGTGCTATCAGCTTAGCGATAAGAGGGTCGAAAGGATATTCAACGAGTTAAAAGATTACAGTGATTCTTCCAATAACAATCATGACGCAAAAGCCGACAATCCTGTTTCCCTGAATTAACCTAAACATGTCCGGGTCTTAATTTTAACCTTGTTTACGGACCATTTATGCCATAGATTTTCGGCTGGTTTTATGTTATAATAACCGAAATAATAAACCTAAATTATAAAGGAGGATATTGTAAAATATGCCGATATATGAATATCAGTGCCAAAAATGCGGAAAAGTATTTGAAATTTATCAGAGGCTCGGCGAAAAGGGTGAAGATATTAAATGCCCTGTTTGCGGAGCAGAAAAACCGGTTAAAAGGGTTAGCTCTTTTAGCAGCTATGGAAATTCCGGGTCTCCCGTAAGTTATAATTCATCCGGCTCTTGCGGCGGCGGACACAGCAGCGGTTTTGGCTGAGCATAATTTAGCGGGCGGTCTGCCCGTTTCCGGCAAGTTGTCATTCCCGCTTGTTATTCTTGAAATTAATTTCTTAATGTGGCAGCTAATTTCTTAGGATTCAACAAAAGATTTATAGCATTTTCTATTTTTGTCACAATAATATCACAGTGAAGGGCGGCTTTAACGGCAAGCCCTTCGCTTTCCATTATTCCGATACCTATAACACCCTGTTTAAACATTGCATAATCATTATAGCCGTTGCCTATAACCACGGTTTTGGAATACCCTAATTTATAAACCATTTCTTTTTTCTTTTGGGCTGAATTGTCTCCTTTTATTATGTAAAGTTTGGCATTCACCCCTTTAACGGATTCATTGGCGCTTCCAAAAGTATCGGAGGTAATTATATATATGGCCGCATGCTTAGAAAGCTCGTTTAAAAGCCCTTTTACGGACTCTTTTATTAACCCGTTTTCCGAAAGCGTTCCGTTCATATCGAATACCACATTTTCTATTTTAACATTTGTAATGCCCGGTATATTTAGTTCTATCATGGCGTACCCCTTTAGCTCAGCTAATTAATAATATAATATACTTTATAATACCTATATAATAATATCCATGTATCCCAAAATTATCCAAGTATCCCAAAATTGCGGTTTGAGATTATCTATGTATGCGTCATTCCCGAAAAAAGCCGTCTACCTTCGATAATTCGGACACCCTTTTATAAAGGCTCTCAAGGTCGTCATAAGACTCCTTTATGTTGCCGGTTTTTATAATCAATTCATATTTTTTATCCTTAATCGTTCTATTTCCGATGACTATTTTAAAAGGTATCCCGATTAAATCTACATCTTTAAGTTTAACCCCTGCCGATAATTTTCTGTCATCGTAAAGAATATCTATCCCCGAAGACTTAAGGTCGCCGTAAATTTTATCCGCAATGCCGGCTATCTCTTCGTCGCCGGCATTTAGCGAAACAACCGCAACGGTAAACGGGCTTACGGATACAGGAAGATTTATTCCCGATTCGTCGGAAAAAACCTCTATAAGCGTTTGCAGGGTTCTTCCCACGCCAATCCCGTAACATCCCATAACGAAAAATTTGAATTCTCCTTTTTCATCTAAAAATTTTGCGTCTAAAATACTTGAATATTTATCGCCGAGTTTAAACATATGCCCAAGCTCTATTGCGTTTTTAACGCTTAAACCGCCCGAACATCTGGGGCATTTATCCCCGTTTTGAACGCTTCTTATGTTGGCGACGACATCGGGCGTAAAATCGCGTTCGGGCTTTACATTTGCCATGTGGGCATCCTGTTCGTTTGCCCCGGTAATCCAGTATTCCGAATTATTTATCTCCTCGTCTATAACTATGAGGCGGATGCCGTTAAGACCGAACGGACCGGCAAAGCCGCAAGGAGCGCCGGTTATTCTTTCTACATCCGATTCCTTGGCAAGAAACAAGTTTTTAACGCCTGCCGCCCTTTTTAATTTATGCTCGTTTATCTCCCTGTCCCCCCTTACGATTCCAACGACAAAACCCGACTCCGTTTCATATATGATTGTTTTTGCAAAACAGGTTTTATCCACCTTAAGGTATGCGCTGACATCTTCGACCGATTTTTTACCGGGGGTAAACAGCTTCGTCATTCTGGGCTGTCTGCACGATTCAAGAGGACCGTGATAATCGCTGACGGAATCGGCGTCGTCTACAGAGGCACAATATCCGCAATTGTCGCACAGGACTATCCTATCTTCGCCGTATTCAGAAAAAACCATCAGTTCTTCGGAATATGAGCCGCCTATCTCTCCCGCTTCGGCTTTGATAAATTTAAAGGTAAACCCGAGCCTTTTAAATATGCTTTCGTACGCTTTCCTCATCGCTTTGTAACTTTTGTCTAAACCCGCGTCGTCCGTGTCAAAGCTATAGGCATCCTTCATCATAAATTCTTTTGCGCGTATAAGTCCGAACCTCGGACGCATTTCGTCCCTGAATTTGAGATGTACCTGATATAAGGTCAACGGCAATTCCTTATAGGATTTTATATTTCTTTTAGCTATATCCGTAATAACCTCTTCGTATGTCGGCGCAAGACAAAAATCCCTATCCTGCCTATCCTTAAACCTTAACAATTCCTTTCCGTAGTCCTCATCCCTGCCGGACTGCCTCCAGATATCCAAAGGCTGAACAAAAGGCATAGAAAGTTCGACCGCCCCCGCTGAATTCATTTCCTGCCTTATTATATCTTCCAATTTTTTCAGGCTTTTAAATCCGAGAGGAAGGTAAGTATAAATGCCTCCCGAAAGCTGCCTGACATATCCTGCCCTCAAAAGCAGTTTATGGCTTTTAAGGACGGCCTCCTTCGGGTCTTCTTTTAACGACGGTATAAAAAATTTAGAATATTTCATATTTACCCCTTTGCCTCATAATATTTTCGATCCCCTTAAATCTGGATTACCGCTTCGCTCTCGTGTCTGACGACACTCGTGAAGTTTCTTTGAAACTTTCCCGCTTTCGCGGGAATGACGCCCGTACCTTTGCCTCATAAAATTTTCTCTCCTGTAATATTTTCGATTTCCTTAACTAATACGCTTAATATTTCTTCGTTGTCGAATTTCCCGATTATTTTGCCCTTCGCAAACAAAACCGATTTTCCTTTGCCGCCTGCGATTCCGATGTCCGCGTGAGCCGATTCCCCCGGTCCGTTTACGACGCACCCCATTATTGCAACCTTTATGTTAGATTTTATTTTAAAAGAGATTCTTTCAAACTCCTTTGCGATATTAACTATGTCTATTTCAGCCCTTCCGCAAGTCGGACAGGATATTAAGCTAACGCCCCCTTCCCGCAAGCCTAAGTCCCTTAAGATATGATAGCCTGCTATAACCTCCATAACAGGGTCGTCGCTTAAAGAAACCCTGACGGTATCGCCAAGCCCCTTATAAAGCAAAATCCCAAGCCCGATTCCAGATTTTATCGCTCCCGAAAACACGGTTCCCGCCTCGGTTATGCCGATATGAAAAGGATAATCTACATGCGCCGCCAAAAGCTCGTACCCGCGAACGGTCGTCAAAACATCCGTCGATTTTAATGAAATTTTAATATCGTAAAACGATTCGTCTTCAAGCAGTTTAATATGTTTAAGGGCGCTTTCGACCATTGCCGCGGCAAAATCGCCTTTGTTTTTGCCTAAAATTCCCTTTTCCAAAGACCCTGAATTTACCCCTATTCTTATAGGCACGCCTTTATCTTTACTGGCGGCCGCGACTTCTTTTACCTTTTTCTTATCCCCGATATTTCCCGGATTAATCCTTAAACCGCTCACTCCCGCCTCTATCCCTGCCAGCGCAAGTCTGTGGTCAAAATGAATGTCGGCGATTACCGGAATGCTAACCTGCTTTATTACGTCTTTTAAGGATTTTGCGGATTCAATCGTATTCACCGCAACTCTGACTATTTCACAGCTATAACTTTCCAGTTCTTTTATTTGGCGGACGGTGGAAAGCGTATCTTCCGTGATTGTATTTGTCATGGATTGGACGCTTACGGGCGCGCCTCCGCCAACCAAAACATTGCCGACTTTAACGGTTCGTGCGGTTCTTCTTTTTATCATTTTATATTTTATATTTTATATTTTTTTGTTTATTTTATTCAGGCTGTTTTTTTTATTGTTATTTAATTTTATTTTATATAATTATTATATTATAATTACAAATTATAAAACAAATGAAAACTGTAACCTAAATCCAGATTTGATTATGTTCGAATTTCTTAAAAACAAAACATATAATATCGGCAGCGATAAAATAAGCCTTTATTCAATAGTCCTGTCTATTTCTATTATCATAATCGCGTACCTTGCCGCCTATTTATTTTCATTTATAATTAAAAAGGAATTCAAGAAGAATGCCACGCTAAACAGGCTGTTTATAAAAACCGTAACAAGATTTATCAGATACCTTATAATAATAATCGGTTTTTTTATAGCTTTTCAGGTTCTGGGAGTAAACTTAAGTTCGCTTGCTTTTTTAGCAGGCGTCATAGGCATCGGCATAGGGTTCGGCATGCAAAACATTATAAGCAATTTTATTTCCGGCATTATTATACTGTTCGAAAAGCCGATAAAGGAAGGGGAATATGTCGAGGTGTCGGGTTACGACGGAATTGTCAGCGATATAAGAGCGAGAAGCACAACTATTACCACGAGAGACAATATCTCTATTATAGTTCCAAATTCCAATTTTATAACCTCAAATGTTATAAACTGGTCGCATAAAGACCCGAAAATAAGGCTGCATATACCTCTCGGTATTGAAGAAACCGCCTCTAAATTGGAACTGGCAAGGAATGTTCTGCTTGAAATAGCCGAGAATAATCCGGAGGTTTTAAAAAAGCCAAAACCGACGATCTGGTTTATCGGGTTTGGAAGCTCGTCTTTTAATCTCGAGCTGATTCTATGGATAGCAACCCCGATTAGAAGGCACTTTGTTATAAGCGATATAAATTTTGAAATAGCCAAAAAATTTGCGGAGTATGACATCGACTTGACATATCCGTGGACAAACCTGATGTTTAAAAACG
>JAKBNN010000046.1 GCA_021831025.1 bacterium | reverse complement strand
GGGTAAAACATGATAACCTACGGAATATATCATCATAGCGATAAATCCCAGCAAAAGGAAATGAACATGGGCTAAAAGCAAATAGTTAACCCACGGAGGATAAATTGCCATAACTAAGCCGAGGCCCGCCCCGATAATCAAATATAATAAAGAGGCTATAGTAAAATATCTTATTATGGGACTCATTTGGGATTTATTATATCAAGTTAATCTTTTAATTTTTATGATTAATATCACAAATTTGCCGATAGAAATCAATAAATTGACCTCAATAGTTTAAAAACACTGGATTCCCGCTTTCGCGGGAATGACACCCATTGGGTGAAAAATTAAAATCTTGTAAAGTCATTCCCGCGAAAGCGGGAATCCAGTGTTAGAATTTTCTATCGGCAAATTTGGGAATATTACAAATTTTTAGACTTATAATAAAGGCAATAATCTTTCAGAAAGCAATCAGCGCATTTTGGATTTTTGGCAATGCAGTAAGTTCTGCCGTGATAAATAAGCCAGCGGTGCATTTTCATCCAGAGATTCGGAGGAATTATTGCGGTAAGGTCGTCCTCTGTTTTTTCGGGGGTTTTCTGGTTCACAAGCCCGATTCGATTTGCAACCCTGAATACATGGGTATCTACAGGAAACCGTTCTTCATTAAAGTAAGTGCCGAGTATTACATTGGCGGATTTTCTTCCGACTCCCGGAAGGCTGACCAGCGAATCAAAATCCTTTGGAACTTCGTTATTGAAATTTTCGGTAAGTATTTTAGAGGCTTCTATAAGGTTTTTTGCCTTGTTGTGATACATGCCGCAGGTTTTAATCTCTTCTTCAAAATCTTTTAAATCTTTTTTGGCGAGGTCTGACGGTTTAATGTAGCGTTTAAACAAATCTGCGGTAATTATATTGACCCGTTTATCGGTACATTGGGCGGAAAGAACCACTGCTATTAAAAGCTGAAAGGCGTTGTTGAAGTTTAAAAAGGGCTTTAGTTCTCCGTAATTTTTTTCAAAAAGTTTTACTATACCGCCTATATTCTTTTTTGCAAACATAGAAGTAAGCATTTACATATAATATATAATTATAATATCTCGAATACATTAAAGAAATATGGAATTTCGAATTTTGCGGATTCCAAAGAGTCGGAGCCGTGCACAACATTTCTTTCAATACTTTCGGCATACATTTTTCTTATGGTTCCTTCCTTTGCGTCTTTCGGGTTTGTTGCCCCCATTAACTCGCGATTTTTTAGAACGGCATTTTCAGCGGATAACACGATAAGGACAACAGGCCCTTCCGTCATAAAAGAAACTAAGCTGTTAAAAAAGGGACGTTCTTTATGAACGTAGTAAAACCCTTCCGCTTCGCTTTTCGAAAGATGGACCTTTTTTACAGCCTTTATCTCAAAGCCGTTTTCCTCGAATAATCTAATAATATTTCCCGTTAACCCGTTTTTCACGCCGTCCGGTTTTATAATGGAAAGTGTCCGCTCTATCATTTAATGTACCCCTTTATTTTAATATTATTTATTATTTATTATTTTTAATTTCTTTTGCAAGCCTGAAACCGATTTCTATAGCTTTTTTGTTATAATCTTCAAAACCCTTAGGCACCCTTTTCATCAATGCCTGTTCAATCGACTCGTGGGAAACTATGCCGGAGAGTTCAACGAGAACACCCAGCGCAATAATATTTAATCCTAAAAGCTTTCCCAGTTCCTCCCTTGCGGATTTAACCATATCGATAACATAAAGTTTGCCCTTAGCATTTGAAAAATCCGCCACAAGTTCTTTATCGGCAATTACGATGCCGTTATCTTTAACATCCTTGATATACTTGGTAAAAGACTCCTGCGTTAAGGCGACCATATAGTCAACCATTGTTGCCTTCGGGTATTCGATCGGGCTATCCGATATAATAACTTCGGATTTGCTGGAACCGCCCCTCGCCTCGGGGCCGTAAGATTGGGTTTGAACGGCATTTTTATTTTCATATATCGCAGCCGCATCTGCCAGTACAATGCCTGCAAGGATTAAACCCTGACCGCCGGAACCCGCAAATCTAAACTCAGTCCTGTCACTCATATTAAGTTATCCCCTTTTGTTTTTGTAAAATTATTAAAATTATTATTTTATTTTTATCGTTTCTAATTTCTTGTAATATTCCCCGCAAAATTCGGGCATATCTTTTTTTTCGAATAAAATACCTGTTTTAAACCTGCCTGCCAAATCTTCCGGCGTCATATTTTCTGCGGACCTTGCAGGAACCGCCTTTTCCTTTTGATACTTAATCATTTCTACGGGGGATTTCATTTTATTTCTCCTTCCGTAAGAAATATGGCAGTTAGTGATGACATCGAGGACGGAAAAACCGGTATGATTCAATGCGTCAACCATAAACTTTTCAAGTTGAACCGCGTGGTAAGAGGTGGATCTCCCGACCCATGTCGCACCGGCGGCTTGAGCCAGATTGCAGACGTCAAACGGCGGTTCGATATTTCCGAAGGGCGTCGTAGTCGAATAGCTGTCTAAAGGCTGAGTGGGGGAATACTGTCCGCCTGTCATTCCGTAAGTGTAGTTGTTAAAAACGATTAAAGTCAAGTCTATATTTCTTCTCGCGGCATGTATAAAGTGATTTCCTCCGATAGCAAGAGCGTCGCCGTCTCCGGAAATCGTAATGACTTTGAGTCTCGGCTTGTACATTTTTATCCCGATAGCAAATGTCAATGCTCTCCCGTGGGTTGTATGTATCGTGTTGAAATCGACATAACCCGGAAGCCTCGAAGCGCATCCTATGCCGGATGTAATAACCACCTCATCCTTGGAATAGCCGGACTTGTCGATTGCTCTTAAGAGCGCTTTTAAAATAATTCCGTCTCCGCATCCGGGACACCATATATGAGGCAATGTGTTTTTTCGCAAATATTTATTATAATCGAATTTTGTTTTTATCATTTTGTATCTCCCTTAAATTAAGCTTAAATCAAGGCAGCCTAATTTTAAATTAATAATTAATAAATTGTATAATTATATTATGTTTTTGAAATCTCTTTAATCTTTTCATATATTTGATCGGGCGTGATAGGTTCGCCGCTGACCACATTTAAACCATAAACCGACGAGCCGCAGGCATTTCTTTGCACCTCAAAAATAATTTGACCCATATTCATTTCGGGAACCAATATCTTTTTTATTTTCTTAGAAAGTTTAGAAACCTGTTCATCGGGAAACGGCCATATCGTAATAGGCCTGAACATGCCCGCCTTTATGCCCGCGCTTCTTGCCATCCTGATAGCCTGCCGGGAGGAGCGGGAGGTTGAACCGTAAGCTACCAAAAGTATATCGGCATCCTCTATTTGAAACTCCTCGAACTTTTCAATATCCTTGATATTTTTATAAATCTTGTCCATAAGCCAGTTTTGAGCGTTTTGGATGACATCGGTTTTTTGGGACGGGAAGCCTGTTTCCCCATGTATCAGCCCCGTAACATGATAGCGGTATCCTTCGCCCATCGGCGCTAAAGGGGTCACTTTTCCGCTCGTGTAGTTATACGGGTTATACTTTTCGGGCGGGACGCCGGGTAATTTGACATCTATTATCTCGACATCGTTTTTATCGGGAATAACAACCTTTTCTCTCATATGCCCGATGATTTCATCGGTTAAAATAAGGACGGGGGTTCTATATTTTACGGCCAGATTAAATGCGCGGATAGTTTCATAAAGCGATTCGTTGACGCTTGAAGGAGTAATGGCTATAATAGCATGGTCCCCGTGTGTTCCCCATTTTGCCTGCATAACATCGCCCTGGGCAGGAAGCGTCGGCAAGCCCGTGGAAGGTCCGCCCCGCATAACATTTATAATAACACAGGGAATCTCGCACATCGAGGCATATCCGATGTGTTCCTGTTTTAAAGAAATTCCGGGTCCCGATGATGCCGTGATAGCTTTTGCGCCGCCCAGCGCCGCCCCAAGTACGGCGCCTAAAGCGGCAATTTCATCTTCCATTTGAAGAAATACCCTCCCGATTTTCGGAAGTTTGCTCGATAAAATCTCTGCTACTTCCGAAGACGGCGTTATAGGGTAACCCGCAAAAAAATCGCACCCGGCTATAACAGCGCCTTCGGCAATTGCTTCATTCCCTTGCATAAGTTTTATGTTTTTAGTCATTTTTTATCTTATTCCTCCGTTACTAACTAGATTTTTTATCTTATCCTTCCACACTAATCGAAAAGTCCGGACACAGATATTCGCAAATATTGCATTTAGTGCATTTGGAAATATCCACAACTTCCGCCGCCTCTTTATTCATAACAAGAACCTGTTCGGGACAGAAAGCGACGCAAATTTCACACCCCTTGCAGTAATTGACAATAATGTCGATTTTAACGGCGCCCTTTTTGCCAGTCCCCGAGACTTCCTTAACAGTAAGGCTGTTTTTTGTTTTGATTTCGGCCCCGCTGCGCTGATCTTCGATTTCTATGCCCTCGCATACATTATAGTTCGTGAGGGTTACCGTCTGGCTATTCAAATTTTTGTTCTCTTTTTCAGGCACATTAGCCTCCTACAAAAATATTAATTAATTAAAAATACAAGCAACATTAATTCTACAAATTTAAAGCCTTTTTTACGGTTTCGGCAATAACGGATGGATTATCGGCAATAAAAACCCCGTTTTTTTCCATTGTTTTAAGTTTTTCAGATGCCGTGCCGACGCCGCCGGAGATTATTGCGCCCGCATGCCCCATTCTTTTACCGGCAGGAGCGGTTTTTCCCGCAATAAAACCTATGACAGGTTTTTTCATATTTTTTTTGACGAATTCCGACGCTTCCTCTTCGGCTGTTCCGCCGATTTCCCCGATCATAACAACGGCTTTTGTTTCGCTATCATTTTCGAACATCTTTAAAAAGGTTATAAAAGGAGAACCTATTATAGGGTCGCCCCCGATACCTATGCAGGTGGTTTCGCCGAGCCCCGCCTTCGTGAGCTGATTTACCGCTTCATATGTTAGAGTTCCGCTTCTCGACAAAACCCCGATTTTACCCTTTTTATGAATAAACCCGGGCATAATGCCGATTTTACACTCATCCGCGGTAATAATTCCGGGGCAGTTAGGACCGATCATTATAGATTCCGAACAGTTTAAAGCATCTTTAACGGACAGCATATCCATTACGGGTATCCCTTCGGTTATACAAACAATGAGCGGAATTTCAGCCTCTACCGCCTCGATTATGCTTGAAGCCGCAAAACCCGCGGGGACAAAAACCATAGTAGCGTCGATCCCGTGCTCTTTTTTTGCCTCGGCTATCGTATTGTAAACCGGCACGGAGTTATTAAATAGCGTTTTGCCTTTGAAAGGGGTAACGCCTGCAACGATATTTGTGCCGTATTCAAGGCACTTCAGGGTATGAAACGACCCCTCCTTGCCCGTAATTCCCTGAACCAGAACATTGGTATTTTTATTTACAAGAATGCTCATATTTTGATACCCTTAATATTTATTTTGTATTTTTATACTTTATACTTTTAAATTAGCCGTTTACGATATCCGAAATCTTTTTTGCGCCGTCCGCGAGGCTTTCCCCGACTATAAAATTCATTCCCGAACTTTCTATTATTTTAGCGGCAATGTCGGCGTTTGTGCCCTCAAGCCTGACGACTACGGGCAGTTTTAACCCGATATTTTTAGCCGCGGCGACAACCCCTTCCGCGACCATATCGCATTTGACGATTCCGCCGAATATATTTATAAATATCCCCTTGACATTTTTATCGGATAAAAGGATATTGAATGCCGTTTCAACTCTTTTAGCATCGGCGGTTCCGCCCACATCTAAAAAATTGGCGGGCATTGCGCCAAACTCCTTAATCGTATCCATCGTAGCCATGGCAAGTCCCGCGCCGTTTACCATACATCCGACATTGCCGTCTAATTTTATATAGTTAAGCCCGACGCTTTTTGCCTTAACTTCCAGCGGCTCTTCCTCATCCTCGTCGATAAAATCGTTGAAATAAGGATGCCTTATAGATGCGTTGTCGTCTAATATGATTTTTGCGTCCAGAGGAATAAACGCGTTGGCCCCGGTCAGTATTAAAGGGTTAATCTCGAGCATCGACATATCTTCGGAGGTAAAGGAATCGTATAGGAGATTCGCAAGGTTGGCAAAGTCGTTGTAAAGAGTCCTTTCAATGCCGAGGAATAAGAACATCTTAAGTATGTGAAAGGATTTCAAACCGCGCCCCCGGTTTATTGACACGGTTAAAATTTTTTCGGGCGTGTTTTTGGAAACCTCCTCTATTTCCATGCCGCCTTCCACGCTAAGAACAAAGGCGATGGACGCGGTCTTTCTATCTATCGTAAGGGACAGGTAAAACTCTTTAATTATTTCGGCCCCTTCCTCTATGAGGACCTTTCTGACTATTTTACCCCCCTTGCCCGTTTGAGCGGTAACCAATGTCGTGCCGATCATTTTCCCGGCAATAGATTTGGCTTCATCGGCGGATTTTGCAATTTTAACGCCGCCCGCCTTGCCTCTTCCGCCCGCGTGAACCTGCGCCTTTACGGCACAGACGGGGGAGGATAATGTTTGATATGCCTTGTATGCCTCTTCACTGTTACGGCACAAGATAGATCTGAGGGTTTTAATGTTGTGATTATTTAAAATTTCCTTTGCCTGATATTCATGAATATCCATAGTAATTCCCGCTTTGGTTTTTGGTTAATTAAATAAATATTAAAAATAATTAATCGTTAACAGCATATTTGTTTTCATATCGTTTTCTGCCTTCTTCATACAGGTCTCCCCCATATACATCGTTTACGACGATAGCGGGGAAATCTTCGACTATAAGCTCGCGGACGGCTTCGGACAAAAGGTCTTCGTATGCGATAACCTTATTGGATTTTATTGATTTAGAAATTAAAGCCCCTGCTCCGCCGATAGCGCCGAAATACACAGCCCCGTATTTTTGGATCGCTTCTTTTACTTCATTGGATCTTTTGCCTTTGCCTATCATGCCCTTTAAGCCAAGCTTCATTAATGCGGGGGCGTACTTATCCATCCTGTAACTTGTGGTCGGACCTGCCGAGCCTATAATCTCGCCCGGTTTTTCGGGGGTTGGTCCGACATAGTAAATAATCTGCCCTTGAATGTCAAACGGCAGAGGCTTATTTTCCTCTATTAATTTAATCAATCTAAAGTGAGCCTGATCCCTTGCGGTATAAATTACCCCGCTTATTAAAACCTCGTCGCCGGTTTTCAGGCTTAATACCGTATCGTCCGACAGGGGCGTAGTTATTTTTTTAACGCTCATTTTGCTTAGGATTATATTATAATAATGTTGCAATGGTTAATTAATAAATTAATAATAATTCGAAAACAGGGATAATACGGAAATATAGTAAATTAATGAGATAAATTGATAATTTATATTGCTATTTCGGCATGCCTGTGCGAATGGCATTCGATATTAACGGCAACGGGAAGACTTGCAATATGACACGGTTCTTTAATTATATGAACCCCGAGAGCCGTGCAAATCCCGCCAAATCCCATCGGACCCGTTCCGATGTTATTTATCCTTTCCAATATTATTTTTTCCATTTCATCTAATTCTTGATCGCTGTTTCTCTCTCCCAATTTTCTGAAAAGGGATTTTTTTGCAAGAATGGCAGATCTTTCAAAATTGCCGCCGATGCCAACCCCGATAATGTTGGGAGGACAGGGGTTTGGTCCCGCCGCCTGCATTATTTGAACGACAAAATCCATAATGCCGTCTTTTCCGTCCGAAGGGCGCATCATCTTGATTCCGCTCATATTTTCGCTTCCCCCGCCCTTTGCCGCGTACATTATCTTAAGTTTATCTCCATTCGTAAACTCATAATGTATTATAGCGGGCGTGTTGTCTCCTATATTCTTTCTCGTTAAAGGGTCGCATGTAGATTTTCTTAAAAACCCTTCGGAGTACCCCCGCCTTGTGCCCTCATTTATAGCATCCGTTAAGTTTCTGCCTTTAACCGCAACATCTATCCCTATTTCCACAAAGAAAACGGCAAGTCCCGTATCCTGGCATAGAGGCTTATTTTCGGTTTTTGCGACCTCCGCGTTTAACAGTATCTGGCGCAGTGCGGTTTTTCCGGATTCGGAAATTTCTTTTTCAAAAGCCTGTTTAAGGCCTTTGTAGGTATCTTCGGGCAAGCTGACGCTTGAATTAATAATTAAATTTTTAACGGCGTTTGATATTTCTTCGGATGTTATAAACCTCATCAATAAAATATTCCCTTTGAATTCAATGTTATAAATATTTTACACATTTAAAAAATAATTTCAAGTAAAAAATAAACCGTGATTATAAATTTGGATGGACGCAAAAACCGTTTGTCATGTCGCAGGCATTAAATTCGGGCTGAATGACAACATGATTTATTTTGAATTTTTCTTCGAGCGCATCCTGAATGTTATTGATAATACAGCATATGTCGGATGATTTAACGACATTTTCCTCAACAAGAATATGCGCGCTTAATAGCTTAAAAGATTTTGACATGCTCCATATATGGAGGTCATGAACATTTTTTACCCCTCGCGTTTTAAGTATTTCTTCCTTTACCTTTTCAAAATCAATCTCTTTCGGTACGCCTTCCAACAATATATTTACGGTTTCGTTTATGACGGAGAATGCGCCTATCGCAATAATCGGAGAGACTATTAAACTTATTATAGGGTCAATGTAATAAAATTTTGTAAAATAAATAATTATTCCGGCGGCTATAATCGCTATTGAAATTAAGGAATCCCCAAGTATATGGAAAAAAGAGCTTTTAAGATTTAAATTGCTATGAATATCTTTATGGATTCTCATGCCTATTATGATATTTATAACAAGGCTTATTAAAGGGAAAATAATCATAATGCTCGAATTAACCGTTTCCGGATGAACAAGCCTTAAATAACTTTCATAAATCAATATCAAAGATATCACTAAAAGTAAAGACGAATTAAAAAGCGCCGCAAGTATTCCCATTCTGTGGTAGCCGTATGTATTTTTTTCGGTGGGCATTTTTCTTACCTGTATTTGAGCAAACCATGCCAGAAGAAGCGATGACGCATCGACTAAAATATGGCCGGAATCCGAGTATAACGCCATACTTTTCGATATTATCGCCCCGCTAAATTCCGTAATCAGTATAAAAATAGTAAGCAGAAAGGCTATTTTTAAGTTTTTTTCGGATCTAAAGGCCTCGCCGTTTAAATTTAGCGGATGGGAATGGGCATTATCATCGTGCGGGCGGTGATGTTCCGCATGCCCGTTGCGGGTATGCAAGGTAAATTCGCCTGATTTTATTTTTACTATATCTTCCATAATAATAAAATATCCCCCGATAATAGGTAAAATTATAGCATATTACATGATTATTTTAAAATTCATTTAATTTTCCAAATTGATAAGCGTGTTTAAAGTAATGTATAATGCTAAAAATAATGGAAAAAAAAGAAAAAGAAACGATAACGCTTTTGAGCCTTTCACATTTTTTTTGCCATGTCGCCATACTTACATATCCGGCAATTTTAATACTTATTAAAGATAGATTTCATGCAAACTATGAAACGCTTGGAACCGTTGCGGGGATATATCTTTTTTTGTTTGGCGCGGGTTCTTTGCCCATCGGTTTTATAGCCGATAAGATTAATAGGAAACATATTTTAAGAATTTATCTGCTGGGGATGGCCGTTTTTTCTTTTATGGCCGCCGTTTCAGGTAATTTCTATGTTTTTGCCGTTTCCGTTATTTTTATCGGGCTTGTCGGCAGTATTTATCACCCCGTGGGCTTAAGCATGATGTCTTTTATCGGGAGCGATAAGCTGAGGGCCTTTGCAATTCACGGTATCGCGGGGACGCTCGGCGTGGCTTTAAGCGCAGGCTTTGCCGGAATGTTGGGCTATTTTTTCGGGTATAATTTTCCGTATTTAATACTCGGCATTATATTTTTATTGCTTTTTATTTTATCTTATTTATTAAAAATAGATGTCAACGATGCTAATATTAATAGTTTAAAAGATAAAGATAAGGATGGCCCTGCTTATGCTAATAAATTCGATTATAATGAAAATGTAAAGGGAAAAAGGAATAGTAAAATTAAGATTGCGATAAATGATTTTGTTAAAGAATTTTTCCATTTTAATTTAATTTTAATTTTTATTGCCGAATTTTTAAACGGGTTTGTGTTTCAGGGAGTTTTTTCATTTTTGCCCGCTTATGTCGGGATTGAATTAAAAAACTACCTGTTTTTTCATAATCAGGCAGCTGCCGCAGGCGGTTTTTTCGTTACGATTGCGCTTATCGTAGGGGTAGTTTTCCAGTATAACAGCACGAGAATTACAAAAAATTACAAACCGAACAAAGTTTTTTCCTTTTTAATATTAGTGAGCGGCATATTTCTTTTGATATCCGGGTTTACCCATAATATTTTACTTTTTATATCTATTCTGGCATTTTCGGCATTTAATTTTTCCCTAAATCCTATCTCAAACCTTATGATAAGCCAAAATGCTCATGAGAAGTATAGAGCGACAGCTTACGGGATATTTTTCTTTGCGGGCTTCGGAATAGGTTCCGTTGCCGCTCCGATTGGCGGCGTCATTGCTCAAAGGTTTGCCCTGCACTGGATATTTGTATTATTCGGGTTTGTAATGATGCTTTCTTTCGCGATATCCGGTTTAATTAAAGATGGGCAGTATGCATAATATTTTGTGCCTTAGCAATGGATGCCGCCAACCGCGGATTTTGCGCGCAACGGCAATCTATCGCGTACGGTAATTGTGCTTGCTTAGATGGTACGCGATAGGTAAACATCTCTATTACCTCGATTACAGAAAGGACATTCCCGCAATTTTATTATTTTGAATTACGGTTTTAATATATACGGCCTTTCCGCTTTTCAGCATTAATTTCCACATATAAAACTTAAGCCCCGCTTGTTTTAATGCAACCAAGTATTTAATATCGTAGCCGTTTTTTAATTGTAATTTATTATTTAGAGAGTTTGAAACCTTATCGAAGCTGGCTTTGCTTATGATGCTTTTAAATGCGGGCGAGGATGTTTTAATGAATTTGGTATAATTTTTTTTTGCCAGAGCATTGACCGCTTTCGACACCACTTTTTTAACGGCCTTAATCTTGGCAGGGCTCACATATAACTTTGCCGGCTTATTGGCATTATTAATGGAAGGCGCGTTAGTAGCAGGCGGAGCATACTGACTTGAAGAATGGGGACTTGCAGGGGGCATCGGCGCTTGCCCCTGCGAATTTAACAAATTAGCATTAGCATTTATGCTAAATGCCAAAAGCGACATCAAAGCAATTAAGTAAATAAATAGCTTCATTTTGAACCTCCATTGAATTGGTTAGAATTGGTTAGATTTAAGTTTGATTAACTTAACGGATATGTATTATAATTATGCGGCAAGCATACGATAAAAAAGAAAAAGAGAAATATTGTAACGGTAAAAATTAACAGCCGTAAAACAATTCTTTATGGAAAATTGCATATAAAGCGCCTCTCGCCGTAAGAGATTATTATCGGTGGATACATAGCCGGAACAAAAACTAAATTGCGTAGAAATTAACATTCTTGCTTAAATTTACAATGAATGTTAATTTTCAAAGACCAATAGAAGAAGGTATAATAAAATATATAACATTTTAACAACTGCATTTTAGTCTATCATGAAAATTAGGATGTGTCAAATATATCCGATTTGATGTATAATACAGTGAAAATGTTCGGGAAGATGACTTTAAAGCGCAGCATGGTTTATAAATAACTTCTAAAGTTGAGGAGGGAAAATGTCGTTAGAAAACAGGGTTATAGGTTTTATAGGCGCAGGAAATATGGCTTACGGGCTTATTAAGGGAATGGTTAGCGTAAAGCCCAATGCGGAAATTTTAATTTACGATAGCGATGCCCTTCGGTCAAATTTTGTCAGGGATGCCTTGGGAGTAAATCCGCTGAATAGCATAGGAGAGGTTATAGAAAATTGCGATATAGTTTTTATTGCCGTCAAACCCTATTCCGTGGAAAGCGTGCTCGAGGTTTCCGCTCAGACCTTGAACGGGTTTAAAAATAGCAGAAATTTTCCGATGTTTATTTCGATGGCGGGCGGGGTCAAGGTTGACTCTATGGAGGAGGTTTTCAACCGGACGCTGAAAAATATTTTCCCGATAAAAATATTTAGAATTATGCCGAATATAAACTCCTTAGTGGGGAAGGGGATGAGCGCGGTATGTTACAATAATTATGTTTCGGATGAAGATATAAAAATAGCAACCGAAATATTGGAAACCTCTTCAAAGGTTTTGGTTATCGAGGAGAAATATTTCGATGCGGTAACCGCTTTAAGCGGGAGCGGTCCCGCTTATATATTTTTAATTGCCGAAGGACTTATCGAGGCGGGGGTTAAACTTGGCCTTCCGAGAAATGCGGCAAGGACTTTGTCGGTTCAAACGCTTCTCGGTTCGGCTGTTCTGTTAAACAGCCCAGAATTTTCTAAAACATCGACGAAAGACCTTAAAGATATGGTAACATCCCCGGGCGGCACAACGGCTTACGGACTTGCAAAGTTAGAAGAAGGAAGAATTAAATATGTTTTGGACTCGGCCGTAAATGCGGCGTATTTGAGGGCAAAGGAGCTGCTTTAAAAAATGCCGGAATCTTCTCTTGCAATAGCGGATAATATAAAAAATATAAATGAAAAAGTAAAAACCGCCGCCGTAAAAAGCGGCCGCGATTTTTCGGATATAACGATTTTGGCGGCGTCTAAAACGAGAAGCCCAGGGGAGATTCTGGAAGCGTTTAACTGCGGCATAAAGGTTTTCGGGGAAAACTATGTTCAGGAGTTTTTGTCCAAGTTTGAGTTGCTTGCGGGCTATAAAGACCTTCGCTGGCATATCATAGGGCATCTTCAAAAAAATAAGGTTAAATATATAACGGGAAAGGTCGATTTAATTCATTCCGTTGACAGCGTCCCGCTTGCGAAAGCAGTTGAAAACCGCGGGGTTTCCCAAAATATCGTTACGGATATTTTAATCGAGGTAAACCTTGCCTGCGAAAAGACCAAAAACGGCGTAACAATAGATGAAACATATAATTTGGTCAAAGAAATAAATAAATTTCAGGGACTCCGGCTAAAAGGTCTTATGGCGATGCCGCCTTTGGAAAAAAATAATAGAAAATATTTTAAGTCTTTAAGGGAACTTCTTAAGGATATAAACGATAAAGGCATTTATAAAGAAAAACTTTCGACCCTTTCGATGGGAACATCGGGCGATTTTGAGGCAGCTATTGAGGAGGGCGCAACTATAATAAGGCTTGGAACCGTAATATTCGGCAGTCGTCCCCCGAAAGCTAAGCCCGCATAATAACATAATAAATAAGATAATAAATTAACCTAAGGTGGAATACTGCAAAAAACCAGTAATACTGGCATCGTCTTCGGAAAGAAGAATATTTCTGCTTAAACAATTAGGCGCGGGTTTTATTGCCGTAAATCACAGGCTTCAAGTGGAACCGCAGTTTGACGGAAGCGTGCCCCTCGGCCGTTTTGTTCAGGATCTTGCGTTAAAGAAGGCGGAAAGTTTGCAGGAAGACTATCCCGATAACTTTATAATAGGCTCCGATACCGTTATATGCCTGAACGGAACGGTTTACGGCAAACCCAAAGACTTTGACGATGCCTTTAATACGATAAAAGAACTTTCAGGCAAAACCCATGAGGTTTACACAGGCGTTAGCCTGTTCAACAAGCTTAAAAATGTTTATATAACCGCTTACGATAAAACCTTCGTCAAGGTAAAGCCGCTAAATAACAACGAGATAAAAAATTATCTGAATAAATATCCCCCGTTTGATAAGGCGGGAAGTTATGGAATTCAGGATGAAAACGGCATCATAGATTCGTACAGGGGTTCCTTCGAAAATGTTTTAGGATTACCCGTTCAAAAATTAATCCCGCTATTAAATGAATATCACTTGATATAGATATTTATTATATTAATATATTAATTAATATTAATCGGAAGATTTCTCGCCTTTCGCCGGTTTTGGCAATGTCCATGCCGCGTGATCGCATTTTGGATAATTAGAGCATCCGTAAAATTTTCGGCCTTTTTTTGTCCGCTTTTCGACTAAATAGCCGCCGCAGCCGGTTGGGCAGGGAATTTTGGATTTATTATATTTAACCGGTATAGGTTTTATATTTTTGCATTCGGGGTATCCGCTGCAGGAAAGGAATTTGCCGTATCTGCCCGTTTTTATTACCATCGGTTTACCGCATTTTTCGCATATTTCATCCGTCTCATCCGCCTGCGCGCCGGCTTCCGCATTTTCTTTTGGAATCTCTTTCGTGTTTTTGCATTCGGGGTATCCGCTGCAGGCCAGAAACTTGCCGTATCTGCCCGTTTTTATTACCATCGGTTTACCGCATTTTTCGCAAATTATATCCGTGGGCTCCGAAGTTCCCTTTATGTTTTTAATGTTCATTTTGGCGGCGCCAAAGCTTTTCATAAATTGGTCGTAAAAATTTGTCAGCAGCTCTTTCCTGCTCATTGCCCCCTTTTCGATCCCGTCGAGTTTCGATTCCATATTTGCCGTGAATTTTAAATCTACGATATCCGAAAAACCTGCCTTTAAAATATCAGAAACCGTCATTCCCAATGCGGTAGGCTTAAACTTTTGCGTGGAACCGCCTTTTTTTGAGGCATCCGCCGATTCCGTCGTCATAGCCACATAATCTTTATTTTTGATGTTTGCAATGATGCTTTGATATGTGGACGGCCTGCCGATGCCGTTTTCGTCTAAGGCTTTTACTAATGTTGCCTCGGTGTATCTGGG
>JAKBNN010000039.1 GCA_021831025.1 bacterium | reverse complement strand
TTAAGAGAGAGGGATGAGCGTCTTATAGACGCTAAAAGCGACGAACCCCTTTGCGCCACTCCATCGGGCATAAAGCCTTCGGCTTTATAAACGCCCGACTACGTATGGGCTTCGGGGGGGGGGGGGTTCAAATCCCCATTGCTTTATTTTATATTCTTACTTGACATAGATAAATATTAAACTGCGACTAAAGAAATGTTAAATGCCCCGTATTTTTCGAGGTCTGTTTCTTTTGATTTGAAGTGGTCTGGAAAATATAAATCCATAATTACGAAGCAATAATCAAAACTTCTTTTGAGTTTCCATTACTCAAAACATATTTATAATCAAGTTTTTTTACCTCGATTGATTTTTTATATTTCTTTAACATTTTTATCAACTCATCAATGGTGGGCGTGCCGTCATCGCGGTAAGACACAACCAAGATTGAATCTCTAAACTTATTGAATAATTTTTCAAATGCTTGATGAATTTCGCCTTTATTGCACCATTCGTTTTTGCCGTTTTTTATTTTTTTATGTTTTGATTTTTCGTCAATCAAATTCGACCATTCTTCATAAAAAACAATCCCCTCAAGAAAATGGTAAAAATCAAAATAATTTACACCTACCCCCTTTGCGGAAATGTAGGGCGTATCAATATAGACCAAATCAGTTTTAATATCTAAATCGAAAATATCAGAGTGAAACGCTTCATTTTTCTTTCCGTTATCAAAAACGGCATTGTTGCCTTCTTCAATGAATTTTCTAAAATGATCTTCAAACGGGGTGTCCCAAGTTTTTTTATTGCCGAAACTACGCTCAACTTCAGCAGTTCTGATATAAAGATTTTTTCGATGAAATAAATTGTAAGGTCGTTTTATTATGCACGCTTGAAAAAGCGCGTAATAAGCCAATGCCTGCTTATATTTATCTTTTAATTGTCCAATATTAATAATAACAACATCAAGCCATTTATTTTCTTCATCTGTAAAATAAATATCGTGAAAAGTATCATAAATAAATGTCGGGTATTTTATTTTCGGGTTTTTTTCCAAAATAAAATCAATGTCTTCGTTGTTTAGTATAGTTTTTGAGTTTTCAATTATTGCAAGCCCTACATAATGGTTAAATTTCAATGAATCATTATAAAAAACTTGCTTACCATTTTTTTTGAACATATACCCAACGCAACCAGTTCCACCAAAGGCATCAAGAACGGAATCAAATTTTAAATCCTTCGTATAATAATCAATCCATTTAAGGATTTTGTATTTGCTACCCTGATAGCGCGTTGACGGCAAAACACCAGCTTTACTAACGGGTAGATCACTGAAAAGTTGCGATTGCTGTTGTTTTGCTTTGGTCATAACGTTATACATTTTTGATATTTCTATATTTCAAATATTCTTTTAGATTTGTATAGAGAGGTTTTCTTAATTTTGCACTCCGTGCCATTTCCACAGTCATATAATTCATCCAGAAGTCATCAAAAATTTTCACGCCCAATTTTGAGAATGGTCCCGTGCCTTCTTTAAGTTCAGAAATTTTGACGCAAGAGCCAATATTTTTTGTGTTTCCGCTTCCCGGACGGTCTTTGGCAATTTTATATTTTTCTTGGACGATAAAATCAAAATCTTTCACCACAGATAAAATTTCCTCAAGATCATCAATTGTATAAACCCTGTTTTCATCAACAAGCTCTTCCTGCTGGGTATAAATAACACCCAAAATATAATGTTTGCTATATTCCTTGTAAGGAAAGGTAATATTTTTATTTGAATCTCTAAATCTGAAATATCCAGTAAAAGCTCCAAGCGTAAACCCTGAAACATCGCCGTTTTCTTTTCTGTAAGTGCTTTTTAAATCGAGAGCGATTTTTTGCTTGTCTTTTGTTATGAAAGTTACATCGGGATAGTGGTTTTGTTCGGCACAAAAATGCATTTCAAAGCCATTTTCTTTTGCGAATTTTTGCAAAACAGGAAACATCATCAATTCTATGATTTTTGAAACAACCTTAGTATCAACGGAAATCGTATAAATATTTTTTGCAACATCAATAAATCCCTTAACAGACCAATCACCCGAAGGGGTAGCAAGGACTTTGCGAAAATCCTCCGTATGTTTTAATAAACTTTTTTGAAAATTATCTAATTCCATAGTGGTTATTTATTTAAATCATAACTTTGTTTAATAAGCGCGAAAACTGCTTCAAGCTCATTCTCTTTTTCAAGTTTTACTTCGTAATCGCCATTGCCCCCATTGCCCAATCTCTTTTGGCTTTGTTAAATCGCGGGCCAAACTTTGTGGGTCGTTGAGCTGTCCACTTTTTACGTTGAGAAAAATTTTAAGCCTTCGGGGGTTCGAATCCGAATACCCTTTATTTTATATCCCCGCTATTCGCCAATGCTTGTTTTAATGGCGGAGAGAGAGGGATTCGAACCCCCGGATGGTTTTGCCATCAACGGTTTTCAAGACCGCCGCCTTAAACCGCTCGGCCATCTCTCCGTAAAATATGTTGCAACTTTATCTTATTATAGATATTGGCGAGTTATATTTCAATATAAAAGTGCTAAACTATAATACGCGCAAATATTTCCGATGATAAAAGAATACCTTTTAAAGTCAGCACGATATTTTCGTTCCTTTTGATTTGCATAAGTCCTTCCCCGATAAAGCTGCTTATAATGACTGGGCTGACCCATTCCGTTAGCCTTTTTGCATTAATTCCCGAATTTGTTCTTAAAGATAGAAATATTTCTTCATTGATTTTGTCTTTTTCGGTCAGGATTTCGAGCAAATCCGCCTCATATTCATTACCTGTTTTTTGTAAGATATTGCCGGCGTATTTATCGAAATCCGCTACATTGGTTTTCCTGATTTCTTTTCCGTCTTCCGTTTTCAAAAAAGACGAAGCCGAAGGTCCTAACCCTAAATATTCGCCCCTTTTCCAGTAGTTTAAATTATGCCTGCTTTCATGCCTGTTTTTTGCAAAATTTGATATTTCGTAGTGAATATAACCATTTTCGACCAATAATTTGCATAATATTTCGTAATATTTAGCCGTATTTTCTTCCGATATGAATGTCAGCCTATTTTTTTCATTTTTTTCATTACAGGTTTTATAAAATTTCGTATTCTTTTCGACGCTGAGCATATAACCCGAAATATGCCCGGGTTCCATATCTAATGTTTGCCTTATGTCATTATAAAAAATAGTTTCGGTCTGCCCTGGAAGCCCGATTATTAAATCAAGTGATATGTTTTTAAAACCTATTCTTTTTGCATTATTTACCACATTAAAAATATCTTTTTTATTATGGATTCTGCCGGCCGTTTTTAGTACATCGTCGTTAAAGCTTTGTGCTCCGATGGATAAACGATTTACCCCAAGCGATTTTAAGGCTGAGAGCTTTTCAAAATTTCCGCTTTCGGGGTTTATCTCCACTGTTATTTCGGCATCGCCTGCAATTAGAAAGTTTTCATTTATAAATTCTAATACGTTTTTAAAAAAGCCGGCGGGCATAATCCCCGGGGTTCCGCCCCCAAAATACACGCTGCTTATAAAAGAACCGCCAAGATTGAATCTATCCGACATAGCCTCGAGTTCCGATTTAAGCATCTCCGAATAATTACGTGGATTATTGCCGTTCAGGTTATATTCCAGCCTCTTATTATTCCCGTATGCCTTGCGTGCCTTGCCGTTGTTCTTTAAGTTTTTTAAATCGTTAAAAATATTACCCTCTTTTGACAAAGGAATGGAATAAAAACTGCAATAATTGCATTTGCTTTTGCAGAAAGGGATATGTATATAAATGCTTAACTGCTTTATTTTCTTGTCGTTTATTTCGTTTTTGCTCATATTCGCTTATATTTCATTATATTATATGATATAATATTTTAAAACATCGATAAACGATATATATAAAAAATTTGTTGTTTAATTTACCGGCTCCCGCCGTAAAGCCCCTTGCTTTAGCTATGGGGATATAAGGCAAGATTTATATTGCATCGTATAGTTTGAAGTCATATAATATTTTTGTATGGACAAATAGTTATTTTGTTTCGACCGTAGGCGGAGCTCCGCTATCCGTAATTAAGCAATATATTGAAAATCAGAAAAATATATGATTAGAACCTATAAATTCAAGTTATACAAAAGTAAAAGGCTTAAGTGTCTGCACGAATTAGTCAATCTGTCGGCTGAGATATACAACCACTGCATTGCCTTGCATAAAAGGCATTATAAATTCTACGGCAAGTCGTTAAATCTCTACCGCCTGCAAAAGCACATAACACGGCTCAAGAAACTGCCCAAATATGCACACTGGAACAACCTTGGCTCCCAGGCAATACAAAGCATAACCGAACGGATAGATGAGGGCTATAAGAAGTTTTTTAGACATGAAAACAAAAGACCGCCTACTTTCAAAAAGAAACGGAAATATAAATCGTTCACGCTTAAGGGTTTTGTCGGATATAAGCTTAATAATAATATACTAACGATAAATAAGCGGAACTATAAACTCTGGCTTTCAAAGAAAATAGAAGGTAAAATAAAAACATTAACGGTTAAAAGGGATTCTCTTGGAGACTTTTGGGTTCTCGCAACCGCCTTAGTAGGTAACGTCAAACCGGCAAACCGCGCAACATCGGGTAAAAGCGTGGGCGTGGATTTCGGGCTTAAGACGTTTTTAACGCTGGGCGGCAGGCACTTAACCTTAACGGGCAAGGAAAGAGAGATAGAATCTCCGTTGTATTTCCTTAACTCTATCGGTGAAATCAGGAAGTTAAGCCGGGCGCTATCTAAGAAAAAGAAGGGCTCGAATAACAGGAGGAAAGCAAGGTTTGACCTTGCGAGACTCCACAGGAAAATAGCCTTTCAGCGGGATGATTTTTTTCATAAAACGGCAAATATGCTTGCCTTCGAATATGAATATGTATTTATCGAGGACTTAAATCTTAACGGTATGCAGAGGCTCTGGGGGAGGAAGGTATCCGACATATCCTACGGCGGTTTTGTAAACATCCTGTCGTATAAAACTAACGTCGTTAAGATAGACAGGTTCTATCCGTCCTCAAAGGAATGCTACGATTGCGGATATGTCTATCGGGAATTAAGTTTAAAGGAAAGGGTATGGATATGCCCGAACTGCGGAAATGCTCATAAGAGAGACAACAATGCCGCAGATAATATCCACAGAGTAGGGACTTCTACTCTTGCAGGAGGCATTGTAAGACCGACTATGCCGGCAAATGCCGTAGATAGCAGAATCCCCTGCCTTTAGGCACTGGGAGTATGTCAAAGCAAATCCTTAAACTTAAATAGGAGGTTTAAGCTAATGGATAATAATAACGGTCTTTCTCAAAAGGCCTTGCCTATAAAGGACGGCGTATTTTATACCGGCGCATTTGACCCAGATTTAAGGATATTCGATATAGTAATTCCCACTGAAAACGGAACCACATACAATTCTTATTTTATTCAAGGCGCTCAGAAATCGGCTTTGATAGATACGGTAAAACTGAGTACAAAGGATCAGCTCATAAACAAACTAAGCGGATTAACCGACATATCAAAAATAGATTACATAATTATAAACCATACCGAACCGGATCATTCCGGCGCACTTCATTTAATAAAAGACATAGCAAAAGACGCGACGCTGGTTTATTCGAAAAATGCCCATCACTTCGTTAAGCATATCATAAAAAAGGATTATAATAATATTACGGTAGGCGACGGGGATTCGATTGATTTGGGCGGCAAAACATTACAGTTTATTAGCGCTCCGTTTTTACACTGGCCGGATACCATGTTTACATATCTAAAAGAGGATAAAATCCTATTTCCTTGCGATTTTTTTGGAGCGCATTATTGCGATACGAATGTTTTTAACGACTTATTAGCCGATAAAGATGCCGCGTTCGAGGCATTCAAATACTATTTTACCCACATAATGAGGCCGTTTAAAAATTATGCCTTAAACGCGTTAGAAAAACTTAAAAATTATGATATAGACATAATCGCGCCGTCGCACGGCCCGATTTTAAGAAAAGATTTAAAAAAATATACTGATTGGTATATAGGCGCGTCTCAAGCATCCATTGCTTCCGAGGCCGTAAAGAAAATAGCCGTTGTTTATGCGTCGGCTTACGGCAATACCGAAGAAATGGCGAAACATATTGCGAAGGGCGCTAATGTCTCCGGTTTAACGAATGTAACTTTGCTAAATTTGGTTAATACCGACATCAAAAATGTTGTGGATACAATCGAAGATTCCGATGCCGTTATCGTAGGTTCTCCCACCCTTAACGCGAAGCCGCCCAAACCGATATTCGATATGATATCGTCTTTAGTCATGCTGAATGTTAAAAATAAAAAAGCGGCTGTTTTCGGCTGCTACGGCTGGAGCGGCGAGGCCGTTCAAATGGTGCAGGACATTCTTAAAAGCCTGAGGTTCGTCATTGTTCAGGACGGCTTAAAGATTCAAATGACGCCGTTTGAAGAGGATTTGCTAAACTGCGAAAAATTCGGAATGGATTTTGCTCATAAGATAACCCAGAATTCATAAATTTCTTATATTTTAAGGACGGAGCATAGCTAAAATGAGTTTTAACGGCAAAAGAGAGGGCAAACTAAACCCGGGAGATGCGGGAGGCGGTTTAAGCAATGAATCCCCCGGCAAATCTTTGGTTTGGGAGGATAACGATTTTAACTTTTTTACCTTGATTGACGGGAAAGAGGTTTTTATCGGAAGGGGCAAGGATGTGCCGTATCCTCTCGAAGAGGGAGACTACTGGTCTTTGCCTAACGGCAAAACATTTGTTTACAGGCACGGCGCCGTCAAACATATAACCCCGCAAAGTCAGGAAAAAAAATTAAAAGAGTGCCTTGAGGATTTATATGAAAAATTTGAGGAATCTTATTTATATTCCGACCCGTTAGGGTTTGTACATAAGTTTGAAGACATTAAAGATATAGAAGTCGCCGGGTTTATAGCCGCGGGGTTCGCGTTCGGCAATGTCAGTCAAATCATTAAAATTTTAGACAAAATAGACCGGATAGTAAATCATAAATTTTATGAATTTACGGTTAATTTTAATGCGGCTGACGGCTTCAAATTGTTTAACGGCTTATATTACAGATTTATTAAAGAAAGGGATATCGTCGCTTTTTTTTTAATTTTAAGCGAAATGCTTAAAAAATACGGTTCAATCGAAAATTTTTTCCTTAAAAACTATAATCCGTCGGATTTAAATTTAAAAAACGCCATAGCCGGTTTTTCGAAAAGGGCACTTGAACTTGTGGATTTTTCGCCCGTTTATAACTCGGCTGTTCCGCCCGAAGATTCGATGGTGCGTTTCTTTTTCACATCGCCGGTAGGCAATAGTCCGTGCAAAAGAATAAATTTATTCTTAAGATGGATGGTAAGAAATTCCGATAATCTTGACTTTGGAATTTGGCGGGATATAAATCCGTCCCAGTTAATAATGCCTGTAGATACGCATATAGGCAGAATCAGCCAATATATCGGCTTAACGACTTATAAGAATCCTTCTTTTAAAATGGCGGAAGAGATAACGGAGAACCTTAAAAAACTTGATTGTTTCGATCCGGTAAAGTATGATTTTGCTATTACAAGGCTGGGAATATTGGATCTTTGCCCTAAAAACAAGAATGAAGAGAATTGCGGGAAATGTTCCATTTTTAATATATGCAAATTAAATTAAGAATATTAAGACCGTTCGTGTTATGAATTTTAAAAATTAAGTTCATTTTATATTATGATTATCTTAATTTATTATAAGTTTAAATTTTAGTAAGGGGCTAAAGTAATGAGGACATTAAAATTATCACTGTTTTTGGTTCTTTTTTTAATTATTATTAGCAGTTTGAATCTTATAAATCCTGTAAATTCTTTTGCTCTTGATACTGCCGGCCAAAATAAAACGAATAAGCCCAATGAGGAATTTAAATATAAAAAATTTGGGGCTGAATTGCTTAAAAAAAATGTCATTCTTAAACTAAATAAAAATTATCAAGCCAAAATTTATGTCAGCGAATCCATAAAAATATTGTCGCAAAGAGGGATAAATAGATTTTCGGAAGTCATTATTCCGTTTTCTACTAAATATCAGAAGGTTAAGCTGTTATATGCCTATACGCTTCTTAAGGGAATGTTCAAGATTCCAATAGGAAAGCATGCCGTTAATGTCGTTTCGCCAGGCATTGCTATAAAATATCCGATATATTCAGGTATAAAATACTTAACATTATCGATGCCTGCCGCCGAAGGCGGTTCGATAATAAACTTTTCTTACGAACTTTATAATTTTAAGCCGCTTATTAAAAACGGAGCATTTTATTCGGACTATTTTACCCGCACCATTCCCGTTAAAGATACAGGCTTTACTTTAATTTATCCTGCCGGCTTAAATATTAATTTATATCTGCATAATATAGTTAATAAATCTTCGGTCGTAAAACAAGCCATAAATATAAAAAACAAAAAATATATAAAACTTTATTTGCGCATTAAGAATATTCCGGCTATAAAAAAAGAATCCTATATGCCCCCTTTAAAAAATTATAGAAAGTATATTTCTATTTCCACTTATACCTCGTGGAGCAGATTGTTAAATCATATAAATAAGCTGTTCATAAAGTCCGAAAAAGCCGATAAAAAAATTAAAAGATTTGTCAAAAAAAGTATAGGCGGCGTTAAGAATAAAAATAATGCGCAAAAAGAAAAAATAATTTCAATTTATAACGATTTCGTTAAATCTTTTAGATATGTCGGGATAGGCTACGGCATAAACGGCTATAATCCTGAGCCCGCATCCTTCACTCTTTCCAATGGTTACGGCGATTCAAAGTCTTTAGCCTCGCTTTTAATAACAATGTTAAAAATTAAGGGCATCGATGCATTTCCCGTTCTCGTAACATCATTGAATACATCAAATTTAAATATCAAATCCGTCTCCCCAAAACAGTTTGATTCCGTAATTGTCGGGACAAAAATTAACGGTAAGCGGTTTTATTTGTATCCTGATTCATCTTCATATAAGGCTTTTAGCCTTCCGTTTAGCATATCCGGCAGAAAAGGGGTTGAGCTGTTATCCGGCCGCAGGTACAAATTTATAACCCTTCCCGCTCAAAAAGCGGGCATGAATGAAAAAGTGTTTAAATTCAGAGGAAAAATAGACAAAAAGGGGCAGCTGAACGGGAGAATTATAGTTATTTATAAAGGAGTTTATTCAAATTTTAAAAGATCGTCCCTGAAAGATGCGAGCGGGTACCAAAAAAAGATTCAAGCGGCGGGTTTCTTATATAACTTTGCTCCGGGAGCTAATATCCTGCATTTTAGATATAATAATATTAATAATATTAATAAAAATATTATGTTAAAAATAAAATTTTCGGACAAGCGCTACGGGCAGGCAAGAGGCGATAAGGTAATATTTCATCAGATAATACCCGAAGACACAGGGCTTCTTCATACCGTCTTAAAGTCTCGCAGGATTTACCCCTTAGTAATGGGCTATCCATTTAAACATATCGCAAAAATAACTATTAAACTTCCCAAAAAATCTAATATTTATTATTTGCCGGCGGTTTTAAAGTTAAGTAATAATGCAGGAACGGCTTCCGGCGAATGTTCTTACTCAAAAAATAAAAATGCGTTAAATTGTCTTTATACGTTTGAATCCAAAACTCCTCTAATTTCGGTAAAGAACTATGAAAAATATAGGCAGCTTATAAGGACATATCTTGGATATTTAAAAAATTATTATATAGCCCTATCCAGTATATACTTTTATTAATTTATTCATATTTGAGGCATTTTTATGATATAATGCCCTATAAATAATAATTATTATTGTTTACTATTGAATAATAATAAACAACCGTTTATGGAGGAATTAAGAATGAGAAAGATGACGGAAGACGATTTAAAAGCTGCTTTCGCAGGTGAAAGCCAGGCACATGTCAAATATATGATATTTTCGGAAGAGGCTAAAAATGAAGGCAAGCCTAAACTGGCAAATGTTTTTAAGGCTATTGCCCGCGCCGAGCTTGTCCACGCCAAAAATCATTTAAAGGCTTTGGGCGGCATTAAGAAATCGAGCGAAAATATAAGCGCCGCATTCAACGGGGAGGATTACGAGATAGAGGAGATGTATCCCGTTTTTTACGAGGTTGCAAAATTTCAAAATGAAAAGGAAGCCGTGCGCTCCACTCATTATGCATTAGAGGCTGAAAAAATACACAGGGATATTTATAAAAAGGCAAAAGAACTGATAGATTCGGGAAAAGATTTTGACGGGGGAACGGTTTATATTTGCCCTGTTTGCGGCCATACCCATGCCTCCGCCGAAGCGCCCGATAAATGCCCTGTCTGTGGCTGCCCAAAAGATAAGTATGTTAAATTTAGCGCTTAAAAATAAAATTTTGAAATAAAATAATATAGCGTTATTTTACCATGAAAGGAATAGCAGACTTCATTAAAATGAAGTTAGATAAAGAAAAAATCGTGATGGTTACCGCCTACGATTATATATCGGCGGGCATTTCGAAAGAAGCGGGCGTCGATATAGTGTTGGTGGGAGATTCTCTTGCAACCACCGTTCAGGGAAAGGATAATACTATTGGCGTTACTTTGGAAGAAATGATTTACCACGCCAAAATCGTTAAGGGCGCCTTAACGGATGTTTTTGTCGCTTGCGATATGCCGTTTATGTCGTATCAGGTTAGTCCCGAGCAGGCTTTGATTAATGCGGGCAGGATTTTAAAAGAAAGCGGCGCAAACGGAGTTAAGATAGAAGGCGGAGAGACGGCAGGCATGACCATAAAAAAATTGGCCGAAAATGGCATTCCCGTTATAGCGCATATAGGATTAATGCCGCAATTTATAAATGTTTTAGGCAGCTATAAGGTTCAAGGAAGAATCGAATCCCAGATAGAAAGGCTTGTCAATGATGCCGTGACGCTTGAAAAGGCAGGCGCATTTATGATACTTCTGGAAGCTATGCCCGAAGAGGTTGCTTTAAGAATCCAGAATAATATTTCTATACCGACGATAGGAATAGGAGCAGGCAGATTTACCGACGGACAGGTTCTTGTTTTTTATGATGCAGTCGGAATGCTGGATAAAAAACCTCCAAAATTTGTTAAGAAATTTGCCGATTCAAGAACATTAATCGTTAATGCGCTAAAAAGCTATAAAGAAGAGGTAAAAAACGGCTCGTTTCCCGCGGAAGAAAATATTTATAAATAAAATAAATAATAAATAAGGGCCGGTATATTAAAATATATAAACTTTGGCAATTTAAATTTATTAAGTTGCCGCCGGTTTTTTATAAAATAGCAACTTCACAGCCTCGCTCGCCATCTGAACGTCCTCATCGGTATGAACGGCAAAAACGGGAATTTTCCCGATGCCTATTGACTTTATCGATTTTCTTATTTTGATTTTTCCATGGCAATCAAATTTATTGAAATATTCCGAAGCCTCTTTGTTTTTTAGGTCATCTATTTTTATGCCAAGGTAAGCCAGGTTTTTACATACCTCTTTTCTTAAGAGGGAAGAATTTTCGCCTATTCCCCCGGTGAAAACCAGAGCGTCTATTCCGTTCAGGGCGGCACAATACCCCCCGATAAATTTAGTTATTCTATATATATACATTTTAAAGGCAAGTTTCGAGTTTTCATCGCTATAAGTCAATAGCTCTTTAAAATCGTAAGTTTTTTGGGATATGCCGAGAAGCCCGCTTTTTTTATTTAGAATGTCGTATAATTCTTCGCATGAAACATTAAGTTTTTCTTTAAGAATAAACGGTAGGGACGGGTCTATATCGCCGCATCTCGTTCCCATCATAAGGCCTTCTAAAGGGGTATAACCCATCGATGTGTCAACGGAAACACCGTTTTTTACGGCGCAAATACTTGCCCCGTTGCCCAGATGACAGATAATCAATTTTTTTATATCCTTTTTATTCAAACTTAATAAATTATTTATATAAGAATATGAAATTCCATGAAATCCATATCTTTTTACCTTATATCTATTGTAATAACCCCGCGGTATGGGATACATTCTTGCATACAAGGGAACGGTACGGTGAAAAGCGGTGTCAAAAACGCAAACCTGTTTTGCGTGAGGCAGGTATCTCGACGCAATCTCAAGCCCTTTTAAATTGGAAGGATTGTGAAGAGGGGCAAGTTCATTTAATCTGCTTAGTTTAACGATATTTTCTCGGGAGGCTATTATAGGTTTTCTAAATTCATCACCTCCATGAACAAACCTGTGAACCACAATGCTAATATTTAAATTAGCAATATTAAATCCTAATTTATGAATCATAAAATTTATTGCTTCGGAATGATCCTTAAAATTTAATTTTCCAAAATCTTTTTTGCCTTTTGTTTTAAAATGAAATTCGCCAAATTTAGTCCCGATTTCTTCTATTATCCCCGAAAAAATTCTTCCTGCGTTTAGCAATAGATTTTTTTTATCCAAAGAACCTGATATTTCGAAAATTGAAAATTTTACGGAAGAACTTCCGCAATTAATTGATAAAATATGGATTTGACCGGTTCTCTTAATCATCGTAAATACCTTTTCTATTTTTTTTCTATTAATGATAATATAATGCAAAGGTATTGCAAAAGCAAAATTTTTTCTTTAAATATTTTTTTTATTATATAATATTAATAATTATAAAAATAACAATTAAAAACCTGATAAGGAGGCATCCATGAATTACATTTCGTATTTTAAACTTAAAGGTACATTTAAGAACGACTCAAAATATCCCGCACTTTCCCTTATCGCCTTCATTCTTAAAATTATCGCCTTAATTTACCTTATTGTCGGTTTAATCGGCACCCTTATTATGTCGTTTATATGGGCTGATGAAGCAGGGAAAATGGCTGCGCTATACGGTTCTTCCGGATTCAATTTCGGTTCGGCGATATCTTCATTTTTCTTTTCGCTGATTGGCGGGATTATTGTATCAATCTTAATATTCTTATTGATATGGGCGTATGCAGAGCTTATTTTAGTCCTTATGGATATTGAAAGCAATACTTCCAAATGATAAAGGTGGTTAAAAGAGCATACTTGTTTTTAACTGGTGCCCCCGACCGGAATCGAACCGATGACCAAAGGTTTAGGAAACCTCTGCTCTATCCTTCTGAGCTACGGGGGCAGGTAAAAAGTGAATGATATAAAACGGCAAAAAATGATTATTTAATTTGCGTTATGCCGAACTATTATATATAATTAATAATATAAAATCAATTATTAAAGTATAGTAATAACAAGCACGCTAACGACATAACTGCCTTAACCGCAATTTTTGCTATATTGCAAATCTAAAAGCGCCCATAGCTCAGCTGGATAGAGCGTCAGACTACGAATCTGCAGGTCGGGGGTTCGACTCCCTCTGGGCGCACCACTAAAAACCGCAGTATTTCAAGCATTTCAGTAAATATTATTAAAATTTAGTTGACAATTAATCCCTTTTAGTTGACAATAATACATATATAAGTTGTCAATCTCAACGATTAATGTTAACAAATAAACAAAGGTGTACAATGACCAATGTAAGCAGAAAAGGAGAGGATATCAGGCGCTATATCCTTGAGCATGTCGAAAGACATCCTAACGATATCGGTAAAATAACCGCCGAACATTTCGGAATTACCCGGCAGGGAGTTAATAAATATCTGCAAAAACTATGTTCCGAACAGGTATTGACGAAGTCGGGAAAAACGCGAGGCAGCGCTTATAAACTTGCGGTTTTGTCGGAATGGCGGGAAAGTTTTCAAATAACGCCGAATTTAGCCGAGGATTTGGTATGGACTAATTCTATTCGCTCTATCATTTCTTCGTTGCCGAATAATATTTTAGATATCTGGCATTACGGATTTACGGAAATGTTTAATAACGCGATAGACCATTCCGGCGGTTCCGAAATTTTAATAGTAATAAAAAAAAATGCGGTTAATACGGAAATGTTGCTGATCGATAATGGCGTGGGCATTTTTAATAAAATTAAAACAGAATTGAATCTTCTTGATGAACGGCATGCTATTTTTGAATTACACAAAGGAAAACTTACTACGGATCCTAAGAGCCATACGGGAGAAGGTATTTTCTTTACATCCCGCATGTTTGATTCATTCGATATTCTCTCCGGAGGTGTTTTTTTTAGCCATAAGTTTGGAGACGATAGAGATTGGATTCTGGAAAACGATAAATTTTCTACGGGAACTGCCGTGTGGATGGAGTTAAATAATCATAAAGCACGCACTATGAAAAGTATTTTCGACAAATTCACATCCAAAGCCGATTACGGTTTCAATAGAACGGTAGTCCCCGTGAGGTTGGCCCAATACGGGGATGATAAACTGATTTCCCGTTCTCAAGCCAAAAGAGTCCTTGCGCGGGTGGAGCTTTTCAGGATAGTTATATTTGATTTTAAAAATGTAGACTATATAGGACAGGCTTTTGCGGACGAGATATTCAGAGTATTTGCTCAAAACCATCCTAATATCGAGCTAAATGTGATTAATGTAAATCCAGAAATAGAAAAAATGATTAAAAGAGCAAGAAATGCACGAGTTCATGGCGGTTCTTAAAAATTAACGCCCTGCTGCAAATTTAGGCGGGGCGTTAATTTTTATCTATCTATCTATTGTGCAGATTCCCGCTGAAGCGGGTTGGGACTATCTATTCATCATCATCATTTTTTCATGAAGCATTTTCATTTTTTCATGAAGCATTTTCATCATTCTATTCATCATCATCATTTTATGCCTCATTTTCATATTGTATGCTTTTAGCATCATTTTTCTTAAGCTTGTGTATTTTATTTTCTGCGAAGCATTTAATAAGCGGTACGCTTTTATGTGGA
>JAKBNN010000062.1:1779-15063 GCA_021831025.1 bacterium | reverse complement strand
AGAAAATAATCTCTGGTAAACGCGTCTTCCCGTTTCTACCGCGCCCAGCATACCCGACAATCCCGGATTGGTTAGAACAAGACTTGCCGAAGCCTTGGCCACATCGGTAGCCGTCGATACCGCAATACCGACCTGAGCCTGTTTAAGGGCAGGAGCATCGTTTACGCCGTCCCCCGTCATACCTATGACCTCTTTTCCCTCTTTCTGCAAAGACTGAACAAGATTATATTTATCTTCGGGAAAAATACCGGCATATATTTCGCAGTTCAACACTTCAGGTTTTAATTCGACTTTACCTTCTTTTTTTAAGGCATTGTAATCGCAAACTTCTCCATTTATGCCTAATTTTTCGCCTATGTGAATTGCCGTTGCCGAGTTATCGCCCGTAAGCATTTTGACATTGACGTACAGGTCTTTAAGCTTGGCTATAACTTCTTTAGAATCGGGACGAATAGGATCGGATAGCGCCAGTAATCCATAAAATTTTGGGGTAGTTCCCTCTTCCCCGCCCAGTACCGCTATAGTTCTTTCGCCCCTCTTTGCAAATTCTGCCGATTCTTTTTCCCAATCTATAGTCGGGTCAAATTCCTTTATGATTAACGGAGAACCTTTTATAGCCGCGTAGCTCTTTCCGTTTTCTTCGTATCTGGCTTCCGAACGCTTAGTGGCGGGATCAAAAGGGATAAATTTGGTTTTCTTGGGGATGCTTACATTCAATTCCTTAGTTTTATCTAAGATAACTTTATCTATAGCATCCATGGTGGATTCTTCCGATGCAATCGAAGCCATTTTTAATAAATCCTGTTCCTTAAAATCACCGTGAGGCCGAACCGTGGACAGCGTAAGCTCGTTAAGCGTTAATGTTCCGGTTTTATCGCTGCATAAAATCTCCATTGCGGCAGAATCTTGAACAGCGCTCAACCTGGTGGTAAGGACGCCTTCTTTTGACAGCGCTAAAGATCCGACGGCATTCGCTAGAGTAAATGTCGGCGGAAGAGCAACCGGAACGGAGGCAATAAGTAATATTAGCGCAAAAGGTAGCATATCTTTCATCGGTATTCCGGTTATAGCCGAATACGCAAGTATAGCCATCACAAGCACGCCATCCATGACAAGAAGATATTTAATTATGGACATAATTAACATTTCGGCCTGAGACGGCACTTTGGCTAATTTTACAAGTTCGGTTGTTTTCCCGAAATAACTTTTGGCGCCCGTTGCCGTAACCGTGCCGCTCACTTCTCCCCTCCTGATTATGGAACCGGAATATATGGTATCCTTTACACTCTTTTCCACCGGTAAGGATTCCCCCGTTAAAGCAGATTGGTCAACATCGACATGACCCTCTTCTATTTCCATATCGGCAGGGGCAAAATCTCCCATCCGCAGACGGACATAATCTCCCGGCACCAGCTCCCTTGCGGGCATCATAACCCAGCCGCCGTCTCTTAAAACCCTTGCCATAACCTGCAGTTTCTTTTTTAAAAGCTCTACGGCGCCATGAGCTTTTTGCTCATGAAAAAAGCCCAGAACTGCGTTAAATGTGAGTAAAAATGCAATAATAACGGCATTAAGAGTTTTCCCGAAAGCCCATTCCAACAAAAGTGCGGCCTCAAGCATCCATGCAATAGGCCCCCAAAATTTTTTTAAAAAAAGCAAAAAGGGATTAAGATGCTCTTCGGTGACCTCATTTGGGCCGTACCGTTCCAAAAGCCTTTTTGCTTCTTCATCGCTTAGTCCCTTAGAAGAATTCTGGCTTGCTGACATAAATTAAACCTCCTTTAAAATATGTTTTACTATTAAATAAATTGTGGCAAATGATAAATATTATCAAATATAATATTGTATAATATTGCCGCTTTTTTGACTTTAATCATAATTTTTAAATTATTACAATACTTTTTAAAAAAATGTTTTATTTTTCATAAATCCTTAAAAATGAAAAAATATTCCGAACGAATTTGACCTCTTAATTACTGAGTAATATTTTTATGTCCGATTTATCCCAAATCCCGATTTAGAAAATATTTATAAGTTTTAATGCTAAATAATCCAGAATATAAAATCCTAAATCGGGATTAGGGTTTATAGGGGGGGTTTATAAAAATAAGGCAGCGTAAAATAAAGAATGCCTAAGCCTTGAGGAATTTAGTATTTCTGTAATTTAACGCCTCAAGAATGGAATCTTCGTCTAATTTATCTTTTCCCTCGATATCTGCGATAGTCCTTGCGACTTTCAGGGTTCTATGATAAGCTCTCGACGATATGTTTAATTTTTGGCAGATATTGTAATAAAAACTTAAGGTTGAATCCGATATATTAATATATTTCTTAATACTGGAACCATTTAACGAAGAATTAAACCTGATGTCCGTTCCCATATATCTTTTGCCTTGAAATTTTCCGGTTCGTTCAATCCTTTCTTTTATTTCTTTAGAACTTTCGCCTGTTTTGTTATCCATAAGTTTTTCTAAATTAACGGAATATACCTCGATAAATATATCGAATCTATCGAGTATTGGTCCAGACAATTTATTGTAAAATCTATAAATTTCGGCGCTTGAACACCTGCATTCATGATTTTCATCGCCGTAATAACCGCAGGGGCATGGATTCATTGCGGCAATAAGCATAAAATCGCATGGAAAAAGGATCGAAAAGCGGCTCCTCGACAGATTAACCGCTTTATCCTCCATCGGCTGTCTGAGGGAGTCCAAAGTTTTTTTACTTAACTCGGAAAACTCGTCTATAAATAAAACTCCGTTGTGGGCAAGACTGATATCCCCGGGTACGGGGTTAGCGCTCCCTCCACCGATTAATCCTGCCGTTGTTATAGCATGATGAACCGAAATAAAAGGCCTTTTTGAAATAAGAATGCATTCTTCTTGAAACTTTTTGTTTGAAAAACTGCAAATATTCGATGTCTCGATAGATTCCTCTAATGATATATCCGGCAATATTCCCATTGCGCTTTTAGCCATCATCGTTTTTCCGCTGCCGGGAGGTCCTATCATAAGAATATTATGATGTCCGGAAACCGCTACTTCAAGCGCTCTTTTGGCAAGTTCATGCCCTTTTATATCCAAAAAATCGGGGTAATCATTATTTTTATTTTCCCTTAATTCCATTTGTTTTACATAAAAGTTAAAATATTCATAATCCGGCAAATAGTTTTCCTTAAAAGCCGCTTGAATCAATTGACCTTCTTCGCCGCTTATAAATTTGCACACATCCTTTAATGTGCCGAAGGACTTAAAATTAACCCCTAAAAATTCCGCAGTTTCTTTATTTTCATCAGGTATTATGATAGCTTTATTTAATTTCTTAGCTAATATTCCCAGGGCTATCACACCGTTAACCTTATTTAATCTTCCGTTTAAGGATAATTCTCCCGCAATAATATAGTCGTCAAGATTAATTTCGCATTTAAGCAGCCTGGCTGAAATTAAAATACCTATAGCAAACGGCAAGTCAAATGCCCCGCCTGCCTTCCGTATATCGGCGGGCGCCAAATTTATGGTTATCTTTTTAATGGGATAATCAAAACCGGAGTTTTTAATTGCCGCCCTGACCCGGTCTTTTGCCTCTTTAGTAGAAGCGTCGGGAAGACCCACAATCATAACGCCGGGAATGCCTGTCGTTATAAATACTTCAACATCTACCGGAATAGCGTTAATACCTATAAATGTAGCGCTTTTTAGACGGGTAATCATAAAACAATACCTGATAAATAGTCGTATTTTTAAATAAATATTATATCAGCCTATTGTGAAGATATTATGAAGGAAATGTTAAAAAGAGGTTAAACTTTTATTACGATTTAATGAAATTAAATCTAAGGGATAAATGCGCATTATCTTATTTGACGAAAACAACTTAGCCTGCTTTTAATTTTCTTGCAGGTGATGCGATTTTTAAATTATTATGTTTAAAAAAGTATGCGAAAAGGGTTTTTTCCGCAACCCCTCCTCCGGTGATTCTCCACACGGGGTTTTCTATAACAAGAGCCGATATGGCAATTTTTTTACCGTTACCCTCGCCGAATCCGGCAAACCACTGGTATAACCCTTCAGGATTATTGCCCGAAATAGTTCCCGTTTTGCCTCCTACGGTTACGCCGGGAAGCACATATTGATTGTAAGCATTATAAAAATCCGGACGGCCTATGCCGCTCGTAACGGTTTTAATCATCATCCGTTTCAAAATCAACGCGGTTTTTACCGTTACAGGATTGTCCAGCTCTTTAATTCCCTTATGAACATATATAATCTTTCCGTCCGGGCCGATAATTTTTTCGATAATATAAGGTTCTATCAGCTTGCCTCCGTTTATTATAACGGCGGAAATTAAAGCAGCCTGAAGAGGGGTAATTTTCACATTTTCAAAGCCGGCGCCGGTAAGTTCTAATTGATAAAATTGATTTGGTACATCCGCTCTGCTTTCTTGAAGATTTAAAATAAAGGGTATGTTTTTATTGAAATAAAATTTATTAAAATACTTCGTCAGCAGTCTTCTTCCGACATAAAATCCTGCAACCTTGCCGAATGCCACATCGCAGGATTTTGCAAATGCCAGACTAAAAGATATCCTGTTTAATCCCGTGCTTATATTTTGTTTCCAGTCGGCTTCATTAGTTCCGTAAAGTCCGCCGTTATAGCAGATATTAAATCCGGGGTAAAAGCCCTTTGATTCTATGGCAGCCGATGCCGTTATTATTTTGACCAGCGAACCCGAAGGGTAAGAAATAAGGCCTGAAATCTCGCCCTTCCTTTCTTTATTATGCGAATAAGAAGCTAAACCTAAAACCGCGCCGGTATCGGGGTTTACGGCCGCCATAACCCCGAACGGAACGGCATATTCCTTAAAAGTCTTTTCCGCCTCTTTTTGAATTACGGGTTTTATTGTGTAAACAATAGTATAGCCGGCTATTTTTTGAATATAGCGGCCATTCTTAATTTTATTAAAGACAGGAGAATTATGCCTAAAATATGCTTTTAAGGCTTTAACGGAAAACCCTGCGTCTAAAAAGGGATTAAAATCCAGAGTAGCGGATTTTAACCCCCCTGCTTTATCTTTAATAAAATTAATAGGCCTTATTCCGGTTCCCCGAAACTGTTTATTGCGGATTAGAAGATAAGATTTACCGAAGTAAAAAATTCTAACCGCACCGTAAACCGACAAAATAACGAAAATTAAAAATCCGATTAATTTTATTAAAGATGCGAAATTATTTTTTTTTCTTTTTTGCCTGTTAAGTATTTTTTGATACGACTTCCAATCCTTTATCCTTTCCATTCATAGAAATCCCCATTAATAAAATCTAATAATCATCCGTTGCTTTTTCCGCCGACGACAATCGACGGAATTCTCAGCGTAGGCTGGGCGTCGGATACCGGAACGCCCTGTCCGTCTTTACCGCATGTCCCGATGCCGAAGCCTAAATCATTCCCTACCATGTCGATATTTTTTAAGACTTCAGGTCCGTTTCCCATAAGGGTTGCCCCGCTGACGGCTTCACCTATAGCCCCGTTTTTTATGATATAACCCTCCATAACATCAAATACGAAATCGCCCGTAACGGTATTTACCTGTCCTCCGCCCATTTTTTTTACAAAAAGACCGCCGTCAACGCTTTTTATAATATCCCCGGGTTTGGAATCCCCCGGCGCTATCATCGTATTGGACATTCTGACTATAGGGTGGTGTTCATACGACTGCCTCCTGCCGTTTCCCGTGAGTTCATATCCATATTTAATATTGGATAACCTGTCGGACATATATTTTTTTAATATCCCGTCCTCCACAAGCACATTTTTATTCGAGAATGTTCCCTCATCGTCAAATCTATAGAATCCTCGTTTTCCTGCTAAAGAAGAGTCATCTATAACCGTTATTAACTTTGAAGCTACCTGTTCTCCAATTTTGTCCGAATAAACGCTCAAGCCGTTTCCCGCAATATCGGCTTCCAACCCATGACCTATAGCCTCATGTATCATTGTTCCGCCTGCCTCGCTGGACAATACCACGGGCATAGTTCCCGAAGGCGCAAAGGGAGCGTCAAGCTGGGTTATTGCCCTGTTCAAAGCCTCCTTAGCAATATCTTCCGGGGCGGCATTATCAAAAAATTCAAAGCCGGTAAAACCTCCCGCCACTTCGTATCCAACCTCCGTCTTTTTGCCGTTAGACACGACAACATGCGCTAAAAATGCCAAATTTTCCCTGACATCTTGGACGATTTCCCCCATCGAATTTACAATTATAACATCCTGTTTATAGTCGGAATAGGTGATATTTATCTGAACGACCCTTTTATCGAAACCCCACGCAAATTTTACGACGGGTTCTATCTTTTTTAGTTTTTCAAAGGTTTTAGTCTCTGCCACATCCTTTAGGATTTTAAAGTCGGTTTTTGGCTTCTTCTCGTTAAAGTTAAGAGCCGCAATCTTATAGGTATCGCTTCGATCGTTGTACGCCGCCTTTTTTAAACTTTTCCCGATTTGCATCAGATTTTTTTCATCCAGATTATTCGTATAAGCGTAATATGTTTTTTTATTTGAAATAAGCCTGAGACCCGCCCCCCGGATTATTCCGCTAATTGCCTTTTCGAGTCTTTTCCCCTCGTTCGATAACAAAGTGGAGACTTTAGATTCTATGAATATATCTACAAAATCATCTTCATTACTCGATGCGTTTGCAAAAATTTTACTAAAATTCAAATTTGTAATATCCATTTTGCCCTCAATGATTACGCTTATTATTTTTTATTTATAACTCCATAAATTTTAACATAAGATTGTTTATTTATAAAGATTTTTATATAATTTATATATTGCCGATTAAAACTAAAATTAAAACCTTAATTTTCGATGAATGATACCACGCTATTTATAAATCTAAAAAACTTAGAAAATAATATCAATCAAATAAAATCCCTTAAATTAGCTAAAAATAAAACTATAATCGCTATTTTAAAATCCGACGCTTACGGGCATGGAATCATCCCTGTAGCTGACACACTCATAAATAACGGCGTGAACTTTTTTGGAATCGTTAGAATGAGTGAGGCAATCTCCCTTCACAAAAATCATCCCGGGGCAAAACTTTTAATGCTCATAGGTGTCTCCGAAAACGACATAAAGGAAGCTCTAAATATGAATTTAAGTATCGCCGCTTTTAGTTTGGATTACATTAAATTTCTTTTAAATAAAGCACGGGACATTAAGCCGCCGCGGCCTTTGAACCTGCATATAAAATATGATTCGGGAATGAACAGATTAGGATTAAACGATGCCGAAATAAAAAAGGCAATAGAAATTATAAAAAAAAATAAAAATTTATTAAATATAGAGGGAATTTTCAGTCATTTATCATCTGCCGGAAATGATTTAGAATATACTAATTTTCAACTTAAAAACTATAAAAAGATATTGTCGGAATTTAAAGCGGGGGGCATTACGCCGGAGTTTACCCATATAAGCGCAAGCTCTTCACTTACGAATAATAAAATAGAACAGGATTTTTCTAATGCAATAAGGCCTGGAATATCGCTTTACGGCATAAATCCAAATCAGGATAATTACCCGGGTTTAAATCTTAAGCCGCTCATGACTTTAAAATCATCTATCATTCAAATAAAAAAAATAAAAAGGGGGTCGTTTATATCTTATAACAATACATTTAAGGCGCCGAAAGGTATGATAACCGCTATTATACCCGCAGGTTATGATAACGGCATCCCGAGGCTGTTATCGAATAGCGGCAGATTTTTGATTAGGGATAATTTCTCGAATATTGTGGGGATAGTAACTATGAATATGACGATAGTTGACATTACAAAAATAGAAGGAGTAAATATGGGCGATGAAGCGATAATTGCGGGAGAAAGTCTTACAAAACGGATTGGCTTAGAGGAAATTGCCTTAAAAGCCCGAACCATCCCCTATGAAATATGCCTTAACTTGGGAAAATCAAATCAAAAAGCTTATATTTATTAGGGCATAAAAAAAGCCCGCTGGAAAACGGGCTTAATTGCCAAAAAATATCGGCAGAAATTTAACTCAAACCGCATTGACCTCTTTCACGCCCGGCACGCGTTCCTTCAGCAGGCGTTCGATGCCGCCCTTGAGCGTCATTATAGAACCCATGCAACCGGCGCAGGCGCCTTTAAGTCTAACATTAACGGTTCCGTCATCTAAAATGTTCACCAACTCCACATCACCTCCATCAAATTGCAAAGACGGTCTAATTTCATCTAAAACCTTTGTCACCTGAACTCTATCTAAAGCCATTATTAAATCCTCCTTTTATTTAGTCTTATTTAGCCGCTCTTACCCATATTACTGACCGAGCAGTTTGCTTACAGAACGGCTAATATCTTAAATTAATGCACGAAACTTAACGGATTTTACATATCATATATATATGAATTATATATGAAAATTTACCCGTTTCATCTCATCCTATCTATAATAATACTATCATCAAATATATTTAATGTCAAGGATTTCAAACTCTTTGACACCCTTGGGAACATTTATGGTTACCTCATCTCCCACGCATCTGCCTATTAATGCTTTAGCGATAGGGGAACTTATGGAAATTTTACATTCTTTTATATTTGATTCGAGGTCCCCGACTATCTGGTATTCCACCTCGCACTCCGCATTTAAATCCAGCAGTTTTACAAATGCGCCGAACACGACCTTTTCTTCGCAAATTCTGGAGATATCTATCACCTGAGCCCCTGCTATCTTATCCTCAAGCTCCATAATCTTACCCTCCAGAAAACTCTGTCTTTCTTTTGCGGCATGATACTCTGCATTCTCGGATAAATCCCCGTGAGCCCTTGCCTCTTCGATTGCCTTGATGTTTGCAGGTCTTTCGACGGATTTTAACCTTTTTAATTCCTTAACCATATTGCCGTAACCTTCTTTTGTAATAGGAAAAGATTTTTCTGTCCCTGCCAATAAAACTCACCTCCTTATATTCCTTTATAATAATCTTGCAATGCCCTGACCGATACATTATGTTCCTTCAACGCCCTTATTGCCATACATGCGGCGGCAGCGCCCCTGATTGTCGTGTAATAAGGCAAAGAAAATTCGATGGCGCTTCTTCTTATTATATACGAATCCTCTAATGATTTCATCCCCCTTGGCGTGTTAAAAATCATTGAAATCTCCTTGTTTTTAAGGGCGTCTATTATGTGCGGCCTGCCTTCTTTTACCTTATTTATCTTTTGATTTTCAATGTTTAATTCGCTTAAATACTCCGATGTTCCCTTTGTGGCGAGTATATGGAAACCCATATCTATTAAAGGCTTGCAAATACCGCTTAAATATTTTTTGTCCTCATCTTTAACGCTTATCAAAACCGCACCCGATAATGGAAGGTTTTGTCCCGCGGCTATCTGTGATTTGGCATACGCCATTCCGAAATTTACATCTATTCCCATTACCTCGCCCGTTGAACGCATTTCCGGTCCAAGCATAGGATCGACATTAGAAAATTTCGAGAACGGAAAAACGGCTTCCTTCACGCAATAATAATCGATATTAAACGACTTTCCGAGTTTGAAGGAATCAAGCTCTTCCCCAAGAAGAATCTTCGTCGCAAGTTTAGCAACGGGGATACCCGTGGCCTTGCTGACAAACGGCACGGTTCTCGATGCCCGCGGATTAACTTCTATAACATATATATCGTTATTTTTAACGGCATATTGAATATTAATAAGACCCTTAACGTTAAATTCGAGGCAAATCGTTACGGTTATTTCTTTTATCCTTTCGATAATATCCCTGTCTAAAGAAAATGCCGGCAATGAACATGCGCTGTCCCCTGAATGAACGCCTGCTTCTTCTATATGCTCCATTATTCCCGCTATATAAACGGACTTAGAGTCGCTTAATGCGTCAACATCTACCTCGATGGCATCTTCTAAAAATTTATCTATAAGGATAGGAAAAGAAATATCCTGCTTAAATATTTTTTTGATATATTGTCGTAAATTATTTTCATTATAGATAATTTCCATTGCCCTTCCGCCCAGAACATAAGAAGGTCTCAGTAAAACAGGAAACCCGATCCGGGTAGAATTCTTATAAACCTCTTCATCGTTAAACGCCATTGAACTATTCGGCTGCAGCAGATTTAATTTTTCGATCACCCTTTTGAACTTTTCCCTATCCTCGGCGGTGTCAATATCTTTAAAAGATGTTCCCAGTATTTTAATGCCGCTTGAATCAAATTCTTTTGCCAGCTTAAGCGGCGTTTGACCGCCAAATTGTAATATAATAGGCGGGTTAGCCTCAATATTTTCGATACTCATAACATCTTCGGAAGTTAACGGTTCAAAATATAATCTGGATGAGGTGTCATAATCGGTCGAAACAGTTTCGGGGTTACAGTTAACCATTATCGAAGAATAACCGCTTTCTTTTAAAGCTAAGGCGCAGTGAACACAGCAATAGTCAAATTCTATTCCCTGTCCGATTCTGTTCGGACCGCTGCCCAGAATAACTATTTTCTTGTTTTCTAATGGTTTGACCTCGTTAAATTTATCATAAGATGAATACATATAAGGCGTAGCTGCCTCAAATTCGGCGGCGCAGGTATCGACCTTCTTATAAACCCTTAATATATTATTCTTTTTGCAAATGTCTGCCGTAAGCCTTTCGACCTCTTTGATTAATGCGATTGCACTTTCGTCTTTTTTTGAATAATCTTCGGGGGTAATATGCTTTCCGTCTTTATATCTTGCTGTCAGCTTTGCAATAACCCAATTAGAAAAATCAAATTCTTTAGCTTCTCTTAAGAGCGGAATATTCCCTTCCAAATCCGTGATAGAAAATAGTTTTTTTTCAAGCTCTATAATGAGTTTAATTTGATTTAAAAACCACTTATCGATTTTGGACAATTCATTAATCTCGTCAACCGTAAGATTTATCCTGAGTGCATCGGCTATTAAAAAAAGCCTTCTATAATCGTTATTTTTTATCAGCGACCTTATTTCTTCTTTAATCATAAGGGTGTCTTGTTTGTTGTAGGTGCCTTCGTAAGATAAATCCAATCCATAAAGGGATTCAATCCCGTAATTCCCGTTTTCTAATGACCTTGCGGCCTTTTGAATCGAACCTGCAAATGTTCTGCCTATTGCCATAACTTCGCCGACCGATTTCATATGGGTCGTCAGGGTATTATCGGTTTGAGGGAATTTTTCGAATGTAAAACGGGGTATTTTTGTAACGACATAATCTATCGACGGCTCGAAACATGCAAGCGTTTTTTTAGTAATATCGTTCGTAATTTCATCTAAAGTATAGCCGACTGCTAACTTTGCGGCAATCTTGGCTATTGCGAACCCTGTTGCCTTCGAGGCTAAACTTGAGCTTCTTGAAACCCTGGGGTTCATCTCGATAACATATACCTTATCGGAATCAGGGTCTAAAGCAAATTGAATATTAGAGCCGCCCGTTTCGATTCCTATCTCGTTCATTATCTTAATGGAATAGTCGCGAAGTTTCTGTAAATCTTTATCGTTCAAGGTTTGAACCGGCGCAACGGTGATCGAATCTCCCGTATGAATCCCCATAGGATCAAAATTTTCGATAGAGCATATTATTATAGTATTTCGATTTTTATCCGTCATGACCTCAAGTTCGACCTCTTTGAATCCTATAACTGATTTTTCGATTAATATCTCGTTAATCGGACTTGCGTTTATACCGTTTGAGGCAAACTCCGCAAATTCTTCAATATTATACGCAATGCCTCCCCCGGTGCCGCCCAGCGTAAAAGAAGGTCTTATAATTACGGGAAAACCGATACTCTTTTGAACCTCGTAAGCCTCATCCATGTTAACGGCAAAACCGCCCTGCAAAACCGGAACGCCTATCTTTTCCATGCTCTTTTTAAAATATTCTCTATCCTCGGCTTTTTTAATCGCGTCAATATTAGCGCCCAGAATTTTTAATCCGTATTTTTGTAAAACTCCGTTTTCGTGAAGCTCTAAAGTCAGGTTAAGGGCGGTCTGTCCGCCAAGCGTCGGTAATATGCTGTCTGGTCTTTCCTTTTCTATGATTTTTGCAATAAATTCCTTTGTCAAGGGTTCGATGTAAGTTTTACTCGCATAACCCGGGTCTGTCATGATGGTAGCGGGATTAGAATTTACAAGTATGACTTCATAGCCCTCCTCGGCCAAGGCTTTTGCCCCCTGGGTACCGGAATAATCAAACTCAGCCGCCTGCCCTATTACGATAGGACCAGAGCCTACTATCAAAATTCTTTTAATATCGGTTCTTTTAGGCATAATTTTATTAAATGATTAATTTTTAGTTAAAACATTAAAGAATTATCTTCCTGAAAATATCCTGTTAAATTCGCATTCGCCAGATCTAAAATGGCTTCCGCATATTCTCCTGTAGTTATTTTTCGATTGATTTTAAAATCGTAACAGGCTTTATATGCGGGAAAATATTGGCTCATAAGGCTTACAGGAACATTTTCGCTAAGTTCGTCTGCAATAAATCTAAAAGAATCTTTATGTCCGCTTATTCCTGCCGGCAAAACGAGATGTCTGACCATAAGACCCGATACGGCAACCCCTTTAGCATCCGTAACAAGTTCCTTAACCTGATTATACATAATCTTTAAAGCCGATCTATTAATTTCGGCATAATCTTTTATTCCCGAATACATTAAAGCCTCTTCATTATTTGAATACTTAATATCGGGAAGATATATATCAATAATCTTATCTAATAAGTTAAGCGTATCGAAGGATTCATACCCCGAACTGTTATAAACAACCGGTATAGAAAGCCCGCCTTGTTTTGCCAAGAATATGGATTCCGCAACAAACGGCATATAATGCGAAGACGAAACTAAATTAATGTTGCAAGCACCCTTTTCCTGTAGTTTAAGCATGCCTACGGCAAGTTCCGCGGCGTCATATAAATTTCCTGCGCAATATCTGCTAATTGGATAATTCTGGCAAAATTTACATTTTAGCGGACATCCGCTAAAAAAAATTGTCCCCGAACCTGTCTTCCCTGATATAGGCGGCTCCTCGCCAAAATGAAGGTTTATGCTTGCGATCCTTAGTTTACCTTCCGCGCCGCACAAGCCTTTTTCGCCGTTTAATCTCTTAGCTTTGCATCTTCTTGGACAAAGCCCGCATTCTCCCATTAACTCGTAAAGTCCATCGATTTTGGCCAGAAACTCTTTGTTTGAAAGGCTTAAATAGGACGGCAAATGTTTTGATTTCATTTATTAAATAAATATAAA
>JAKBNN010000062.1:0-1769 GCA_021831025.1 bacterium | reverse complement strand
GACGGGGACTTCTCGGCAATGGTAGTTAAATAAATATAAACTAAATCTTAAAAATTCTTTTTTTATTATTCAAGCATAGCTCTTTGAATTCGGAAAAAAGATACCTTGAATCTCTTGGTCCCGGCGAACTCTCGGGGTGGTATTGGACCGAAAATGCCTTTAATTCGTCATTTTTAATGCCTTCCACGGTATTATCGTTAAGGCTTATATGGGTTAATTCGGTATTCCTCGATATGCGGCCGCCGGTATCCGACAAATTAACGCAAAAACCATGATTTTGCGAGGTTATTTCTATCTTCGAGGTTTTGAGATTTTTGACCGGATGGTTTATTCCGTGATGTCCAAATTTAAGTTTGTAAGTATTAAAACCTAACGACAAAGCTAACAACTGGTGTCCTAAACATATTCCAAAAACAGGTTTTTCGCCTAACAGGCTTTTTAAGGTTTCTATTTCTTCTTTCATAGTTTTAGGATCTCCCGGTCCGTTGGACAAAAGAATTCCGTCAGGCTCGGTTTTAAGTATCTCCTGTTTGGAAAAATTATATGGAACAACGGTTACACAGGCATTTAAATCGTTAAGGCATCGCACCGTATTATACTTAACGCCGTAATCGATAATAGTTACATTAAACTCGGGGGACTTAACCCTTTTTTCATAAACCTCGGCGGTAGAAACATTTTTAGCGAGATTTAAACCTTCCATTTTTGGCAAACCGGTCAGTTTGCTTTTAATATATGTAATTCCCGATTCCTTTGGGGCAATATACGCATTAATAGAACCCTCCTCCCTTAATTCTATCGCTAAATGCCTTGTATCAATCCCCGAAATTACAGGAAAGCCATAAGCATTGACAAATTCCGATAAACTTTTTGAAGCGCCGAAATGGGAAAACATCCGGACATAGTTTCTTGTTACAAGCCCCGATAACCATACCTTTTCGGATTCAAAATCCGTACCTGTTATCCCGTAATTGCCGATCATGGGATAAGTCATAAGAACAATCTGCCCGTTATAAGAAGGGTCGGTAATTAATTCTTGATAACCGTTCATAGCCGTATTAAAAACGATTTCGCCCCCCGATTCTATCGCTTTTCCCTCGTAATAACCCTCGTAATATTTCCCGTTGTCAAGCAGAAGCAGAGCTTTTTCTTTGCTTAGATTGTCCATATTTATAAATAGGTTGAAATATTAATTTGCTTTAATTAAATTGGCGTTAGCGACGATATATAAGGGAAGTCCGATAAAATCCATATCGATAAAGGGAGAATTTTTACTTAGCGATTTAATTTTATCCTTTGTGAATGTCCACTTTTTATTAATATCCACAACGGTGATATCTCCGATAAACCCGTTTTTTATAGCTCCCCTGTTGCCCAAGTTCAAAATATTTGCCGGATTTAAAGACATAAGCCTTGCTATATCCGTCAGCGTCAGCCTTTTTTCCCTGTATAACTTTAATGTTAACGGAAGCGATGTTTGAAGACCTATAATTCCAAACGGGGCTTCAATCAGCGTCGTATCCTTTTCGTCTTCGCTATGCGGGGCGTGATCCGAAGCTATAACATCGATTGTCCCGTCTAACAGCGCCTCTTTAATGGCGGCAATATCGTCCTTTGTCCTTAGAGGCGGATTCATTTTCGCATTGGTATTATAGTTTGCAAGCGAGTCTTCGGAGAGGGTAAAATAGTGCGGGCATGTTTCGCATGTAATATTTGCGCCTTCTTTTTTCGCCTGTCTTATTATATTAACCGAACCTTTAGTTGAAACA
>JAKBNN010000035.1 GCA_021831025.1 bacterium | reverse complement strand
TTCGTATCCGTTTTTTATTGCTAAATTTATTTTAAAGCGGGTAAATACCTGTGGATTTGAGTTTTTATTTGCCGAAATATACGGATAAAAAGGGGCATTTAATACTATTTCTTTTTTAAAATACCCAAAATTGCCAAACGCCTCGGGAATTTTTGTTTTAAATTTAATTTTAATTATATATAGTTTATATAATCTGTTTATTATAATCTTTTCCGATAATTTATCTACGGTTATAAATCCTTTATCAAAAGTGTACGGATAAAGTTGATGAATATTATAGTCCCTTAAATGCTTCGGCTTTTTATAAAAATTATTGGGATAAAGCATTAAATATAAATTAGCGGATAGCTTTACATATAATCCCTTAAGATTTTTAAATCTGCTGCCCGAATTTTTAATTTTATTTATGCGGCTACCCTTGCCGGTTCGAAAATTATTGTTAATCGGCCCGGCGCTTTGAATATTTTGAATATATTTGATGGTTTCCGTGCCTTTTATTATTTTCCTTAAAGGAATGATGACGGCTTTTATGGCAATAGCTTGAGCGGGATTGATTATTTTTAATGTTTTAGCAAAAGAATAACCGCTTGAAAATATTAAAACAAAAATTATTAGGTAACCGTAAAATGTCATTTTTATAAATTTGTTATTTATGAAATTTATAAAAGTTTGCATTGTTTTTATAATTTTAAAATTTTAGAAATGGTTGAAATTAAAAATTTAATAGCATATAATTTAACTTGCCTTACATAGTTTAATAATATCCTAAAATCACAAAAAATAAAGGCTGTAAAAATGAATGCTTCTTTTAAATTATCCGAAATTAAAGATGTCGTTATCAAAGGTATTAAAAAACATATCGACGAGCGGGGCTGGCTTGCCGAACTGTACAGGGAGGACGAGATTGACGGCTCAATCTTTCCGCAGATGGCTTATGTTTCTTTAACTATGCCCGATGTTAAAAGAGGGCCTCATGAACATGTTTTCCAAACGGATTATTTTTGCTTTTTGGGTCCTTCCGATTTTAAGATTATATTGTGGGATAACAGAAAAGATTCACCCACTTATCTCAATAAAATGGTATTATTTCTTGGAGAGAATAGGCCTGCCGCTCTTATCGTTCCTCCCGGCGTTGTTCACGCTTACAAAAATGCGGGCGGGAAAAACGGCTTAGTTATCAATGCCGCGAATAAGCTGTATGCCGGAAAAATGAAAAAAGAACAGGTAGATGAGATAAGGCATGAAAATGATGCCGGTACCGTCTTTGCCTTTGATTAAATTAAAAATAATGAAATTTATACATTCTGCAATAAGAACAAACGATTTAAGCAAGTCTATCGATTTTTACGCTAAATTTTTTGGCTTTGCCGTAAGGGAAAAAAGATATATAGAGGCTCATAAAACTACCTTAGTCTTCTTAAAGGATATAAAAACAGGCTTCGAAATTGAACTTATAGCCGAAGATAATCCAAAACAAATTAACCCGTGCGAAAATTCCTTTGCCCATTTTGCATTTCAAACGGACGACATTGACGGGGATGCCCTTAAAATGAAAAAAGACGGCGCGGTTTTTTCGAGAGACCCTTTTTATTCGATGGATAAGAGCATGAAAATTGCCTTTCTGAATGATCCAAACGGGATTATGGTAGAGCTTATAGAGTATTTGAAATAAGCCCACCGACCTTCTTTAACTTGATAAAGAAGGTCGGTGGGCAAAGTAGCGCCAACTGCGCTTATTTGCAGGACTTTCAGGAATAGCACGAATCCTTAATCCCGTAGCCTTCCATGATTAAACTGTAAAATTCTTCGGCGGGGATTTCCTGAAATAGCGGGGCTTCGTAAACCTTTTTCATAAATTTCACCTCCTTATTTTTTTGTTTATTATAAAGTTTATCACAGAATTAAAATTTTTCAATTTTATAAAATTTATCAAAAGGTTTATAAAAAAGGTATTGATTTTTTTTTAAATAATGATATAAGTATGATATATGTGAAATTGACGGGATATTTTATTCAACCTTAATTTATCAAGGAGGGTGGTGCGTTTAATTTTTGATTTTGTTAATAATTGCTTTCAATTCAATTTAATTCAATTAGTTTTTAGGGCCTAAAAGTTTTTAAAATTTAAAATTAATTTTTAAAGGAGAAAATTTACAATGAACAAAAAAACAAAGATTGGGTTATCAATTCTTGGTTTAGTTTTTGGCGTTTCTGCCGTTCTTTCGGGTTGCGCCCCTAAAGTAACCAAAGTTACTTCAAGCGCTTTGCCCCCGGCAAAAAAACCTGCCGTTGCCGTTGCGCCCAAAGTTACGCCTAAAGTGGTCAAGCAAGCTCCGTCATACATCAAAGAGTACCCCTGGCTTGCAACCTACAATATTCAGGCAAACTCAAACAATATTCATTTTGCCTTCAATAAATCTATTCTCACTCCGCTTGACAAGATGGTACTTAAAAAAGACGCAATCTATCTTAAGTATAATCCAGGCGAAGTTATTCAAATACAGGGCAATTGCGATAGAAGAGGTTCTGAGGCCTATAACCTCGCGCTCGGCTGGAGAAGGGCAAATGCCGCAAAGGCATATCTTGAGGATCTCGGCGTAGCCGCAGACAGGCTTAAGACCATAAGCTACGGTAAAGAAAGACCGTTATGCAGTGCACATACGAGGGTATGCTATGCCATTAACAGAAGGGATCATTTTGTAGCCGTTTCAAAGTAAAGCCTTGCGTATTCCGCATATTCTAATACGCCGGATAAATTATAAAATAAAAAGCCCTAAATATTTAATAGTTAGGGCTTTTTATTTTTCATTAGTTTTTTTTAGCACCAAATAAGCAATTTTATAAGTAGCATAAACTTTATCGTCACAATTAAGGTAGTATTTATCGTAGATATTTAAAATCCGCTTCAATAAGCCATGCGGCATTTTTCCGGCGTCAAGAGCATTTTTAGCTCCGAGCATGTTCATTCTTTTTAGTAATATCAGAGAAGAATCCGCAGTTTCGACATATTCAAATACTTTGGAGTCTATTATTTTTAAACCGGATTTATTTATTTCTTTTTCCGTATAAGTTAGACATGGAAATTTATGAAGTTTAAAACCTTCGGTTTTAAAATTGCCAGGTTTGTTCCCCGTCGTTTCCTGTCTTTCAATTAAGGCATCTTTAAGGCATTCGGACAACTCCCTTAGCGTTCCGAAGCTTAAAAATGACAATATAACGATACCCTCATCCTTTAATGCGGATTTAACCTTTTTCAAGAAATGCAGGGTATTATTTAACCAGTGAAGCGTCATATTAGAAAATATTATGTCGAATTTTTTATCTTTCAGCGGCAACGATTCGGCGTCGGCGCAAATTAGCAAGGCATTATTTATATTATCCGAAATTGAAAATTTCTGTTTTGCCCCGCCTAAGAGTCCGATTGCAAAATCAAGTCCAAAATAATTAAATTTATAGCTTGGAATAGCTTCATTAATGATAAAATATCCCTGTCCCGTCCCGCATCCTATATCTAATATGTGTTTTGGCGACCTAGATGCATTATTTTTATTTAAATAATTTTTTACCGTTTGGGATATCATTTTAAGGGTTAAATTATGATAAGAGGTAAAACTGTCGTAATTGGCGGCATTTGAGAAATTTCTTTTTACTTTATTTTTATTTATTTTGTGTGCATTTACTTTCTCCGTGCCCTCTATATTACCTTGATTCGTAATTATTCCCATGTTTGTTCCACGACTTTTACGAGATTTTTTAATACATTTTTAAGATTTGCAAAATCAATGGCCGCATTTATACTTAATCTTAATCTTGCGCTTCCCTTCGCAACCGTGGGGTATCTTATGGCTTTGAGATAGATTCCGTCTTCCAAAAGTTTTTTTTCTATCTTAACGGCATTTTCTTCGTTCCCGATCAGAACGGGAATTATATGAGTAGTAGAATTCAATATATTTAATCCCGAGTTTTTTAAAAAATTCCTCGCAAATTCCGAATAGTTTTGCAAAGTTTTAACTATTTCGGGATTTTCTTTTATAATATTTAGCGCTTCGAGGCTTGCCGCGCTTGAAGCCGGGGGTATGCCCGTCGAAAATATAAAAGATCTGCTAAAATTAATTAAGTATTCGATAATCAAACGGTTAGAAAGGACGAAAGCTCCGTTAGACGCTAATGCCTTACCGAGCGTTCCTACGATTATGTCCGGTTTTACCCCGTGAAAATCGACGCTGCCGCCGCCTTTATTTCCTATGGTTCCGGTTGCGTGCGCATCGTCTATAACACTTACGGCGTCATATTTTTTTGCGATGTTTAAGATGCCCCGTAAATCGGGGGTATCTCCGTCCATGCTGAAGACCCCCTCGGTTATAATAAGTTTTATTTCCTTATCCTTTTGGCTCTCTAATATATTATTTAAATGGCATAAATCATTATGTTTAAAGCTTTTAAATTTAACCTTAGCGCCTAAAACTCCATCGACTATCGATGCATGGGATAACCCATCGAAAGCTATAAAGGTTTTGAGAGGGGATATGCCGGACAGCGCCTTTATAATGCCGATATTTGCCTGATAGCCCGATGGATATAGCATGCATCTTTCATAGCCGCCTTTAAATTCGCACAGTAAATCTTCAAGATTTCTATGGGGCAGGGTATGGCCATATATCAGGAAAGAAGAAGAACTTGAAGTTCCGTAAATATCGATAGCTTTTTTAGCCGAGTTCTTTATTCTTTCGCTCGAAGAAAGACCGAGGTAGTCATTTGTTGCAAGATTAACAAACCCCGTGTTATAATCTAATTGGGGGTTAATGTCCGGAATTTGGCTAAGTTCTTTATTAAAATAAAAACAGGATTCAGTGCCTTTGCGGGTAAAATTAAACTCGGGTATTTTTCTATAAAGTCCAAGCTTTCTGTTTTCTTCGAGCTTTTTGGAAATTAAATCTAATATAGGCATCGCTTTTTGCTATGATAACATATTTATAAATATTTATAAATATGTTAAATCGTTAAATTGCCAAACTTTATTTTAAACTTTATTTAAAATTATGAAAAAGGCTTTTGAATTAACGGCAATAGATTTATATCCCGAAATTATGAACATATACGGGGACAGGGGGAATGTTCTTTATTTTAGATACAGGGCGTCCATGTACGGAATTAGCCTGAAAATCGAAAATATTTCATTAGAAAAGGTTTTAAGGGCAGATAATATGGATATTATTTTTATGGGCGGCGGACAGGATGCGGAGCAGGCTTTGATTTACGACGATTTTATAAAAAATAAAAAAAATATATTAAAAGAAGTATTGGATAGGCATATAATAATGCTTGCCATTTGCGGCAGTTACCAGCTTTTGTGCGATTATTATAAGTCCTCTGCCGGTAAAATTATCGAAGGTATTTCCCTGTTTAAAGGTTATACGGAGGCTAAAAGCCCAAGGCTGACAGGGAATATCGCGATAAAATTTAACGATACGGTTGCGGTCGGTTTCGAAAATCATGGAGGCAGGACATATTTAGAAGAAACCCAAAAACCTTTCGGAACTGTTTTGCGCGGATTCGGTAATAACGGGGAAGATAAAACGGAAGGGGCAAGAACCGATAACTTTTTCGGCACATATTTACATGGAAGTTTTTTACCTAAAAATTTTGTTTTTTGCGACTATTTAATAGATATTGCGCTAAAAAACAGGTACAACATTTCGCTTGACGAGGTCACCCAAATAAACCGCGTTAAAATCGATAACAGTTTTGAAATAAATGCAAGAAAAGATATTAAAGAGTTGAGCGGCTTTATATCTATGTAATGTAATACGCCGCATATATAATTGTAAATTTATCGTTCTATTGTTTTCTTTTGCTTTTATACGCGGTCTTAACGACGGTATCAAGTCCGCCCCTGGATTCGAATCTTGCTTCGACCTCCATAGACTTAGGTTTAAGCAATTTACTTAAATCGTTTATAATTCTATTTACTGCGTGTTCTTGCAGTATTCCGACATTTCTAAAGGATAAGAGGTAGTATTTTAGGGATTTCATCTCGACTAATTTTTTAAAAGGGATATATGTAATTAAGAGTTCGGCAGTATCGGGAAGCCCTGTCCACGGACAAACTGAGGCAAATTCTTTGGTTCTTATGGTTACCGAGGTATTGCTTGCGGGGTATTCAAAGTCCATAGTTTCTAAAATATCCAAATCGATATTATCTTCGGTCAAAACATCGAATCTTTTTTTTAAGTATTTATCTTTCATTTTCTTGATTTGATTTAATTTTATTTAAATTTATGTCGTTTTTTATTTGATATAATAGGTTTCTTTATTTTATAATAGCTAAAGCGCGCATATATGCCTTTGATATTTTACTACATTTATCTGAACTATTACAATTATTTTATTATATGAAATACAATAATGCCCCTATAGGTATATTTGACTCGGGACTCGGCGGTTTAACGGTTTTTAAAGAGGTAAGAAAGATTTTGCCTGACGAAGATTTAATATATTATCTGGATACGGCAAGGGTTCCTTACGGTAATAAATCAAAAGAAACGGTTCTTAGATATTCGACGGAAATTTCAAAATTCTTAATAAGCAAAGGGGTTAAAATCGTCGTGGCAGCCTGTAACACATCTTCAAGCCTGGCGTTAGACGATTTGCGAAAAGGAGAAACTATTCCCATATTCGGCGTTATAGAGCCGGGAGCTAAAAAGGCGGTAGAGGTTTCTTCGGGAGGAAATATCGCCGTAATAGGGACATCTGCCACAATTAAAAGCAGGGCATATTCAAGGGTTATATACGAAGAAATTAACGCTTTAAAAAGGAGCGGCGAATATAAGTTTAAAAGTAATTTTAAGGTTATAGAAAAAGCCTGCCCTCTTCTTGTTCCTTTTGTCGAAGAGGGTTTTTTGAATGAAGAAATAACAAAGAAAGTAATAAATTACTATTTAAATCCGGTAGTTGACGAAAAACCTTCCTGCCTTGTCTTCGGCTGTACCCATTACCCGATTCTTAAAGATTTAATATTAGAGGCTATAGGCAGGGATATACAAATAATAGATTCTGGAATCGAAACTGCAAAAATCGTTAAATGTTTTTTGGAAGAAAACGATATGTTAAAAGATGAGGCAAAAAATGGCAGCGAATTATTTTTTGTCAGCGATGACCTTGAAAAGTTTAAGGAATTGGGCGAAAAATTTTTGGGTAGGAAGATAGAAAATGTCAATATCGTTAACCAATTTTTATAATACCCAAAATTGCCGATAGAAAATGTAGAATATACTTAAAAACCTTAAAAGCTCTGGATTCCCGCTTTCGCGGGAATGACACTAGTTGGGTGAAAAGTTAAATACTAGTAAAGTCATTCCCGCGAAAGCAGGAATCCAGAAAGATAATTTTCTATCGGCAAATTTGGGATAATATATAAAAATAAAATAAATTTGAGATTCATTTTATGATAAAGGATTTTAGAGGCGAATTAAAAAAAAGATTGATGCTTTCGGATGGGGCTATGGGAACGGTTCTGCAGCTAAAAAACCTGCTTCCCAAAGGCTTGCTTCCCGAAAGTTTTAATGTTTCGGAAAAAATAAATTATATAAAAGATGTTCATAAAAGTTATTTTACGGCGGGAAGCGAAATAATAGTCGCCAATACATTCGGCGGCAATAGAATAAAGCTTGCCGAATACGGCCTGTCGGACAGGTTGTATGCCGTAAATTTTAATGCCGTTAAAGCGGTCAAAGAAATTGCGGGTGACAGGGCGCTTGCTGCTATGTCGTTAGGTCCTACCGGAAAATTTATTTATCCCGTAGGAGATCTGGTTTTTAAAGAAAGCGTCGAAATTTACAAGGAGCAGATTAAAGCAGGGTTAGACGCAGGGGCCGACTTATTCCAACTTGAAACCATGATAGATTTGCAAGAGGTAAGGAGCGCTATCATTGCGGTTAAGGAGTTATGCGATAAACCGATTATAGCAATGATGACATTCGATAACACCTTTAGAACGATTTTAGGAACCACTCCCGAGGTTTTTGCCATAACGGCAGACAGCCTCGGAGCAGATGTAATAGGCGCAAACTGTTCCGTAGGCCCTGCGGGAATATACGAGATTTTAAAAAAGATGGCCTCCGTAACTGAAATACCGCTTATTTCTAAGCCAAATGCCGGAATACCAAAGTTAATCGACGGAAAAACAGTTTTTCCGGGCAAACCGGAAGATTTTACCGTATTAGTTTCGGAGCTTGCGCTAATAGGCGTAAGGGTAATTTCTGCATGCTGCGGAAGCAATGATTTGTTTACCCGTGCGCTTAAAGGCGAGATAGATATGATAAATAAAAGCGGCCTGCCCGAAAAGGGTATAAAGAAAGAGTCCGGCCTGCTTTTAACATCTAGAACCGATTTTGTATCTTGCGGTTATAATCATCCGCCTATCGTTATAGGCGAAAGAATAAATCCTACCGGTAAAAAAGATTTTATAGAAGAACTTAAAAACGGGAAAACCAATTATATCAGGAAAACCGCGTTAAAACAGGTTGAAGCGGGCGCAACGGTGCTTGACCTTAATGTGGGTGTTCCCGGAACCGATGAAATAAATTTGATGAAAAAAGGGATAATCGCCGTAACGAGTGTTGTGCATACACCTGTTTCTATAGATTCTTCCGATCCGGCCGTTTTAGAAGAAGCTCTTATGCTGTATCCCGGCAAGCCGCTTATAAATTCGATAAGCGGCGAAGAAAAGAAACTTGCGAAGATTATGCCTTTGATTAAAAAATACGGGGCAGGCGTTTTGATTTTAGCCTTAGATGATGCGGGGATTCCGGAGACTGCGGAAAAAAGGCTGGAAACGGCATATAAAGTATATCAAAGACTTGTAGATTACGGCATAAAATCTTATGACATTATCATTGACTTTCTTACCCTTCCGATAAGTGCAGGACAGGAAAAGGCTATGGTAACAATAGACGCGCTTTCAAAAAATAAAACTTTATTGAATCTTCCTACTGTTTTAGGTATCAGCAATGTATCGTTCGGACTTCCAAAAAGGTCATATATTAATTCGTCATTTTTATCGCTGTGCATTAAAGAGGGCTTAAGCGCTTCTATAATAAATCCCGAAGATAACTATTTAATGGCGAGTTTTTATGCTATAAATGCCCTCCTGGGAAAAGACTATCTTTTTAAGAACTATATAAACAAGTATTCGGCGGAAGCAATGGACTATGCCGGCAATAGCAATAGAGAGAAAAATCCTGATTTGGCTTCCGAAAAAACAGCGGGAGTCCAGTTATATGATGCCGTTGTTCATGGAGAAAAGGAGCATATAGCGCATTATGTCGAAAAACTTCTAAGCGATGGGGATTTGCCGTTGGATATCGGAAATAAATATTTAATACCCGCATTGGAAGAAGTCGGCAGGCTTTTTGATAAAAACATTTATTTTCTTCCTCAGGTTATGGAAAGCGCAGAAGCTATGAAAATAGCCTTTAACAGAATTAAACGGGAGCTGCCTAAAAGCGGCGCTTCCACAGGGCCTAAAATTTTAATGGCTACGGTTGAGGGCGATGTCCACGATATAGGAAAAAATATAGTATCCATGCTTCTTGAAAATAACGGCTACGAGGTCATAGACCTTGGCAGGAATGTAAAGACCGAAAGAATAATAGAAGAAGCTATAAAAAATAAAGTTGATTTCGTCGGCCTTTCGGCTTTGATGACAACGACCGTTACGGAAATGGAGCATGTTATCAAGGAACTGAAGAAACATAATTTAAAGGTATTTTCAATGGTTGGCGGGGCTGTCGTAACGGATGATTACGCAAAATCGATAAATGCCGATATTTATGCTAAAAATGCAATGGAAGCAGTCGAAAAAATTAAACAACATTTGTCCCGCGGGGTAAGCAGGAATATATAAACGATTTATGACGGTTTCATGGAAGTTATGTTACAATTTTATTACAGTTTTGTTACAGTTTTATGACAATTTCACAATGGTTGTAAAATTTTTTTTGAAAGCCTTATTCTCATAAAGTCGATTTGTTAAACAAATCGAATAATTAATCAAATTGATTAATAATTAATCAATATTAAGTTATTAATATTTATAATAAAATATTATAACTTATTGAATTTATTATGACTTTAAGATTTAAAAATAAAATTGAAATTCTTTTTTACAAATTTTTTAAAAGTGTTTTAAATATCTTTTTTAAAAGGGAAGGCGATGTTTTGCCCACCCATATTTTAAAGAAGTTAGATAAAGATATTTTCGACGATTTTTCGAAAGACATTAATTCACGCGGCATTCCTGTTATTATCGTTACCGGAACCAACGGCAAAACTACAACCTCAAACCTGATTGCAGGCGCTCTTAGATATTCGGGTAAAAATGTATGCGCTAATTCAAACGGCGCTAATATGCCGAATGGAATTTTTGGATCCATTATAGGCTCATATAATTTAACGCTGAAATTTAATGCCGATTTTATCGTTATAGAGGTAGATGAAAAGGTTTTTCCTTATATAGCTTCAAAGTTAAGCCCGAATGTTATCGTTATTACTAATTTTTACAGGGACCAGTTAGACAGATACGGCGAGGTTAATATAACGGTAAATAAGATAAAAAACGCTATAAAAGATTTGCCTGAGCCGCCTGTTCTCATTTTACCCTCTTACGAACCTTTAGGCTCCTTTATCGGTTACGGACTTAACAATCCGCAAATTTATTACGGCTTTAATGAAAACTTCTTTGAAAATGAAATAAATAAAATCAGTGGGTTTTCTTCCAATTTATCCGATGCTTTAACCTGTCCTGATTGCGGACATATTCTTTTTTGTGAAAAAAATTTAAATAAAAGTATATTTTTATTAAGATTTAATTGTAAATATTGCGGATTCGAGAGTAAAGAACCGGAAATTTATGCTTGTGAATTTAACGGTAAAGGGATGAAAGGTTTATGCAATAAAACTACGGACAAAATATTCTATTTTAAGCCAAAGTTATCCGGCGACTACAATATGGCTAATTATGCGGCGGCTTATGCGGTTTTAAAAAATTATACGCTTAACGATAAAATCATAAGGACTTCATTTGAGAATTTTAGGACAAAATTTGGAAGGTCATATAAAAAGATTTTTAAAGGAATCGAAATCAATGTTGACCTTGTTAAAAATCCGACCGGGTTTAACAGGGTTTTAGAAAAGATTACGGGTGAAGATGGTTTTATAAATGTTCTATTTGCTTTTTCCGACAGAGATGCCGACGGCAGAGATGTTTCGTGGATTTGGGATGTCGATTTCGAGGGGTATGCAGGTAAACTCGGCAAAATCGTAATTACGGGCGCCCGCCCCTTTGATATGGCGATAAGGCTGCAGACAGCCGGCATAGGTAAAGACAGCATTATAGTAGATCATAACTTAAAAAGTTCTTTAAAAAGAATTATTAAAATTTGCGAGGAAGGCGCCGGCAGAGATGGCGGAAATAAAAAAATTTTTATTTTACCCACTTATACCGAGCTTTTAAAATTTAAAAAGCATATAATATAAATATAAATTATGCTGACAAATCCTTACATCTTTATGGGTCTTGCCGTTATATTTACATCGGTTGGGCAAATTTTGCAAAAAATCGGCTCCGGCATGGTTAAAAAGGAACATTTAACGATAGGCATAAGGTCTATCCTTGTTTTTTTTAATCCATTTATATTCGGCGCGCTAATAATGCTTTTTTTTGCGACGATATTTTACCTTCTTGCACTGTCTAAACTGCCTTTATCTATTGCATATCCGATGCTTTCAAGCGGCTATGTACTTGTAGTTCTCTTATCGAAAATATTTTTAAAGGAAGGGGTCAGCCTTAAAAGATGGCTTGGGGTTTTCATAATCATGATAGGAATATTTGTAATATTTAATTCCGGAAAATAAATAATTCTGCATCTTCTATGCTATGAAATTATTCTCTACAAATGCATTTGTGATATATATAAAAAAATTAAACGAGGCTGATTTGCTTTTGACCTATATCACCGAAGATTACGGAAAGATTACCTGTTTTGCCAACAACGCGAGGAAAAGCCGGAAAAGATTTCTGGGTAAATTAGAGCCTGCAATGCTTACGCGTATAAAATTTTATGAAAAGGCGGGCATGACTTTAGATATTTTGTACGAAGCGGATATAGTCGAAGATTACAAGAATGTTAGAAAGGATATAGATATTTATCTTTTTCTAACCAAGATTGCCGAGGTTTCAAGGGTTTTATGTCAGGAAAGGGATAACAATAAAAATATTTTTTATCTTACCCGCGCTATTTATAAAGGCCTTAACCATGTCGGCGCAAAAGCATCTTCGCCTGATTTTTCTATGACGGCGATATTGCTTAAATACGAGATTTATTTTATATCTAATTTGTTAAAATATACAGGCATATCTCCTAACTTTTCGACCTGCACCGTTTGTTCGGAGAAGAATGCGGATAACAAATTTTATTTTAGCCTAAAAAAGGGGGGCGTTGTTTGCGGCTCTTGCGCCAATTCAGGAAACAATACAGGAATAAGAAATTTGCCCGTTAATTTTATTAATTTATCTAATTTAATGATGGAATCGGATTTGTCGATAATAAATAAATTGGTCGTTAAAGAAGAATTATTAAGGGAATGTTCCACATTTTTGGAAGATTTTTTATCATTTCATATAGGTAAAAGGTTAAAATCTTTTGAGAGCCTTTAAAATTATAAATCAAAAAAATTTATGGAACACAATAAAAACGATATATTAAGAAAATTTCCGAGTATCTATGAAATCCTTAAAAATAAGGATGTTAAATTGCTTAGCAAAGCTTTTTCTTATAATTTTGTAAAAGAAAGGCTTAATGCTTTAATAAAACGGGAAAAAGATAATGTTTTAAATCTTTTAAATATGGAAACAGCGGAAACCGGAAACATCGATGAGGAAAGGTTTAAGGTTGAATATTTTGCCGGCAAGCTTAAAAATGATTTAAACAATTTTTCTTTTAATTTAAAAAGAGTCGTCAACGGGACCGGCGTCGTTATCCATACAAATCTAGGGCGTTCCATTTTACCGGAAAGAGCCGTTAAAAATGTTGCGCAAATATCATCGTCCTATTCAAATTTAGAATTTAGTTTGACGGAGGGTAAAAGGGGCAAAAGATATTCGCATGTGGAATCCCTGCTTCAAAAAATTTTAAAATGCGAAAGGGCTATCGTCGTAAATAATAATGCAGCCGCTGTTTTTATGGCGCTGTCATCATTTTGCGCGGAACAAAAAAAGGAAGTTATAGTTTCGAGAGGGGAACTTATCGAAATTGGCGGGTCGTTTAGAATACCCGACATAATGAAGGCTTCGGGGGCCGCTTTAGTGGAAGTCGGTACCACAAATAAGACAAAGCCTTCGGATTATGAAAAAAATATAAATGAAAACACGGTTCTTTTATTAAAGGTGCACCATAGCAATTTTAGAATGAAGGGTTTTGTTAGCGAACTATCGAGCAAAGATATTGTTTACATCGGTAAAAACCACCGTATTCCCGTTATGGAAGACCTGGGTTCGGGCAGTTTTGTGGGTATTGAAAGATTTGGATTGCCTCACGAACCCACTGCACAGGAGGTTGTTAATGCAGGCGTAGATATTATCACATTTAGCGGAGATAAGCTTTTAGGGGGACCTCAGGCAGGAATAATAGCGGGAAAAAAAGAGTATGTGGATTTAATTGCATCAAATCCGTTAAACAGGGCATTTAGAATAGATAAAATGACGCTTGCCGCGCTTGAAGCCGTCCTTTTTGAATATTTGGATATCGAAACCGCGGTTAAAAGAATACCCACCCTTTTTTTTCTTTCGCAAAGCGGGGAAGATATTAAAAGAAAAGCATTCAGGCTTTTAAATAAAATTAAAAAACTTGAATATATAAATAAAAATATATACAATTTTAAGATAATAGAGGATTTAAGTATCGTAGGAGGCGGAGCCTTACCGGATTACGAACTCAAAACATATTCCATAAGCATTACCCATGAAACATTAAGCGCTGATAAATTAAGCCAAATTTTTCGCAGCTTTCGTGTTCCGATTATCGGAAAAATAAAAAATGAAGAGTTTTTGATTGATCTTAGAACCGTGCTCGAGATAGATTTTAAAGATATAATGCAAGCGTTAAAATCTATCCCCGATAAGGAATACGAATATTTTTAGTTTTTTATTTTTTTGATTTATTGATATAATGGTCGGGTAAGGCTATAATATTTATAATTATTATAATACTTAAATATAATTTGTATCTTTAATCAATTTGAGTAGAAATTATGCTTTCATCAAGCGTTCTTGTTTTAAATAAATCTTTTTTGCCCGTTCATGTTACATCCTTAAAAAGAGGACTAATTCTTCTTTATCAAGGCGTTGCCAGGGCAGTGGATGAAAATTATAGAACATTTAGCTTTGACTCGTGGCAGAGCCTTGCTATCATTGAAGAATCTAAATCAATAGGGCTTGTAGATAGAATGATCAGGGCGCCAAGGGTTATAATCCTTGCTAACTATGATAAACTGCCCAAAAGATATATAAAATTTTCAAGGGCTAACATATTTTTAAGGGATAAAAATAAATGCCAGTATTGCGGCAGGGAGTTTAAAAAAACCGAGTTGAATCTTGACCATGTCGTTCCAAGGACGCATGGCGGGGTTTCATCATGGGAAAATGTGGTGTGCAGTTGTATCCCCTGCAACAGAAATAAAGGCGGAAGAACGCCTGGAGGAGCGGGAATGAAACTTATCAGGAAACCTCGGAAACCCGAATGGTCCCCTTATTATCATATATCTCTTACAAATGTTTTGTATAAAGAGTGGATGCCGTTTCTAAGCCTCGTCGATAATGCTTATTGGCATGTGGAGCTGGAGGAATCGTAATAAAGTATCGGCCGCTTATGGCATTTGCAAAATTATAAACATTAACATATAATATAGTTCAATGAACGGAATACTCACCCCTTTTGAAAGTATCGGCAAATTTATATTAAACACAACCGATGAATTGGGTTCTCTCGTTATTTATCTGTGGGAATCCATTCT
>JAKBNN010000006.1 GCA_021831025.1 bacterium | reverse complement strand
AAGGCAAACATAGCTTATTAGCGGTTTAGACCAAGTGTTGCCCATTGGATCGGTTGAAGCCGACGCGTCGGAAAAACTCCACAACGGGTCGGGATATGTGCTTCCCACCTTTGAGGGATTTGTTAAGCCGACCGCATAATAACTTGTTCCGCCGTTTCTTTCGCCGCCTACTAAAACCGTATGCCAGCTGTTTACGGGCGTTCCGGTCGTTCCGGTCGTAGAAATTGGATAGTTAGAATAATCAAGTTTGTTTGCCGTTCCGTTAAAAACATTTCCGAAAAATACATCGTTAACGGACGGCGTCGAATCCACAAACTCATAAATAGACGGCTTCGATATGGAAGATTCATACCAACAGGAAATTTTGGGAAGCGTTATACTCGGAGCCGAAGGAACGCAGGCGGTAGAAGTTACCCCCGGGGTATCCAAAAAGTTCGGCGGAATATAACCGAAAAGCTCCGCTCCCGTTCCGTCGGAATAAGAACTTGTCGTGCTGTCCCACGAACCTGCGTCAAAACCGTGAAGCATGCCGTCGTTTGCACCGGCAACCAAAACCTGCCGTCTTGTCGCATACTGCGCTTTAAACGCCTGATACGACGAACTGGAATAAGGATATGGGGGCGGACCGATTAAAACCGGGTCGGCATGGAATATAGCGCCGAGTTTCCAGTTATCGGTAGCGCTATCGGGATTTAATACAAAATTTATAATATCATCCGCGCACGCGCTTTCGGAAGTAGAACTTGGACAAACGGACGAGTAATTTGTCGAAGAAAGCCCTAACAATTCCTCTAAATTTGTATCATTACCTATATTAAACCCTATTGTCGTGCTATCGCCGTTTGTGGAATTTATGTTGCCGGTAATTATATACCTTGACGAGGGCGACTCCGTCTGAAGCGCTCCCCCCGCCCCGTTGCCGCTATCCCAGTATGAGTCGCTTGTAATTATCCGACCTCCGGCACTGACGGCAGGACCGCCAGGTCCTATTAACTGCCCCTGCGCATTTAACTTAAAAAGAAATATATTGCCTTCTCCCCATAGAGGCTGATTCAAAGCTTTAAAATTTGCGTAATAAACATTTTCGTTTTGTCCGTAAACCTGATGCACGACAGGAGAGGTAAAAGAAGCCGACTGGGTTTCTATCTGGTCAAATATCGTGGTAAGCGAATTTATAAGCTGCTCATAATTAAAAGTTAAATAAACGGTGCCTGAAACCGTAACAGTGCCAGTGGTTCCGCTTGTATTTATCGTCTTTAATGAATTTGATAATAGAATGGTATCGGTATTAGGATATATTCCGGTAACAACGGCGCAATCGTTGCCGTTTGCATATACGCCGCTATTGTTGTTAGCGGCTTCGCAGTCATCGCTTTCATTTCCGTTATCGGAAATCGTATCGCCGACCAGAACTCCGTTTGTGGATGAAAAAGCGGCGGCAGGCAAAACAAGCGTAGTAGGCGAACTGCCCACCGTTGCCGTGAAACTAACGCCCTTTGGATTAACAGAAGGGTCAATTCCCGCCCCCGCGTTTGCCATCCCCTGAATATAGACAGGCCCGCTTACGCCTCCGCTATAACCAAACCCTATGATAAATGTTTCTATGGGATATGTCGTATCCACACTTGTATATAAATCATAAAGTTCGCTTGGGGTCCTACTGGCTAAAGAATCGTTTGCCTCGCCGTCCGTTATGATAATCGAAAAATTTCTCCTGCAGGCGGCGGCGCCGTCAGCTGTTAAAGAATTGGTAAAATATTGAATCATGTTGTAAGCCATGGCATACATCGGCGTGCCGCCGCCGGCTTTTAAGCCCGAAACTTGGGCGCCGGCAGGATCTAATAAACCACTATAAATAGGCGCCTGCCATAAAAGCCAGTTTATAGCGGGCCCCGCAATAGGAGCGGGGTCAAAATACCGGTCGGTCGAATTATTGGGATTAGATGCAACTGTGGTTCCGGTAAGATAACTTAATGTCCCGTCCGTTGTCAAAGGAACATATAAATCCCATGGAAACGGTGGGGTATCACTGTATATGGCATAATAATTATTAGTAATATAAGGAGAATAATCATAAGATATAAAATAACCGCCGCTTATATTTGCCGAACCACTACAACCACTACCAAAAAAGGGATATGTTGAACTACCATAAGCCCCTGTTTCATCGGGGGTCCCTGTCCCTGTGCTTCCCGAATAAGGATAATATAATGCAGTAGAAGGATTTTGAAAAGAAGCATCGTCGGCATATATGCATTGGTTGGTTGAACCGGGAGAAGTCGCATCGGTTTGGTCAAACGACGCAAATGCAAAATTTAGATTTGAAAAAGAGGGGTCGGTTACTATTTGAGATAAAGCCATTTTTGCGTTATATATTTTGGAAAACACGCTATTCGACCCCGGCGCCCATGCGGGAGAACTGCCTCCCCCGCTCCAGCTTTCCGGCGCGTCATATCCGCTTGCGCTTGAGTTTTCCCAGTTTACCCCTTCGTTCCACATCATAGAGCCGGAAGTATCCAAAAATATTAAGACATTAGGGTTATTAAGATTTGTAAGCAAAGATGTATCGGAGGCGTACGACTGCTTAACGAATAGGCTAAAGCCTAAAAAAATTATAAAAATAGCGGCTAATATTATTTTCATAAAAAATCCTGCTTTCCTGTCCATTTCTCCTCCTTTAGTCTCCTTTTTCTTAATATAACCTAATATCCCACATGAATAGGTCCATAACTGAATGTCATTCCGGTTTGAACCGTTTTTGAAGCGTTTTGATTCTGTGTTATCGTGTTAATTTGCCCGTTGTAAAAATAGTAATTTAAGCTGTAACTCGGCTTTTCCCCGTAAGTTCCGTTATACACAAAGCCAAAATTCCCGCTGTTTATCGTAAAACCAAGAACATTTGAAAAACCGGGGTCGATATTTGCCGCAGTCAGTGACATGACGGACGCGCAATAATTATTGAGTGCGGTCGGTACGCATATGAGTTTTTGAAGCGTATTATCCACGGCCGGCGTATAATAATAAACATTTGAGGTCGGTATATCGATTCCCGCATTGGTTTGCTGGCTCGTACCTAACTGAGCCAGAACGATATTCATAGCCGAGTTCGATATGCTTAATGTCTGCTCCGACGATGTATAATTTCCGGCGTTTATAATATCGGTGCCGGTTGTTTCGATAGCCACCGCCGCCAATATCCCTAAAATTGCGATAACTAATATTACCGTTACAAGCGCAATACCTCTATTATTTTTCACAATAGCATTCTTTTTCATAGTATTAACCGTTACATTTTAAACTGATTTTTTTATTGCTAACTTCCATAATAAACATTCCTTAAAAACACGTTCGAGTTAAGAGTTTTTAATACATTGTTTCCGACAATCTGCCCGGCATTTCCCTTAGCGTTATTAGGCCCGTTCAAATTGCCGTCATACGTCTCCGGAACATGAACGCTGTAAGCGGGCGAATCGGATAACGCCACATTAGACTCTCCCGTGATAGACACAGTATATAAATAGTAGGGCGGCGAATCGGGCGGCGGCAGCGGCGGCGGGATAACGGGGTTAACGGCAAAGGAATTTATGTAATCGCTGAGCGTAATCGTCGTGTTAGGCATACAAGTCGGGACGGTAGGGCTAATTACTACCGGAGCAACCTGGCATTCGTATAAATTGCCCGGAATGTTGAACGGGGAAGTTATCCCAGGTCCATTATCAGGAGCGGTATATGGAACAGCGCCCCAATAAAACAATACTTGATTTATGGATGATACATTGCCTCCGTCAAAATTCTTAGGAGGTACAAGATTACCGTCTCCCGGGCATGCTGCATCGGCGCCAGGGTTTGTTTGAATAAATTTACCCGCCGGGGTACCGGTCACGCAAAGTACAAAAGGCGGTTGCGGAAGCGATTTGCCTGAAGGCGGAACAGCGTTTATAATATTTAAGCTTTGACCCACATAAAAGTTAGGACAAGACCCGCTATAGCTAAATTCACCGGGAACGGCTCCGACTGAGGCTAATGTGCAAGGACTAGAGCCGTTAACTACTGTGCTGTAGCTTACCAAAACTTCATAAGGGCTAGCGTTTACAATCTGAACCGCCGGAAAACCAGTCTGAACATAATAGCGCTGTCCGTAATCAAAACCCGCCATCCGAATGGCATACCTGACGGTATTAAACGCAGTATTTAATCTTTGCTGTTCGGTTGAAACCGACCTATTAAGCCTTATTACGCCGGATTGTGTGAGCAAAATAAACCCCGCCGCCGCGACTACTATTACGGAAATTGCCAGAGCTATTATAAGTTCGACTACGGAAAGCCCCTTATTGTTTAATCCCCGCTTAATTTTTTTTACCTTTTCCATTTCGTTAACCTTAAAAAACTTTAACATCTCTATTTATGCCCGCCCTCCCCTAACCCCTCCGTCAAAGGAGGGGGAATTAAAGGGGATAAATATAATATGATTATGACGAAATTAAATCGTTCATTACTATAACATGCTGTCCCGTATCCTGCCAGCTAACCTCCACCTGCGCATTTATGACAGTTGTAGATGCCGGATTAGGATTATTTGAAAATTTAATCGTAACGTGGTAAGGCAAAGTAACGCCCAAACCTGTCGGGGAAGGTGAATCTGGCGGCGGTCCGCCCACCGCTAAAGCCTGATTGATACATGAGGTTACTTGATTTCTCGTATCGGGGATTAAAACAGCCGGGTAAACGGTATAAGTATAAGTCCCGGGTAAAGCGGCAATCCCCCATGTCGCTAAATTATTATTAACCCCCGTCACCCCCAAACAATTTAACTGGCTGACCTGCGCCTGCGCAATAGTGGTCGCCGTATTTATCTTGCCGGCCGTCGCATTGTTATTTGTAAGAGCAACCGCCAGCGCCATAACGCCCAAAAACCCCACCGTAAGAATAACCATGGCTATCATAACCTCCAATAAGGAAGCGCCTTTATTATTAATTTTTACGATGTTTTTATTCATACGCCTAATAAGTAATTATATGAACCGTTAAGTAATTTAATGCTAAAGCGATATTTTTGAAAAACTCAGATGAATACTTTACAATTTTATTATACCCCATTATTTAAAAAGGTCAAGTAAAATTATTATGTTATTATTATATACCGTTATATGCGTCATATCTATTTTTTTTATTAATTGCGCTCAGTTGCGCTTAAAATTTAACCTAAACTTAACAAAATCGTAACATTACCGTAACAAAAATTTAAAATAATTTTAACTTGCCAAAAGGGTTTACTTAAATTATTATAGATTTTATTATTCACAAAAATCAATTAATAAAAATAATAAAACTTTGGAGGTATTATGGGCAGTCTTAATAAGGTATTACTAATCGGAAATCTGGGCAAGGACCCTGAACTTCGTTACACTCCCGACGGATTGGCAATCCTCAGGTTTTCTATAGCGACGACGGAATATTTCAACGATAAGTCGGGTTCTAAGCAGGAGAGGACGACATGGCACAACATCGTCGTATTCGGCAAAATGGGGCAGAGCATCGCCAACTATTTAAACAAAGGAAAACAGGTTTTCATCGAGGGAAAAATTAACAACCGTTCTTACGACGATAAAGAAGGAAACAAAAAATACATTACGGAAATAGTCGCGACCAATATCGTCCTGCTGGGCGCCAAAGGCGCCGGGGGCGGGGGTGCGGCGGGAGAGAACGAATACGCACAAAACAATACCGGTTACGGAGCGGAGGGTGGCGGCCCGGGTCATTCAGCTCCGGACGGCGGCTCACAGCCCGGCGACGACGACGATATACCGTTTTAAAAAACACCTTCTACATTATTGAAGTTATTTTCGCTTCATTTAAGGTTTATTTAATTTTGATATATTTTTATATTTCAACGGGATATTTGAATAACCTGTTACGAAAAATAATAATTTTTATGGTATAATAATTTCCTGAATATATTTAATTATAAAGGTTTAAGCGTGTTTAAAACAAACCATAAAATAATTATCGGCGATTCAAGAAAAATGGACGAACTTCCGGATGAAAGCGTCCATCTCGTTATAACGTCCCCGCCCTACTGGCAATTAAAAGATTACGGGGTATCCGGTCAAATCGGTTTTAACGATAGTTACGAAAGCTACATAAACAACCTTAATCTCGTTTGGAATGAATGCCGAAGGGTTTTACATAAAGGCTGCAGGCTATGCATAAACATAGGCGACCAGTTTGCAAGGGCTGTTTATTACGGAAGATACAAGGTAATTCCGATTAGAACGGAAATTATTAAATTCTGCGAAACAATCGGGTTCGATTATATGGGGGCAATTATCTGGCAGAAGGTTACCACGTCTAATACCACCGGCGGGGCAACCGTGATGGGTTCCTTCCCTTATCCAAGGAACGGCATTTTAAAATTAGACTACGAATTCATTCTAATCTTTAAAAAAGACGGCATCCCTCCTAAAACTACAAAAGAAAATAAAGAATTGTCAAAGCTTACAAAAGATGAATGGAATTCTTATTTTCAGGGTCACTGGAATTTCGGGGGGGCAAGACAGGACGCTCATATTGCAATGTTTCCGGAGGAACTGCCGAAAAGGTTGATTAAAATGTTTTCTTTCGTAGGCGATACCGTGCTCGACCCGTTTCTCGGAAGCGGAACTACTTCTTTTGCGGCAAAAAACTTAAACCGCAATTCTGCAGGATATGAAATTAATCCGGATTTTATAGACACTATTAAAAATAAGCTTGCGCAGGGAACGAAAAAAGGCGACGATGTTTTTATTTATGACAGCCGTAATGATAAAGATAATCCCGATTATGAGGAATTGATAAGTAAACTTCCGTATATTTTCAAAGACCCGCATAATCTCAATAAAAAAATCGACCTTAAAAGATTGCAATTCGGCTCAAAGATTGATAAAAACAGCAAAAGGCGAGAGGAATATTTTACCGTTAAAGAGGTATTAAGTCCCGAATTTATAAAACTTAATAACGGTTTAACGGTAAGGTTGCTGGGCGTTAAACAAAACCCGATTTTGAACGGCAAGGCTCTGGATTATCTTATGGAAAAATTAAGAGGACAAAAGGTGTTTTTAAGATACGACAGCTTGAAGTACGACAATAAAAACAACCTTCTCTGCTATCTTTATTTACAAAATAAGACATTTATTAATGCCCATCTCATAAAAGAAGGGTTGGTTGCAGTCGATATGGATGCCGATTTTAAATATAAAGGAAGATTTATTAATATGGTAAAAGAGGGTCATGCCGAAAACTAAAAAAGGTAAATATTCAAAAGAATTTGGCAAAAAAGAAAAGGTGCTCAATTACACCTGCCAGACTTACCAGTTATCGAGGCCGAATAAGGTGGGCGCCGTCATGGCTCTGATAAGGGAGTGCCAGCCTAAGTCTATCGAGGACTGGGAAAGGTGGTATTTCAAGAATGCATACACGGAAGGAAAAAATAAAACCAAGATAACAAAAGAAGAACTTGAAGAACTGGGCGAAAGACTTTACGTTAAAATCAAGGAAATCGTAATACCGGAATGGCAGGAAGCATTCAGGCAGTTAACGCTTCAGGATTCCATAGACTATATTTACAATTTGACAATTTGTAGAACATATGACGGTTTTTTGCGGGAAAAATCCGTCGTGAACGAAAATCTGGCTAAGCAGTTTACGGATGTTAAATTTACCGAATCCGACCCTTAACTTGACCATGCCGGGGACATCGATTATCTTGGGTGGGTCGGCAATAAAGCTTTTGGAATACAGATAAAGCCGGTGACGGCAAGGGCAAACTTCGGAAATTATTCTATTTCGGAAAGAATGAAAGCAAGCTTCGAAGAATTTGAGAAAAAATTCGGCGGTAAAGTGTTTATCATCTTCAGCGTTGACGATAAAATTGAGAATATCAAAATTATAAGTGATATTGAGGCCGAAATTATAAGGCTTAAGAGCTGAAATCAGGGAGTTATTTTATACTTCAATTTTTAAATGGATTTAATATTTTAAGGCTTTTTTCGATATTGAAATTATTTTGAAAGTCTTCGGAATATATTATCTCGACATCGTTTAAAATAGCTGCCGATGCTATAAGGCTGTCCCAAAAAGAAAATTTAAATTTTTTTATTAAGTCTAAGGCTTTCCAATAAACATCTATATTCAGAGGAATAATTTCGGAAATTTCACATATGCCGTTTATATATTGCTTTATTTCCCCACCGCAGGTGCCGTATTTTCTGCTCAATACACTGTGAAATTCATTAATACACTGAATTGAAGTAACGAGTAAGTCTTGTTTTATCTCAGCCTCCAGAAATTGTAAAATTATTTTATTTTTTTCATTACCGGTTTTTTCCGACAGAAAAGCATAAATCCATATATTCGTATCTATGAATACTTTTTTAGACCCTGTCATAAATATCTTCCCTTTTAAATTTTATATACTTATCGACCTCTTTCGTTTTATAAAATATATCGGGAAGCGAACCCTCTTTATTAACAGCCTCTTTTAGAATATCGTTAATCAGTTTATTTACGCTACGGTACCCTCTTTTTTTTGATATTTTTTTCAGGCTCTCATATACTTTATCATTATTAACCCTTAAACTGAAAGTATGCTTTATGTTGTTCCTCATAATCTTAATACCCTTAATTATAAATATATTTTATTTGATATCACAAATTATATATAATGATACCATAAATAAATATTTTCTGCAATGATTTTTTTATAAAACAAAAAACGCCGGTTTTAAAAGCCTATTGCAGGTTTTTAATTTACCGGCGCATCTTAATTATTTATTTAGTTCTATTTTCTTCGATTATATAAAACAAAAAAGATTTATATATCGTAATATAACGCAAACTCGTAAGGAACCGGTCTCATGCGAACGGGCTGGACATCGTTTTCCATTTTGCGTTCTATCCATGTTTGTATGACATCCTCCGTAAACACTCCGCCCTGAAGCATGAATTTATGGTCTTTTTCAAGTTCTTTCAACGCCTCTTCGAGGGAACCAGGCGCAACGGGAATATTCTTAAGCTCCTTTTTGGATAATGTAAATAAATCTTTATCGACAGGCTTGCCCGGGTGAATTTTATTTTGGATGCCGTCTAAACCGGCTAAAAGCAATGCGGAAAAAGCGATGTAGCAATTTGAGGTAGGGTCGGGGGTTCTGTATTCTATTCTTTTTGCTTTCGGCGAATTTGAATACATAGGAATTCTGACCGCGGCGCTTCTGTTCCTTGAGGAATAGACAAAATTGACGGGCGCTTCGAAACCGGGGACTAATCTTTTGTAAGAGTTTGTCGTTGAATTGGTAATGGCGCATAAAGCCTTTGCGTGTTTTAATATTCCGCCGATGTAATAAAGCGCCATCTCCGATAACCCCGCATATTCTTTGCCTCCAAAAAGGGGCTGCCCGTTTTTCCACAACGATTGATGGACATGCATGCCGGAACCGTTATCGCCGAAAAGCGGTTTTGGCATAAAAGTGGCGGTTTTATCATATCTTCTTGCAACATTTTTAATTATGTATTTATACCACATAAAGCTGTCGCCCATAGCCGTTAAAGAATTAAACCGCATATCTATTTCGGCCTGTCCGCCGGTCGCAACCTCATGGTGAGCCGCTTCAATCCTGATGCCCACATTTTGCAGTTCCATAACCATTTCATTTCTAATGTCGGTCTGGGTATCTATCGGCGAAACGGGGAAATAACCTTCTTTATACCTTGGCTTATGTCCGAGGTTGGGCATTTCGTCCCTTCCGCTGTTCCAGATTCCCTCTTCCGAATCTATGTAGTAGTAGCCGCTGTTGGAAGTCTGGTCGTATCTTATATCGTCGAATATAAAAAACTCTGCCTCCGGTCCAAAATAAGCCGTATCGGCGATGCCGGTGGATTTTAAATATTTTTCGGCCTTCTGCGCTATGTAACGCGGGTCTTTATCATAAAAATTACCCGTTATAGGGTCTTTAATATTGCATGTTAAAGATAAAGTTTTAGCCTCGATAAAATTATCGATAACCGCTGTAGAGGCATCGGGAATAATCAGCATATCGGATGCCTCTATTGCCTGCCAGCCTCTGATACTCGAACCGTCAAAACCAAAACCCTCCTTAAAAACATCTGCCGAGAGTTCGCTTATCGGCACCGTAAAATGCTGCCATGTTCCCAATAAATCGCAAAACTTAACATCGACGAGCTGAATCTCCTGCTCTTTGATATACTGCATAACTTCGTTTTCCGTCATTTTCCCTCCGTAAAATTTTAAAAATTAAGATTTATTGAATTTATAAATAAAAAAGCGCTCAATGGTTTCTGAATTAACACTTCGCTCCCGCACCTGACGGCCTACGCGGAATAACAGTTTTTTAAAGAGCTTCCTCGCCCTTTTCCCCCGTTCTTATTCTCACGACCTCTTCCACCGGCAAAACAAAAATTTTGCCGTCCCCTATCCTGCCGGTTTTTGCGCTCGACAATATTGCTTCCGTTACTAAGCCGACTTGTTCGTCGGAAACCACCACCTCGATTTTTACCTTTGGTATAAAATCAACCACGTATTCGGCTCCCCTGTATAATTCGGTATGCCCTTTCTGCCTGCCGTAGCCCTTAACCTCCGTAACCGTTAAACCGTGAATGCCGATATTATTAAGGGCTTCTTTTACATCGTCTAGTTTAAACGGTTTAAATATTGCCTCCACCTTTTTCATGATGCCTCCGGATTAATTTGAGCAATAAATATGCCATATCGTAAAAATGAACTTAAAATTATCATAAAATTTAGGTTTTTCATGACAAATATAACAAATTTATATTAAATTTTAGCTTAATTGCGATAAAATAACATTAATTTAAATAAAAATGCAATAAAAATTTATTAAATTAAAATTTGCTTAAAATTTATGCTATAATAAAAAATTTGCTTAAAATTTATGCTATTGACCTAATCCCTAAAATTTATAAAGGACAATTCTATAGTGAACGGGAAAGCTCGTAAATGCGAAATTATGCCCTGAAGCTCGTCTTTGGATTTTGAACTCACTCTTAAATGGTCTTTAAGGTTTTCGACCGCCGCCTTGGGGGCTACCTTTTTTATTTCCTGAATTATTTTTTTCGAAGCCTCTTTATCTATCCCTTCCTTAATCTCGACCTCCTGCCGCACCATTCCCTTGTGAGCTTCTTCCTTCTTTTTAAAATCTAAAAATTTTACGGAAACGCCCCTTTTTATAAGTTTTCCCCTTAAGATGTCGATAACGGCGGTAAGTTTATAATCGTCGTCGCCTAAGACGGTAACGATATTTTCCTGTCTTTTAATTTCGCTTTTCGTGCCTTTAAAATCATATCGCCCCGTTATTTCTTTAACGGCCTGATTTATTGCGTTATCGACTTCCTGAAGGTCCGCTTTTGAAACTACATCGAAAGACGGCATTTAAGCCTCCCTTTTAATATTAGTTTTTCTGGATTCCCGCTAAAGCGGGTTGGGACTTAGTTTTCTTTTATTATCGTATAGCTTGACGGAAAATTAACGCTAAAAATATCGTTATTTATATGCCTGTTAAACCGGACATTAGAATAATGAAATATTACACTTTGACCCTGATATGTTAAAATTTTTAATGAGGTTATCTTAAGGCTGTTTATTGCGAAATCGATATAAATCTCCTTTGCCCTTTGCAGGCTTAAGGGTTTTAGTTTCACATCGATAATTCCTTTTCCGGCGTCTTTCTTTACGCTTTCAACCCTGAAATACTTGGTCAAACTTCCGATTACGGCAACAATATTCGGAGGAAACTCGCCTTTTTCTTTGCCTACATTAATAACCGTAACCTTTTTAATGCTGCTATCGACGATATAAAGATTATTTCTTTTTAAAACCTGCCTTTTATGTATAGGATAGGTATAAACCCATGCCATATTGTCCGGATATTTATAATAAAAATAACCCTTAAAGGCCATATTCTGCGAATACCCCGGAATAATCTCTTTTTGATAAAAATATGCGCTTATGGAACGAACGGTTTTATATTTTGCTTCGATTTTCCCGATTATATTGCCGGTATTGCCGGACTTACCGTAAGATTTCGGTATAAAACCCGTTAAAAAAAACACGGACAAAATGAAAAGCAGTACGGGCAATTTAGTACTAATGGATTCCCGCTTTCGCGGCAGCAATAGCTTTTTCTTCATTTTTATGTTCTCCCTTTTTTTGTCAGTATGCCGTCGTTTTGAAGTTTTTCCATAATTCTTGCGGCCCTGTTAAAACCTATCCTGAACCTTCGCTGAATATACGATATGGATATATTATTATTATCATCTAAAGATGCAACCATATTTAACACCTCGCCGTATATTTCATCATCCGGGTCGTCCGTAATCATTCTATCAAAATTGCCTGCGTTGTCAAACTCATTTATTAATAACTCGTTTTTTGAGGGCGGAAAATTCTTTTCTTTTATAAATTCTAAAACTTTTTTAATCTCGTCTTCCGATATGTAAGAGCCGTGAATTCTCGCAAGCCTGCCCTGTCCCGGCGGCATAAACAGCATATCCCCGTTTCCCAAAAGCTCTTCCGCGCCGTTGGCATCTAATATCGTCCTTGAATCAACCTTGGAAGAGACTAAGAAGGCTATGCGGGACGGCATATTGGCTTTTATAACCCCCGTAACCACATTTACCGACGGTCTTTGAGTCGCTATTACAAGATGTATTCCGCAAGCGCGGGCCATCTGGGAAAGCCTGATTATGGATGTTTCTACGTCTTTCGGGCTTGTCAGCATTAAATCGCTTAATTCATCTATTATAATGACAAGGTACGGCATCGGTTTCTGATTCTGTTTTTTTAATCGTTCATTATGCTGCTCTATATTTTTAACGCCCGCCTTCTGTAATTCTCTATATCTCCTTTCCATTTCGGAAACAGCCCATTTAAGCGCAATGCTTGCCTTTTTTGCATCGTAAACGACATCGCAAATAAGATGCGGTAATTCTTCAAACGGCGTTAGTTCCAATCTTTTAGGGTCTATCATTAAAAAATTAAGCTCCTCGTAACTCGCTTTAAAAAGAAGGCTTACGACAAGCGTGTTAATAAACACACTTTTCCCCGCCCCCGTCGCCCCTGCTATTAACAAGTGCGGGCATTTTGCAATATCAAGCGGGACATTGCCCCCCGTGGTGTTTTTGCCAAGAATTATCGTAAGTAAAGACTTTGACTCTATAAACTCTTTTGAGTTTAATCCTTCCGAAAAATAAACCGTTTCCCTTTTATTATTTGGAACTTCGATGCCCACAGCCGATTTTCCCTCTATAACCCCTGTTATCCTGACGGGCTTTGACTTTAAAGCCATCGTAAGGTCTTCCGAAAGGGATAAAATTCTTCCGATTTTAACGCCGCTTGCCGGTTCGAACTCATACATTGTTATAATGGGTCCCGGGTTTATCCCCGTAACCTTTCCTTTCACGCCGAAATCTAAAAGTTTTTTTTCTATTAAAGTTGCATTCCCCAGAAGGGAAAGTTTATCCGGCTTTTGGGCGTCTTTAATCCCTTCAAAGTCAATTAAGGAAATCGGGGGGATTTTTGTTTCCCTGTCTCCAACAAAATCAAAAGAGCCGTCCTTTTCTCTAATTACTTTATAATCTATTCCCGTCTTTTTATTAATCCCTGTAAGATCGTCTTTTTCATCCAGATCCTTTATTAAATCCTCTCTTGAACCCCCGAACAGCTCTTTATTTAAGATAAAACTTCTTTTTCTTTTTTTTAGCCCTTTTCTCTTTTCAATCCTTAATGTTATTAAGGAAACGATAGAACTCAATTTATTCGTTATTATACCTATATCTAACCGCTTTATCTCTTTTATGCCTTTTTTAAACAGATTATAAATGCCGTAAACCGAGGCGGCCAGGTTTTTCACTCCTATATTTTTAAAGACAAGATAAAAAGAGGTTAAAAATAACAGGATTATTATAATTATGCTGCCCGCCTCGCCAAAAAACCTGAAAAGGTAGTAATAAATTCCGCTCCCTATTAACCCTCCGCCCGAAATCATAAACCCGTGATACGAAAACTTGGGAAACAAGGCGCTAAGAAATATTAAAAGGGTCCGATCTAAAGTAAATATCCCCGTATAAAATCTTAATCTTGACCGGGTAATTTTATTAAATATTAAGGATACCCCTGTCAATAATATAAAAAAAATCAGCAGGAAAGAGCCGATACCTGCTATCGTTAAAAGCAAATTTGCAAGAATTCCGCCGGCAAAGCCGCCCCAGTTTATTTTATGGACGCTTGAAATCGAGTATGAATTGGAGGTCTCTTGAAATATGGAGAAAGAGAAAAGCGATAAAAAAGAATATATCGAAAAAAATATTATTAGAAGCGCCCCGATTATCCTTTTATGACCATGCATAATTAATTAAATAAATTCTTCCGTTCCAAAGTACGGTTTTAACGAATTAGGAATCCTGACATATCCGTCCTTTGTCTGATAATTTTCGATTATCGCTATCATAACCCTTGGAAGGGCAAGTCCTGAACCGTTCAAAGTATTGACAAACTCGGATTTTGCGTTTTTTTCCTTTTTAAATTTAATATTTGCTCTTATAGCTTGAAAAGAACCGAAATTCGAACAAGAGCTGACCTCAAGCCATTCGTCCACCCCGGGGGCGTAAACCTCTATATCGTATTTTTCTTTTGCCGAAAAACTTAAATCCCCGGTGCAAATTTTAACCAATCTGTGTGGAATATCCAGCCTGTTTAAAATATCCTGAACATCGTTAATAAGATTAAACAATTCGTCTTTAGCCGTTTCAGGGGTGGTAATTTTTACAAGTTCTACTTTGTCAAACTGATGCCCTCTTTTTATGCCTCTTGTATCCTTGCCTGCAGACATCTTTTCTTTTCTGAAACACGCGGTATATGCCACATGTTTTATGGGAAGCATCTTAATATCTATTATTTCGTCCCTGTACATATTCGTAACGGGGACCTCGGCGGTCGGGATAAACCATAAGCCCGAATCGTCGTCTTTATACAAAGTATCGGAAAATTTCGGCAGCTGCCCCGTCCCGATCAGACAGGCTTCATTAACCATATAAGGAGGATAGACCTCTTCGTAATCGTGATAAGTTATATGGGTATCGAGCATAAAATTAATAAGCGACCTCTGGAGCTTGGCAAACCCCTTTTTCAGCACATAAAAACGGGTCC
>JAKBNN010000052.1 GCA_021831025.1 bacterium | reverse complement strand
CCTTATTACTATCTTTGGCTCCGGCACGCCTTCCATCTCAAAATGATGATGAATAGGAGCCATCTTAAATATCCTCTTTTTTCTAAGCTTATAGGAACCGACTTGAAAGATTACGCTTAAAGCCTCTAATACAAATACAAATCCTATTATAATAAGAAGTATCTCCTGCCTTGAAACTATAGATACATAACCCAAAATAGCGCCTAATGGTATTGAACCTGCATCCCCCATAAAAACGGATGCGGGATAACTGTTAAACCAGAGAAATCCAATGGATGCCCCCAGCAGAGCGGCGCATAGAATAACCACTTCTCCTATATTTTTTATATACGGTATGGACAAATAGTTTGCAAATTTATAATTTGAACTTGCATAAGAAAATATAAGGTAGCCTGCTATGGAAATTGCGAAAATACCTATGGCAAGCCCGTCAAGTCCGTCGGTCAGATTAACCGCATTAGAAGCGCCTACGATGATAAACGATGCAAATAAAATAAAATATGGACCTAAACTAAGATAATAATCCTTAACAAAGGGTATAATAACCATGCCTAAAGATTCGTCATGGGTGTACAAAACGGCGGAGATGAAAAGCGCCGTTAAACTTTGCATCGTAAACTTATATTTCCCCTTCAGCCCTCTCGAAGAACGCCCCTTGAGTTTCAAGAAATCGTCCGCAAAACCGATAAGTCCAAAGACAAAAAGCGTAAATAAACCCGTATAGAGATAAAAGTTATAAAGTTTAGTAAGCAGCAATACAGGTATTATCACGCTGAATAAAATTAAAAGACCCCCCATGGTCGGAATATCTTTTTTTTCCGTTATATGGGATTTTGGGCCGTCTTCCCTGACAATCTGGGAAACCTTCATCTTTTTTAACATTTTAATAAATATATTTCCGAACGCGATAGATAAGATTAAAGATAAAATTATCGCATAAGATGCTCTGAATGTAATATATCTAAAAAAATTCGGATTTAAACTTATCATAAATATTTTTTTCCTCTCCCAATCCCGCACCGAAGGGGATGGGGGCAACCTGTTATGTATTGAAATTAAAATATTTTTCCAGCTTCATTCCTCTTGAACCTTTTACCAGAACAACGCTATTTTTTTTGTCTAATTTTAAAAATTTTTCTTCGAAAATATCTTTATCGTCGAATAAAAAAAGTTTGCCGGCGTCAAATCCCGCTTTTAAAAGCCCTTCTTTTACATTATCGTAATAATCGCCCTTATAAAAAATATAATCGGCGAAATTAGCGGCTTCTTGTCCCGCGTTAAAATGTTCGGCTTCGGAAGAATCTCCCAGTTCTAACATATCTCCCAAAACTAATATCTTTTTTTTATCGGGGTAATAGACATTTATCGAATTTAACGACGCTTTTAACGAATCGGGATTCGAATTATAAGTATCGTTAATCAATACATACTCTTTTGCCGGAGCGTTAATTATCTGCATTCTTCCGGATGGAAGATCAAAATTTTCTAAAGCCTTTATGCCTGAGCCGATATCAGTCCCGCAAATATAGGAAATTAAAAGCGCACACAAAAAATCGTATATTAAATGATCCCCTTTAAACTTAACATTCGCGGGATACTTTTTACCTTTAAGCCCGATAAGCAAACTTGTGTAATCCCTTTCGTACCCGATATTGCCGCATACAATATCCGCCCCCTTTTTTTGCCCGAACCCGAATGAAAGAAAATTAACGCCGGGCGCGGTAGGATATTTGCCGCCGAGCATTTCGTCATCGGCGTTTAATACCAAATAAGCGTTCTCTTTCAGGCTTGAAACCAAAGCAAATTTTTCTTCAAGCACTCCTTCGAGATCTTTGAACTCCAAAAGATGAGATTTGCCGATATTGGTTATCGCTCCTATATCCGGGGATATAATTTCCGCGAGTTTTTTTATTTCCCCTTTTTTATTTGTTCCTATCTCCAGAATAAGAAATTCATGGTTTGCGTTTAATTCTAAAATAGTTTTTGGAACGCCGAGCAAATTATTGAAATTATAAAGATTTTTCAGCACCGCGGGGGCGCCGTATTTTTCCGACAATATTTTATAAACCATATCCTTTGTCGTCGTTTTGCCGCATGAACCGGTTATCGCAATCTTTTTTTTCAAATTAAACCGGCTTAAGTACATCTTGGCTATACTGCCGTAGGCATCCACCGTGTCGTCAACCGCTATAATAATTTTACCCGGGTAATCGGATATATCGTAATCCTCAAGAAAACTCCATGAAACAATGGCGCACGGCGTCCCTTTTTTGAAAACGGAATCGACAAAGCTTTCGCCGTTAAAGGTCTTTCCCTTGAATGCTATAAAAATTGAAAATTGGACGCCCTCCCGCTGCGGCGGAATTTCCCTTGAATCCGTAAATATCTCGTTAAAAACAAAAGGGGTCGTTCCGTCTCCGGCTATTACGGTTTTTCCGCCGGTACAATTTAAAATTTCGTCTAATGTCAAATTATAATTTATTTTCATAAAATTTTAACACTTCTTCTTTATCGCTAAAATGGTATTTGTTTCCCTCTATTATCATATAATCTTCGTGCCCCTTTCCCGCTACCAAAACGGTATCACCCGCCGTTGAGATAGAAAGGGCCGTTTTTATTGCGGCAGACCTGTCTTTAATAATCGTGTAAATATGGTTATTTCGGACATTTTTAAGTTTGTTTTTAAGTTCTTGCAAATCCACATTTAAAAAATCGATAAATATTGCATTTTCTACCCCAATTTCTATTTCTTTCGCAATCTTCAGCGGCTCCTCGCTTCTTGGGTTATCGGATGTAATTATGGTAATATCGGCAATATCCGTAGAATGTTTGCCCATGAGCGGCCTTTTCCCTTTATCCCTGTCCCCGCCGCACCCAAAAACGCTTATTAACCTGCCGCCGCTAATATTTCTTAAGGCGGATAAAACCCTTTTAAGCGCGTCGTCGGTATGGGCATAATCTACGCATATTAAAGGGGTTTCGGCATTGCAGGTATTTACCTTTTCGACCCTGCCCGAAACATTAAGCAGAGTTTTTACGCCCTCCGCTATAAAATTGCCGGGAATAGAAAGAGCGTACGCCGCTCCGCTCGCGGCAAGAATATTATAGACATTATAACTTCCTATAAGTTTTGAAGAAATTTCTAATCTTTCCTGTCCGGACGGTAAAATAACATTAAATTTTAATCCGTCTTTAGAATACGATATGTCTTGCGCAAATATATCGCTGTCTTTTTCCATGCCGTAAGTTACTATGCCTATGCCGCCTTCCTGCCTGTTTTTAAAAGCAGTATAATCCCTCGGCTCGTCTTTTAATTCCTTTATTAACCTTTTTCCGTAAAAATCATCGTTATTTATCACGGCGAATTTTCGAGGCTTATCGCTTTTAAAAAGTATCTCCGAAAATAACTTTTTTTTCGCCTGATAATAATCTTCCATATCTTTATGATAATCGAGATGGTCGCGGGTTAGATTAGTAAAAACGGCGACATCGTAAGGAACTCCATAAACCCTGTCCTGAATAAGGCTATGAGAGGATACCTCCATTACGCAATATTTTGCGCCGGAATTAACCGTATCGCTCAGCATCCCGTTTAATTCGTAAGCGTCTGGCGTCGTATTGCCGGAGCCTACCTTCCTGCTGCCGATTTCATAATCTATTGTTCCTATTAACCCTGCGTTATTTTTAGCGTTCATTAAAATAGATTTTATTAAAAATGTCGTCGTCGTTTTTCCGTTTGTTCCCTTAACGCCTATAATGCCAATTTTTTGACCTGGATGTTTAAAAAAGTTTCTGGAAATAATAGCATAAGCCTTTAAGGCATCCTGCGCAATTATTATTGTTACCCCTATATTTTTATTCCTGATTTCTTTTTCGCAACCCTCTTCATCGGTTAATATTGCGATAGCCCCGTTGGAAACCGCCTCGGATATATAAATATTGGAGTCAACATTTGCCCCCTTTCTCGCCGCGAATATATACCCGCTTTTTACCTTGCGCGAATCGTTGGATATTCCCCGAATATCGATATTTCCGCTTCCTTTGCAGGCAACATTTAAATCGTTATCTTTTATAATATCTTTAAGCTTCATAAAAAGTTATTACCGATTATTAAAATTTTTTAGTTCAAGATTTAAATTTTAGGACAATATTTCTTTCGCCGCTCATATTCGAACCCGGCTTTATGTTTTGATAATATAAAAAGCCGCTGCCCTTAATCTTTACATGGAGATTATATTTTCTGATTATTTTTAAGGCATCATACATCGTATCGCCGTTTAAATCGGGCATCATTCCCGAATAGCCTTTTAATACCGTTAGTTTCTTCCTGACCTGTTTCGTTAAAGTAATATTGTTTACATTATTACCTGACATTGATTGTTTTTTATACGCCCTTTCTCCCGGGTATATGTTTAATATATTTAAAGCGTTTTTAAATACGCTTCTTACTACCGGAGCGCTCACGGCTCCGCCGTAATAGCTGATTTTCAACGGTTTTTCCTGCACCACGATCATTGCCAGCTCCGGATGTTTATATGGAACAAACGCCATAAAAGACGCGGTGTATTTATTTTTATAATACTTGCCGGTTTTTGGATCCGCTATCTGCCCTGTTCCGGTTTTCCCAGAAACCTTAAAATCTATAAGTTTGCTATACTGCCCTGTTCCGCCTTTAACGACCAATCTCATCATATGCTTAATCTCTTTATCGACGCGAGGCGTAATAATTCTTTTTAAAACCTCAGGTTTTGCCTTATAAATAATCTTGCCGTAAGGATTTACAATTTTTTTAATAATATATGGCTTCATTATATGTCCGCCATTTGCGATTGCCGCAAGTCCGGCTATTTCCTGAAGACCTGTAACGCTTATTCCCTGGCCGAAAGCCATTTCGCACGGACCCACCTCTGACCATTTATTTAACGGCTTCACTATACCGTCTGCTTCACCCAAAAGTCCCGCATGAGGTTTATGTCCAAATCCCCATAAGCCGAACCACTTATAAAGTTCCGCTTTTCTAAATCTCATGCCTATCTGGCACTCGCCGACATTGCTTGAATATTCAACGATTTGATTGACGGAGAAATGTCCAAACCAGTTTTCCACATCGCTAACAGTTATTCCGTCTATCGGGTATAATCCATGATGGCAGTTAATTATTGTGTCCGGTTTAACAAGCCCTTCCATTAGCGCAGCCGAAACCACAAACGGCTTCATAGTCGAACCCGGTTCGAAATCATCGGTAACGGCTCTGTTTCTCCAATATCTTGCGGAGTACTGCCAGTAATAATTAGGATTAAATCCCGGATAATCCGCCATTGCAAGAATAGCCCCCGTATTTGGATCCATAAGTATTGCAAAAGCACCTCTTGAACCTGCCGCCTTTGCCTCCTTGTCTAAATAATACTGCGTAATAAATTGCAGCTGTTTATTTATAGTTAAATAAATATTATCCCCATGGGTTGCCTTTCTAAGCCCGAAACCCTTGATGAATATATACTGCCCTAAACCGTCGTGCAAAATCTTTAGTGCGTGTCTGCCGCCCTTTAAAAATTTATTATATTTATATTCTATTCCCGATAAACCGTTGTCATTAATCCCGACAAAACCTAAAACATGAGCCAATAATGATCCGTTAGGATAGTATCTTACAGGCTGTTTAACTATAATAACCCCGCTAATTCCTAGTTTTTCGACATTTTTGGCGATACGCCCCAAAATCCTCCTTTTAATCCATGCAAATTGAATACCCTGATTTAATATTCCAATTATTTTTTGAAAACTAATGCCCGTTAATCCGGATAACTTTTCGGCATTTTTAAACTTATGCCTCACCATTAACGGATCAACGGCAATTCCCGGCACATTGACGCTTGTCGCAAGTATGCTGCCGTTAGACGAATAAATGTTCCCGCGCTCGGGAGTAAAATATATTTCCGCATGAAACTGTTTGCGGGCAAGCAGCCTCAGTCCTTTTCCTTCGATTATTTGAAGGTTGAAAGCCCTGACCGCTAATAAACCCCCAAAAATTGCTATGGCAGTAAAACCGATTAGCATTCTCAGTCTTAAAGTTGTTTTCCATAATTTAATCATGAACCATTATAATTTTACCCTCTTTCGGATAGATAAAACCCATCTTTTTGGCAATCTTATAAATCCTCGAAGGCGAGCTTAATGCCGTTTTTTTAATTAAAAGTTCTTTATGTTTATGTTCGAGTCCCGATTTTATAGTATTTAGTTTGTTAATATCGTATCCAAGTTTTATGCTTTCCATAGTCGTCCAAACATAAAACATGCCTAATATCGTAAACATTATTATTAAAACAATAAAATACGGTTTTATTTTAGACATGGCAAAAAGCCCTCAATTTTGCGCTTCTTGATCTTGGATTAAATCTGACCTCTTCACCTTCCGGCAATATCGGTTTTTTGGATAACGATTTAAAATCAGGGTTATTTTTAAAAAAATTTTTGACTATTCTGTCTTCCCCCGAATGGAAAGACAAAATAGCTATAACGCCTCCTATATTAAGAACATCTTTAAGTTTTCCTAAAAATTCTATTAACGAATCATACTCTTTGTTTATAAAAATCCTCAATGCCATAAATGTTTTTGTCGCAGGGTCTATTCTTAATTTTCCGGAACCTTTAAAAATAGCTTTTTTTATGACCTTCGATAACTCTATTGGGGTTTCTATCCGTTTATTTTTTCGAGATTCCACAATTTTCCGGGCTATTTTTCTTGAGTGTCTTTCGTCTCCAAATCTCCATATAATATCCGCAAGAATTTTTTCGGGGTAACGATTCACAACATCGTAAGCGGTTAATCCGTCTCCTTTATCCATCCTCATATCGAGACCGCCCTCTTCTTTAAAACTAAAACCCCTGTTCCCTTCAAGCTGAATCCTGCTTATACCGAGATCGAGAATTATTCCGTCAACATTTTTAAAACCCGACTCTTTAACTATCTCATCTATTTTACTAAAATTTGAATAAAATAACTTAAATCTTTTTCTGTCAAATTCTTTCTCGAGTTCTATTTGGACATTTTTAACCGCGTCTGCGTCCCTGTCTATGCCGATTAAGAAACCGCCAGGGGAAGATCTTCTCAAAATTTCTTCAGAAAAACCGCCCCCTCCGATGGTTCCGTCCACATAAACTCTGCCCGGCATTACGCTTAGAACATTGACAGCCTCATTTAACATCACAGGTATATGCTTAAGTCCTTCCATATTGCTCCCCGCCGCTACCACATGCCCATGCCTATGCCCTCCCCGTCCCCGATGAAATGGGAGAGGGAATTACGGTTGTTGCATACCCGAACCTGAAGATTTAAAAGCCTATTTGAGACATCGTAGCGGCAATCGATTCAAAATTAGTTTTGGCGCCTTCGAAGTTTGCATCCCACAAATCCTTATTCCATATTTCGAATCTGTTTATTATTCCGACAAGTATTATTTCTTTATCTAAGTTTCCGCCGATTTTAAGCGACTGCGGAATGAGAAATCTGTCCATTTTGTCAAGTTCAATCCCCTCCGCTCCTGAAAAAAAATATCTCAAAAACTCAAGGACATCTTTCTGCATAGAGGGCAGTTTAAGCGCTTTTTCTTCCAATTTGCGCCATTCTTCCATGGGATAAGCAACAAGGCATTTATCGAGGTTTGTAATTACAAGAGAGGTATTGTTATAATTTGAGATAAGAGATTCCTTAATCTTCTGTGGAAGTTTAACCCTGCCTTTGTCGTCGATTGAATGAATATATCTTCCGCTAAACATAAAATTAAAAATATATTTAAATATATTTAATAAGTTACCACTTTTTACCACTTTTTACCACATTTAAATAATATTAACAAATTTAATAAAAGTCAAGCGAATTAAATAAAAAAAAATTTTATTAAATATAAATGCATTTGAAGAGAAAGGAAAAGGGGGAACAGATTTAAATCTGTCTATCTTTTTTAATTAAAAAAAATAGGTATGATTAACTGTTTGCTTTAAATTATGCAGGGTGAGCATTCCGGCAATTTGAAACGGCTGGATTAGCATATCTTCTTCGAGGCTTAAGAGTTCTTTGCTTTTTGAGCAAATATATATGACCGGTGAATTTTTTAGCAAATCGGTAAGATTTTCGGCTATTAAATCCTTAAATTTTTTATCTATACGGGGATTTTTGGCTATATTTTTTGTATAAAGCAATGGAGACTTAGCCATACTGAATATGTAAACCTTATTTTCCATAACAGCTAAAGTTCTTGCAAATATTAGACCGGCTATGCATTTTTCCGGTTCCGTTTCGGGGTCGGCAAGCTGGACTATCAAAATTTTTTCGTCTTCCATTCCGCTTTATATAATATTTTGGTTATATTTTTTATGTAAATATTCTTTAAGCCAGTCTTTTAAGCGCGTTCTTTTTAACTTAAACAGTTCGTCCGTCCCGCTCATATCTCCGCCGCAAATATTATCATACTTTAGCATCCTAATTTGGTCGGATGTTATGGGCAGATTTTTAATAACGGGCAATGGTAATCTTTCAAAAATGCCTAAGGATTTTTCTGCTATAAAAGAAGGCGTATGAAGTTTTAATTTCTTGGGAGGGGATAATTCCATAATTAAATCTATTATGCCTTCGAAGGTGTAAACATCCGGGCCGCATAGTTGGAAAACCTTACCAACCGCCTTTTCGTTATATAAAGAATTGTTATATGCATCGGCAATGGAAAAAACATCTATCGGAGCAAATTTAGTTTCTCCCGTTCCGATTATCGGAACAAACGCCCTTGTTTTTACTAAATTTATGAGGTCGTCAAAAAAAGCCGCATTGTCCCCAAAAATCAAAGAAGGTCTGAAAACCGTCCATTTTAAACCCGAATTTTTAACAAGCGCTTCACCCTCGTATTTTGTGGAAAAGTATTCGGAATCGCTAACTGCTGCGCCAAGCGCGCTCATATGGATAAATCTGTCTATGCCGTTTTTCTTTGCCAAATCCAAAAGTATCCCCACATAATCTACATGAACCTTTTGAAATGAGAAATCCGGCTGGCTTTTTATTATCCCGATAAGGTTTATTATTGCATCAAATTTGCTACCGGACAAAAAGCCATTAACGGCGTCCTTTTCTTCGAGGGTTCCCTCAAAAACTTCGAAACCGAGTTCCTTTAATTTCGAAATTTTCTTTTTATTGCGCTCTAAAAGAGTAACGGAAGCGCCGGAAGATTTAATTTTTTCGGATACGACGGGGCCCGCAAACCCGGTTCCACCTGTAATAAAAACCTTCATATTCTTCCCTCTATAACGGAGGCTCAAGACTTAAGCCTCCAAAAACTGAATTATTTTATTTGCTTGTAATTAAAATAATGAATAGCCTCTATATACCTGACGGTCCCGGTCTTTGACCTCATGACGACGGAGTAAGTCTTTGCTCCGCCCTGAAAAAAATCCACGCCCTTGAGATAATCGCCTCCGGTAACGCCCGTTGCAACAAATATGACATCGCCTGCGGCAAGCTCGTTAATATTATATATTTTATTTAAATCTTTTATTCCCATTTTTACGGCTCGCTCTTTTTCCTCCTCGTTCCTGAATGAAAGCCTACCCTGCATATCTCCGCCGACGCATCTTAACGCCGCGGCGGCAAGAACGCCTTCGGGAGCGCCGCCGGTACCCATAAGGACATCTATTCCTGAATCCTCTTTTGCCGTTGCTATCGCGCCTGCGACATCTCCGTCCTGAATTAACTTAATCCTTGCTCCGGTTTTTCTTACCTCTTCTATTAAAGCCTTGTGCCTTTCGCGGTTAAGGATAATAACGGTTAAGTCCTCGACATATCTGTTTAAAACCTCCGCTATTCTGTGAAGATTTTCGGTTGGGGACAAATTAATATCTATAACTCCTTTTGCCTTAGGACCGACGGCTATCTTCTGCATATATGTATCCGGGGCGTGAAGAAAGTTTCCCTCATCGCCTATTGCCATAACGGCAATAGCATTCGGAGCGCTTGTCGCGGCCAATGTCGTTCCTTCTAAAGGATCAACGGCTATATCGACCTTTTGTCCTTTTCCGCTTCCCACTTTTTCTCCGATATAAAGCATGGGAGCTTTGTCTCTTTCACCTTCCCCTATAACAATTGTTCCGTCAACATCTATATACTCGAGGGAGTTTCTCATCGATTCAACCGCGGCCCTATCCGCCGCCTTTTCATCCCCTCTGCCGATAAACCTTGCAACGGATATGGCGGCATGCTCCGTAACCCTGACAAATTCGATCGTTAACGCTTTATCATCCATAACTCCTCCATTGCTTATTCATATACATTATATCTTTTATGTTTTGCCCCATTATACCTTATATTTTATTCTAAAACAAGATATAGGCGACCCTCCAAATTTGCCGATAGAAATCCTTAAAATAGCTTTAAAGTTATTTGAACACTGGATTCCCGCTTTCGCGGGAATGACAATGCAGTGATTTAAAATTTCACCTGTTGGATGTCCCAACCCGCTTCAGCGGGAATCCAGTGTTTTTAAACTATTGAGGTCAATTTATCGAAGTGAAAAAGGGGTCTGATTTATTTTCGGAAAATAAATCAGACCCCTTTTTCACTTTTTCATTGGTAAATTTTACCCGCGCTCAGGAACCCCGTCATATTCATGTAAGTGCGGAGCTAATCTCCTGAAAGGCTTTTCTCTCATCCACTCCTCGAAAACCTGACCGACAAGTCCGCAGGAGCGGGCAATTATAAAAAATCCTTTGCCGAGCCTGTAATCGAATCCCATATCGGAAATTATTGCCGCAATGCAGCCGTCAACATTAAGCGGAAGTTTCTGTTCCGGTTTTTTCAGCCTGAATTCATCCGCAATTGCAGCGGCAAGTTTAACATAATTGCCGCCGAAGTTCAAATCTCCGGCAACATCTAAAAGTCTTTTTGTCCTCGGGTCAACCGTATGCAATTTATGGCCGTAACCTGCGAGCCTTTTTTTGTTTTTAATTGCGTCATCTACGATATTTTTCGCCATTTCTTCGATGCCCGCATCCGAAAGGTTTTCTTTTCCCTTCAAATAATCCTGAAACATCCCGGCGGCTTTCTCTATCGCTCCCCCGTGCGCATCGCCGAGAGTCAATATTCCTGCGGCAACCGCGGCATTCAGTGAATTTCCCCCCGAAAATACCGTTCTTGCGGCAACGGCTGAAGGTGTTGCAATTCCCGCATCTATACTTGAAACAAAAATGGCATCTAACATTTTTGCCTCGTTTGGCGTGGGCATTTCACCTTTTAAAAGCAAAAAACAAACCTCGGCATAGGATTTATTTCCGATTAAGTTATCGAGATTGTAGCCTCTTATAAGAATCTTTCCATCTTGATTGGATGTAATGGCAGTTCGCCATTCCTTCTGTGAATTTGTTTCGGACATAGATTTAAACTCCTTTTATTTTTATTATGCATTGATTTTAAAACAACGCCTCCCTTAGCCGGAGCCGCGCAGAAGAAACTAAGGGAGAATGAATTATATTTATATATATTGCTGACCCGGCTTACTTTAATGTGCTATATAAGGGCCTGACATCGTTGGACGAGCTATCCTCAAAATCCCTTTTAACACCGAGGGAAACCAATGCGTTAACAAGCTCGTGATAAAATTTAGCGACTTTGATTGTGCCTGTTTTCTTTCCTACTTCCTCGAGCATTTTTATCTTATTCGTCGCCTTTCCCATACCTCTTTCCACGATTGCGCCCGCATGTCCGAAAGAAACACCTTCGGGCATCATCTCCTGAAAAACACCCGCGACAAAAACGGCTAAAGGTTTAGTATAACCGCCTTTAGCGACAAGTTCTGCAACCTGTTCTTCGTATGTGCCGCCCGGTTCCCCCATTATAACGCAAGCCTGAACATTTTTGTCTTTTTCCAACTCCGGCAAAACATCCGCAAATGTCGTGCAGGCTATAACATCGCCTCCGACCGCCAGAGCCATATAAATGCCAAAGCCCCTTCTTTTAAACATCTCCGAGGTGGTAACGGTAAGTCCGCCGCTTTTTGAAAGAACGACTATAGAGCCGTCTCTAAAAGCAATGCTGGGATCTTTCCCTCCGATTGCGCCAATCCTGCCGACAGACGGAACAAAACATCCTAATGATGTCCCGCCGATAATCGTAACTCCTTTTTCTCTCGCAAGCTCGTAAATTATGATGGAGTCCCTGATAGGAACATGTTCCGTAATGATGTACATTAACTTAATGCCGTTATCGATTAATTCATAAACGGCGTCGAGCACGGAAGTGGGAGGGACATATATAAGACCGGTATTTACCGACTGCTTTAATTCTTTAACTTTCAAAGCTTCTTTTACGGTATCGAAAACCGGAACGGGGCAGTCATCTTTTAAAACGGTTCCGCCTTTTCCCGGGGTTACGCCGCATTTTACGATACCAGGGTAAAGTTTTTCGGATTCTATAACAACTTGAGAAGCCTCCCTACCCGTGATGCCGATTACAATAACACCTGTTCCGTCGTTTAAATACTTAGTGCCGTTACCGCTTCGCTCTTGGCCTTCGGCCCCGTGAAGTTTTTTCAAAACTTTCATAGAATTAATCTCCAATCATATCATATTTTTAGATTTTAAAATCTCATAAAGCTTTTGCGGAGCCTCCGTAAGCGAGAGTTCCGAATCGTATATCACGCCGTTTATATTATTTTTTACAAAAGAGTCGTAGAGCATCTTTAATCCCTTTTGATATTCGGGCCCGCTTCTTCTAACGACCCATACCAAACCTTCCGGAAATGTTCCGTCCTTTTTCATCTCCTCTATAGCGGAAACAAGACCTTCGCCGAGCGTAACATCTATTCGCGTATTGCTTGCCGTTCCGCCGCACACCAAAATGGCTTTTAAACCCGGTTTGGAAAGAATGATTTTAGAAATTTTGTTCATCTTTTCCGCCGGCGGATTTCCGCCGATATCGGTAAGATTTGCGGGTTTAAGTCCCAGCGCTATAACGGTTTCCGCCGTAATCGTGGAACCCCCGCCTCCAAATGTCATCATTCCTATATCTCCGTCTAATTCGACATAAGAACCCGCCTTTCCTCTATGATCGTCCCTGTCTATTAAATGAGCGGCCGCTTCTCTTTCCGTAAGGGGTCTTCCCATTGCCCCTCTTGCCGTGTATATTTTTGAAGGGGCTAATCTTGCATCGTCGTCTATCATGGTTACGGCATCTATTGCCAAAATTTTTTGTTTCTCCGGATTTGTCTTATCGCCGGCGATGATTAACGGATTCACTTCTAAAAGCCTTGCTTCCGAGTTCCAAAACCCCTTGTACATACTTGCAATAACCTCGGAAAGCTGCCTCAAAACCGCTCTATCGCTAAATCCTATTTCCACTAAATATTCTCTCACTTTATAAGGGAAAAGGCCTTCGAGTGGATTTATCTCGAATGTGAATATTTTAGACGGATCCTGTTCCTCGACATCAACGCCGCCTTCAAGGGAAATAACAAAAACGGGACGCCTCGGTCTCGAAGAATAAGTGAAGCTTACATATAACTCCTTAAGAATCGAAGCCTTTTCCTGTATAATAACGCTAACCGGTTTTTCCCCGTAAACCTCGGTCTCCATTAAAGCGCTAACATGCTCGTTTGCTTCGTCTCCCATTTTCGCAAACTTAACGGCGCCGGCTTTGCCTCTTTTTCCGACAAGTACCTGCGATTTAATTACGACATCGCCGTGCTGTTCGACAAAGTCCGACACATTTTGACCAGAATGCTGAACAACTAAATATTTTGGAGTAGGGACGCCATATTTTTTAAATATAGTGTCGTATGTTTCATATTCGTAAAGTTTCATAAATAATCCTCGTTTTAACTTATCAATCGGTATTCCCGCTAAGCGGGAATACCGTCTTAATTATTTTTCACATATTCTGGGCAATTCTTTCCGCAAATTGCGAACATTTAACCTCGGTAGCGCCCTCCATCTGTCTTGCAAGGTCATAAGTAACGTATTTCTGTTCTATCGTTTTGTTAATCCCTTTTTCTACAAGGTCTGCCGCTTCTTTCCATCCCATATGTATCAGCATCATAACCGCCGACAGAATTAAAGAACCCGGGTTTGCCTTATCCTGATTAGTATATTTGGGGGCAGAACCGTGCGTTGCTTCGAAAACGGCTATGGTATCAGACATATTTGCTCCCGGAGCCATACCAAGTCCGCCTACCTGTGCGGCTAAAGCGTCGGACATATAGTCGCCGTTAAGGTTAGGCAATGCAAGAACGGAATACTCGTCGGGACGAAGAAGCGCCTGCTGGAACATAGAATCGGCTATTCTGTCTTTTATAATTATTTTGTTTGTGGAACCGGTAACTTCGGCTTCCGGAATTAACCTGTCGCCAAACTCGGCCTTTGCGAGTTCATATCCCCAATCCTTAAAAGCCCCTTCGGTATATTTCATTATATTACCCTTGTGAACTAAGGTTACGCTGGATTTATTATTGTCAAGGGCATACTGTATAGATTTTCTTATAAGCCTTTTTGAAGCAAAAGGCCCCATGGGTTTTATGCCGATAGCGGCATCTTCCCTTATCTTTTCTTTTATCTTTGGATCTAAACCTATTAAGAAATTTCTAAGTTTTTTAGCCTCTTCGCTGCCTGACATAAATTCCACGCCTGCGTAAATATCTTCCGTGTTCTCCCTGAAAATAATCATATCGACTTTTTCCGGGTGCTTAACCGGCGACGGTATTCCCTTGTAATATTTAACAGGTCTTACACAGGCAAAAAGGTCCATCACCTGCCGGATAGTAACATTTAACGATCTGAATCCTCCTCCAACGGGCGTGGTGAGCGGTCCTTTAATGCTGACGGAATATTCTTTAAATGCGGTAATGGTATCCTCCGGCAGATACTGCCCCTCTCCATATTTCTCAACCGCCTTTTCTCCCGCATAGACCTCAAACCAGTTAATTTTTCTTTTGCCGTCGTATGCCTTTTTTACCGCGGCGTTAATAACGATATGCATTGCCCTCGTTAAATCGGCGCCGATTCCGTCGCCTTCGATAAACGGAATAATCGGATCATTTGGAACTTCAAATTTGTTTGGCCCTAAGACCTTAATTTTCGAACCTTCCTTAGGCGCTGTGAGTTTTTGATAAGATGCCATAGATTACCTCCTTATAATCTATTAATTATTAATGTTGTATAACTTTTATAGTACATATAAAAGCCGGAAATTTTATTTATAAACACAAATATCCACATAAAGGTATCGTATATATAAACTTTTATTTTGCAGGAATTCTAAGCGCGATTAATTGTTAAAAGGCATAAATACACTCTGGCGAATATTTATCTTTACATGAAAAACTTAGCTGCTAATGATTATAATAAAACATTTTTTTAAAATCAAGTAAAAAATTAAATATGTTAAATAAAATCCTGAAATGAATTCAAGAATCCTTTAAACAATAAAGAGCCGGAATTAAAAAATAAACCGCTGTTTTGCGCCATGATTTCGGAATAAGCATCGGAACGGTACTTGTTTTTTGCGCCGTTTATTTTTGTGGAAAACCCGCAGAACGGGACAGGCTCCGGCGTATGTTTTTTGAGTTTTACCGGGCTATAGTGGTCGGGCAAAATCATTAAAGTGTATCCGCTAAATTTTCTAAGACCTCCCCGCACGCCGCCGGCGATAAAATTATCGAAATCCTCTAT
>JAKBNN010000026.1 GCA_021831025.1 bacterium | reverse complement strand
GCCCGCAAGATTTTATCATATATAATTCAAATGCCGGCTTAATAGGTCAAATTAAAGATAATAAATTGCGTAAAAATATTGTCAGATTTTACACCTTAGGCAAGGGGTTCAGCAATGCAGTTCTTTATACAAATAAAATTATTTTGATATTTCAAGATTACCTATCGCGGCATCCAGAATATACTGAACCTAATTCCGATCCACTCATTCATAAAGTCATTAAAACATATCAAGACTACTTGAATGGATTTATGAGGGAATTAAAATCTCAATACAATGAGTTAGAATGCAGTTCAAAGATTTTGAAAGAATTAATAGAGGAATTAAAGGAAACAGATTTATTCACTTCGGCGGACATAAAAGCCGGTGGCTTTTATAAGCGTCCGCCTCCGTATTCCCACTCCCGACTGCGTTTGACGATGCCGTCGGGAGTTTTTGTTTGCAGTTTTAAAATTAAAGATTAAAGGAGGAATAAAATCATAGATAACATAACGTTAGAATGGAAAAAGGTAAATAATATTAACAATGTTAGAAATTTCGACGATACTGAATTTTATGCTTTCACTCAAAATAATGGCCTACGGTATATTGGAATGGCTTATAAACAAGATGTGGCAGATGAAATGCGGCAAACAATTAAGGATTTTAATTACAACGAAGATGGAATCAATATATGGTTAGGTTATATTAATATTGATAAATCTAATTATGAAAGAATTACGGAGGAAATAGTTAGAGATGTTGAAAGTTTATTAATATGTGCGAACACACCTTCCGATAATACCCAGAATATCAATAATTATTTAGGAAGAGATAATTTAAAAGTGGAAAATCTCGGTTGTTCTAAAATAAAAAGCTGCCAATGCAAAAATGGTAAAATACAAAAACTAAAATAAAGGCATAAGAAAATAAAGGTGTCAGATTTATTTATTCATTAAACTTTCCCAAAAAAAGAATGTGGATTGACTATGACGATGAAGCCGATGTGCTTTACATAAGTTTTAAAAAGCCGAAGCAGGCAACAAACTCCGAAATACTTGTTTAGCTGTTATTTCCGGAAGGATTTGTTTTATGAAATGTATCATATAATATTATATATTTTTATCTTGCAAAAAATCAGTTTATATTGTATTCTTACAAAAAGGAGGTAAGAAATTATGCTTGCAAAAAAGACATCTAAAAACCAAATTACCTTGCCGAAAGAAATAGCTTTAAAATTTCAAGGCGTGGATTATTTTGATATTAAAAAAGATGATAATAAAATTATTCTGATTCCCGTAAAAATTTCCCCCGCCGATACAACTCTTAACGGCATTAGAGACAAAATGAAAAAACTCGGAATTACCGAAAACGATATAAGCGGCGGGATAAAATGGGCAAGAAGCGGAAAGTAAAAAGGGTCGTTTTAGATACCAATGTAATACTATCCGCCCTGCTTTTTAAGGGCAAATTGTCTAAAATTGTCGAATTATGGGAAAATGGACTATTCATTCCGTTAATTTCAAAAGAAATTTTCAAAGAATTACAAAGAACATTGGAATACCCAAAATTTCACCTTACAAAAAACGAAGTATTTCTGATTATTAATGATTATATTTTACCGTATTTTGAAGTTGTAGATGTTGCTAATCCGGTTAAAAATGTTTGCCGCGACGAAGACGACGATAAGTTTTTTTCGTGCGCTATTTCGGGAGATTCCAATTTAATAGTCAGCGGAGATATGGATTTGTGCTCCCTAAAATGTTATAAATCCGTAAAAATTATAAACCCCTTGGAGTTTATGAGCATGTTTGAATAAAGAGGACAGAATTATGAATTATTTATTATATTTTTTTGCCAATAATTCAGCTAGCTTTATAGTCGGAATTTTAACATTAATCGGTGCCGTTTTAGGCGTCTGTCTTGCGAATTATTCTAACAGCAAGGCGGAAAATAATCGCATAAAAATGGAAACTAAGGCATTTTTGCAGGCAATAAGTACGGAATTAAATATATTATGGAAAGTTTATGAGGAAGAAAAAGGTTCTATAGGAAAGTTTTTGGAAAATAATGCACGATTTCAGGAATTTATAGAAATTATTATTCCATCGGATATATATTTTATTATTTACAGATCTAATGCCGATTCTCTCGGAAAAATTAAAAATGATGAATTAAGGAAATTAATTGTATCCGTATATCTCCGTATAAATGAAATGTGCAATTCTTATAAAGCTTATAATAACCTGCCGCATCTGCTGCAGCCGAATATTACTAGTGAACAGCTGGAATATTATCAGAAACCTTATCTTGAAAAGCTAAAAAATTCTCATAGCGATTTAAAAAAAGAATGGGGAAAATTTAAGAAGGTTATCGAAAAAGAATTAAAAACCTGAGGTCATAGATTTTAGGAAAATTAGCAATTATATTGCTATAAAGCGCCTCAAATTGCTAATTTTGATTAACAAGTTTGCCTTGCCAGACCTTTTTCTTAATTTTTGCCGTTAATAAATCCTAATGCCAAAAGCTTTCCAAGCACTAATACTAGTAATTTCGGGTCTTTGTTTTTTAAACCGTAGTAACCGGCCACTGTAGCGCCGCCAATTACAAGCAAGTTTAATAATAATTTATTCGTTTTTTTATTCATTTTTAATCACCTCCTTTTTAAAATATTTTATTAAGGATAATTTAAATTTCACTTTAAAAATAATATATCACATTATTTAACTTAAATCAAAAAAAGCATGAAACACAGGCCAAAACAAGGATAGCAATCTCCTGCCCCGCTACCTGAAGCAGGAGATTTGCCTTTATTAAATATCCCCGTCGGAGCTTTTTAATCTAAAACTAAAGCCCCTTGGCGAAGAAGGGTTTTTAAATCAGGCTTTATAACGATAAAAGTTTTTCAAGACGTTCCCTTCTGTATTTGGCCCTGCAGGTTCTCAGGCGGTTAGCTATTTTCGACCTGACAAGTTCACACGTTATTTTTTTCCGTCTGCCGGGGCGTTTCCGTTCAAAATTAATTTTTTCTGCGCAATAGACAAGATTCTCCTGGATAGTATCCTCAAAATCTTCCCAATAAACCGGATAAGGCTCTTTTTTGACAAATTCTACAAGATAAAGCCATTCTTCTTCGGTTAACATTTTTGCCTCCGCAGGGGGCAAAAACAAAACTTCTGGACGCAAATAGGGATGTCTCAGATAGATAGGCGTGTAGCCTTGATAGGATTAGGATTGATAGGAATAGATATATTAGGATTATGGATATCGAAGGAAAGATCAGGGAATTTCCGCTTTTTAATGGGCAATCGGTTAAAGTACTGAAGCGCAATCCGGGGCATATTTCATTAGTCGAAATAGAAATGATACTACAGCCTGAAACAATAAAAACTATCTCAAAACATTGCGGCGAAAGGATTATTTTCAAACTTAAAGACGAAAAAGAGGCTAAGCGGGAGGCTTATTTCAAATGGGAGAAAGAACAATTAAAGAGAATAAGAAGAAGACTTAAAAGAAAGGCAAAAAGAAAAAGAAAAATGATTTTAAAAACAATATATTATAAATCGGGCAAAGCCTTGGAATAGCGGTATCGCAAGAGGTATAAACAAATATTTCGCAAATACTTCACAAGAATTTAATTGGCATAAACTTCAAATTTTATATGGCGTTACGGCGAATATTTCACAAATTCGCAAGATTTTTTGGTAATTCCCTATCTCCGCCTTTTTATAAATCGACTTTACTTTAATCGTTATATGTAATAATATATTTAATATATAAATTAACAATTTTAGAGGCATTAATATGAAATTAAAAGACCAAACCATAAAGGAATTAGAACATTTGCAACCGTCGGAAATCATAAAAGTTTACGATATGGTAATAGCGTTAAAATCCGTGCAAACAAAACCCGTTAAAAAGAGCGGCTTGTCTTATATAAAAGTGCGAAAGGCGCTTGAAAGCATAAAAGGCTCTCTTGGAAAGGATATAGTGTTGCTTAGAGAAGAAAGGATATGATTCTATTTTTTGACACATCCGCACTTGTAAAATTTTTTCACGAAGAAGACGGTTCGGAAAAAGCTACAAAACTTATAACATCCCAAAATAATAAAATTTTTGTTTTAGACCTTTGCAAATTAGAGTTTTTAAGCGCTTTATACAGACGATTCAGAAATAACGAGATAGATGAATATTCTTTAAATCTGGCAATTGAAGGCTTTGAAGAAGAAATTGCCCGGTTCAACGTGGAAAATATGAGTTATCCTGTTTTGCAAGAATCGGAGAATTTATTAAAAAAATACGGCAAAAAACATGGTCTTAGAACTTTAGACGCATTGCATCTCGGATGTTTCAGCCTAATTTCCGAAGACGACTGGTATTTTGTTTCTGCCGACGATAATCTCTGTAATATAGTTAAAATTATCGGCTTTAAAACGATTAATCCATTAACTAATGCGGATTTAAAATGAACGACAGTTTCATTTCTTTTTGAACGCCTCATCGACCGCTTTTTTTAAAGTTTCCGGTATTAAATGCGAATATCTTTTTGTCATGTTTGGCGTTTTATGTCCCAAGAGTTCACCGGTGATATAAAGCGACGTTCCGTTCATCACCATTTTAGAGGCAAATACATGGCGCAGGTCGTGAATATGAAAATCTTTAAGTCCTAATTTAAGGCAGGCGGACATAAAAGCCGATGGCTTTTATAAGCGTCCGCCTCCGTATCTTCACTCCCGACTGCGTTTGATGACGCCGTCGGGAGTTTTTATTTTCACGGATTGATTTAATATAGTAGTTTATTATATTATTAATGCATGGACGATAACGAAGGCGTAAACAATAATACAAAGAAATTTAGCGGCGGCTTAGCCGTCTTATTTTTATACGTCTTGAAACGGGCAGGAGTGCGAGAATAAATAAATCGCTCCCTTTATTTTTTTACACTATTTTAACTTTTATTTTTTCGACTAGCGAAAAGTGCTTATCTTTTGTAATTAAAGTAAGGTCAAACTGCTGGGTTATTGCAGCAATCCAAATATCATTTTCTGGAATCGGCTTGCCTTTTTCTTTTAAAAGATTTTTTATATTGCCGTACCGGATAGCTGTGTTGACATCGCATGATAAAACGGTATTGACGGCGGCAAATTCGGTAATACAATTTGTATTTTCCTGAATTCTGGATGATTTATTGGCACCGTAGTATAATTCGCCTATCGCGATACAGGGAACAAAGACCTCTTCGGCATTGAATATAATTTCATCGATATCAGGTTCGTCATTAAACAAAGAAATAATTATGTTTGTATCTAAAAGAAATTTACCATTCATTAATATCAGCCTTTTCACAGGTTTCTTCTATAGCTTTGGATATCTGCCGTAAGTCGTCTTCAGGTATAAAACCTTTAAATTTTAAGAGCTCTTTCCCTTTAATTCCTTTAGGCGATAAAGACGATGCGAAATCCAAAACTTTAATTTGAAGATCGTAAGGAAGCTGGTCTAATTTATTTGAAAGACTTTCTTTTATATTATTAATTGCCATAATTACACGCCTCCGATTTTAAAAAATAAACTGTATATTTATTTTATTATAATTATATCATATTCTCAAATAAAGCAAACAAAGGGGAGAGATTTATTCCCAAATCCCGATTTAGAAAAATATTTATAAGTCCTAATATTAAATAACACTGGATTCCCGCTTTCGCGGGAATGACGCCCGACGGGTGAAACGATAAATTCCCTCAAAGTCATTCCCGCGAAAGCGGGAATCCAGTATATAAAATCCTAAATCGGGATTTGGGTTATTTATTATTTTTTTATTAGTTAATTATATATGATATAATGATAAGGCGTTGTCTGTTTTAATTACGTAAAATTGCTTAGTTTGCAATGTTAAATTGAAAATTGAATGGAAAATATTAAAATTAAATTAACAAAACATGCTAAAATAAAAATAATAGAAAGAAATATTTCTTTAGATACTATTAAGAATATTATTGCAAATCCCGAATTAATTGAGAATGACAAATTTGATGATTCATTAACGCATTTTATAAAAAGGGGTAAAAATACCTTCGCCCGAAAATAAATGGCTTAATAAAAATGTACTGTTCATCTCTCTCAACGCCTTTTTTACGGACCTTGGGCATCAGGCAATTCTTGCATTGTTTCCTATTTTTTTGGTTTTATACCTTCATTTATCTGTTATTGAATATGCAGTTATAACGGCAATCAGCTTTGGCGGGGGCGCTTTTTTCGGCTATATAGGCGGAAAAGCGGGAGACAGGTTCGGTTATAAAAAAACAGCGGTTTTGAGCAACTTACTGGTTCCGTTGTTATCGTTTTCAGGGCTTTCCGTTAATGTTTTCGAGGCGGCATCCCTTTTTTCCGGAGGCTGGTGGGCAAGATGCTTCAGGAATCCCGCAAGAAGGGTAATGCTTTTGAAGTCCATATTTAAAAAAGAACACTACGGAAGGGCATTCGGCTTTCTCCATTTTCTCGATATAGGGGGCGCGTTTTTATCGGCTTTAACCGCAGCTATCCTGCTTTCGTTTAAATTTCCCATAAGGACTATTTTTATTTTTACCGCCGTTCCGATTATTATAGCAATCGTCTTTTTATATTTATCTAACCCTCTCGAAGTTAAAGACGAAAAAACCGCCGACGCCCCCAAATCTACGGTTGACCATTTAAACAAAAACGTTTATCGCAAAATCTTGATAGCAACTTCTCTTTACGGCTTCAGCGCTTATAGCTTCGGATTTCCGATAATTACCGTTGCGGTATCTTCAAAAGATAACGTACTGGGCGTCTTTTCTTATGCCGTATTCTTAGCAGTATCCTCGATAACGGGATTGTTTGTCGGTAAAGTAATGGCAAAAAACGTGAAGGAGCTTACGTTAGGTTATATTCTTGGAGGGATAGGATCCTTAGGTATCGGACTTACTTTCGCTTTAAATCTAAATGTAGCTTTTTATTTTCCGTTCATAGTATTGAGCGGCATATCCATGGGATTTGTGGAAACGCTTGAACCGACCATAATAGGACTTATATCGCACGAAAGAAAAACCGGCAAGGGTATGGGTTCATTAAGCGCAATGCGCTCACTAGGCATATTTAGCGCTAACATAATAATGGGGCTATTGTACATAATCGGAGCGGGTTATTCGTTTGCGTATGCAGGCATTTTATCAATAATTGCCGGTCTTGTTGTATCCGCAGTTCAAATACATCTTCCAACTACGTAAATTGTAATTTTATGTTATTAAATATTTTTACTTTACTTTTAATACCCCCCTATTTCTTCAACGAAGTTAAATCTTCGGCGGCGAAGCGAGGAGCAAATATCAGTTATTGATAAACCTGATATCTCTGACGGTTATGCGCTTTTCCGCAAATATTTTTTTCTTTTCCAAAGAAAAAAGATAGTCGTTGACTTTGCTTATCAAGTCTTTTTTATTAAACCCGAGTTCAAATAAAAGAACGGGATTATCGACGCCTACCGTCAGAATATCCTTATGAAACGCTTTCGGTTTGGTTTTTTTCCCTATTTCGCCGCCGCAGACAGTCTCCCAATTTTCATATAGTATTAAGGCGAGATAATCGGAAAAATTGAGTTTGCTTTTTAGCGCCTTTAAAAGAATATCTTTTAAATTTAATTGTTGATTTGCGTTCATAATTATATTATTATTGTTTATAATATAAAAATTTGCAATAATATTAATATACCCAAATCACGATTTGGAAAATATTTATATATTCCAATGCTAAGTAAATATGGATTCCCGCTTTCGCGGGAATGACAATAAACCGCCTGCGCGGGAATGACTATAGAAACGGTTAATTAATATTTATAAATAAGGTGAATTATGATGCGTATTTATTGCCCTTATTGCGGAACATCGTATGATATCGATGAATCTTTAATGCCCGAAGGTAATGTAAAGGTAAGATGCAGGTCATGCACGAATGTTTTTATTATCGATAGAGAAAAGGGGGCGGTTAAAGACGAGCCGGAACAGGAATATGAACATGAAAAGGTTTCCCTGTCCGAAAATGAACCTGCGCCGGAAACGAAAAAATACCGCGAGGATAAAGACATCATCGAGGTCAGCGACTTTATGAAACAGGTTATACAAGAAATAGACGGCTCGCTGAATCAGGAAAATAAAGAAAACGAAAGCAATGAAAATGAAAAACCTAAAAATACATCGGGCAATAAAAAAATAAACCCCCTTAGAATAGTAATGCTGCTAATATTAATTCTGCTACTAATAGCGGCAGGCGCTTATACTCTTGAATATTATAACATCATAAATCTGCCCGCTTTTTTCCCGAAGCCGTTTTAACTCTAATTTCGTTCTGGATTCCCGCTTTCGCGGGAATGACATTTAGACTGGATTATCGCTGAAGCGGGTTGGGACATAAAGAGGATTTAAAATTTTGACACACGGGTGTCATTCCCGCGAAAGCGGGAATCCAGAAATTGCATAACTTTGGAATGTGTTCCATAATTTCTAACGCAGGATTAAGGTTTAGGAGGATTTTCTTTTCTCTATCGGAAGATAGACGGTTACGGTTGTTCCGTGATTTTTAACGGAATCTATATTAATAAACCCGTTATGTTCGTAAATTATCTTTTGACTGATAGCAAGGCCGAGTCCGCTCCCCTTTTCTTTTGTCGTAAAAAACGGAACGAATAGATTTTTAATATCCTTTTTACTTATCCCGCAGCCGTTATCCGTAAATTCTATTTTTAAGAATTTTGGACTGTTTCTCGTGTAATCCAGCTTTGTAATAATTTTTATTATACCCTTAGCTTCCGGTTTTACCGCCTCTATTCCATTTTTTAAAGTATTCAAAAAAACCTGCTTTAAAGCATTTTCGGACGCATAAATTTTTGGAAGGCTCGGGTCGAATTCTTTAATGATTTCCACATTTTTATTTGCCAATGCTTCCTGTTCCAGCAGTATTATTTCATTGACAACCTTATTGATATTAACCTTTTCGCTCCTTGTCTTATGTTTTTTCGATAAAGACAGGAGGTCTTCGATAAGGTTGTTTATTCTGCCGACTTCTTTTATTATTATTTCCAAAAAATTATTTAAATCCTTGATGTTAGCCGGCAAATCAAACGATGCCGAGTCAAATTTTCTTTTCAGGTAAGAAGCGGCTGCCTTGACGCCGCCAAGCGGATTTCTTATCTCATGCGACATCTCCGCTATGAATCTCGATAAATCGTTAAGCCTTTCTTCGTTTTTGATGTTATTGTCCATTTCCTTAAATCTTGTTATATCTTTCAAGGAAACGATAACATAAAACTTATCTTCGTCCGCAATTTTAGATATTTCTAAAATAACCGTGCGCCTGTTGCGGTTCTTATTTTCAAACTTATATTCAAAATCGATAAAACCCTCTCCTGTTTCTATAACCTCTGAGACATGCTCGTCTATATACCTGTTATTATAAAAAAAATCGTTCAGTCCTATATTGTTTATAAATCTATCGGAATATCCCGTAAGTTCCTGCGCCGGCAAATTAAGAAACTTTAAGGTAAGGTTTTCGTCGAATAAGATTAAAGAGTGGTTTAAATTATTAATAATTAGATTGTCTATGCTCATAAAAAAAGAAAGTATCCCCCCTCTTTCTTTTTAAAAGGAGGGGGAACGATTATTTTAATTTTTTAAAAATTGTATCCCGTCTCTTCATGCTGGGTTATATCAAGACCCATAGTTTCCGCTTCTTTATTAACCCTAAGACCGATAATCATATCAATTATTTTAAATATTATAAAACTCATTATAAAGGAGTATGCCGCCACGGCTATAATTGTAATTACCTGAACCCATACCTGCCCCGGATTGCCGTAAAACAAGCCTCTTCCTGCAGAGTTTATAAGCGGGTCGGCAAAAAGACCCGTTGCAAACACCCCCCACATACTTCCAACCCCATGTACACTAAAAACATCCAATGCATCATCATAATTCAATTTAGGCTTTATGGAAATAACCATCGAAAAGCATATTATTCCGGCAACAAGACCTATTATTATCGCCGCACCGGGCGTAACATAACCTGAAGCCGGAGTGACAGCGGCAAGACCTGCAACAGCGCCTGAAACAATGCCTAAACTTGTGGGTTTTCCGTTACGAACCCATTCGGCAATCATCCAGCTTAATGCTGCCGAAGCGGCAGCCGTATTAGTTGCAATAAATGCCGATGCCGCTATTGAATTTGCCGCTAATGCACTTCCTGCATTAAAACCAAACCATCCGAACCACAAAAGACCCGCTCCGAGTATTGTATAACCTAACTGGTTCGGTTGAACAATATTTTCCTTCATGTACCCTTTTCTTTTTCCAAGAACAAGAGCCCCCGCAAGTCCTGCAAATCCTGCACTGATGTGAACAACGGTTCCGCCTGCAAAATCTAAAACTCCCATTTTATGAAAAATACCGCCTATTCCCCAAACCCACTGAGCTATCGGGGTATAAACTACCGTAAGCCAGACTATCGTAAATACAACCCATGAGGAGAATTTTATTCTTTCCACAAGCGCTCCGCTTATTAATGCAACCGTTATTATTGCAAACATCAGTTGAAACATAACAAAAACATAAGAAGGAATAGAATTTTCATATCTTGAATGCTGGGTGGCATCCATATTAACTAAACCAAGATATTTAACATTTCCGATTAATCCGCCAAATGCATCCGGTCCAAAAGCTAAAGAATATCCCCATAAAATCCATATCAAACTTACCGTTGCTATAGTAATAAAACTAAGGGAGAGGGTATTTAACACATTTTTTCTCCTGACCATTCCCCCGTAAAAAAACCCAAGTGCCGGTGTCATGAGCAAAACAAGAGCGGATGAAGCCAGAACCCATGCGGTATTTCCGGCGCTAAATGCCGGAACTTTGGAACCGGCGGCAAATACAGGACTTACCCATGAAAACAAAACCAATGATAGTCCTGCTATTATTAAAGACATCATCGTCCTTAATTTTATTAAACATAATCCGAAATTTTCAAAATATTTTTTCATATTTTATAACTCCTCCATTGGAATTATTTAAATCATTAATGTTCCAATAAAAAATCGCAAAATTAAACTAAATGGCGGACTCCCCTTTTTCCCCCGTTCTTATCCTTATAGCCTCTTCGACTTGTGATACAAATATCTTACCGTCCCCGATGTTACCCGTCTTTGCGCTTTTTTCTATAACCTCGATTATATTTCCTGCAACCTCGTCAGAACATACAATCTCAAGTTTTGCCTTGGGAACAAAATCAACTCTGTATTCGGCGCCTCTATACAACTCCGTATGACCTTTCTGTCTTCCAAACCCTTTAACCTCAGTAACGGTTATTCCATGTATTCCTATTTTGTTTAATGCCTCTTTCACATCGTCGAGTTTAAAGGGTTTAATTATGGCTTCGATCTTTTTCATTTTTTCACCCCCTTTTTAAAAAGATTTTTAAAAAACCACAAAACTATACAATCATATCATTTATTTTTATCAATTTTAAATAAAAAAAGGTCAGGTCTATATATTTAACAAATTTGTTAAATATATAGACCTGACCCCAGAACTAAATTTTAACTTAAAACTTTAGAAGTTGTATCCCGCTTCGTCGTGCTGAGTAATATCTAACCCAATGCTTTCCGTTTCCTTATCGACCCTTAAGCCCATAACCTTGTCTATTACTTTAAATATTATGTAGCTCATGGTAAATGAATAGGCGGCAACGGTGATGACGGTTAAAAATTGAACCCACATCTGCCCCGGATTTCCGTAAAATAACCCTCTTCCGGCAGAGTTAATAAGCGGGTCCGCAAATAAGCCCGTAGCCAGCGCCCCCCATGCCCCGCCTATCGCGTGAACATTAAACGCGTCGAGAGCATCGTCGTAACCTAATTTCGGTTTGACATAAACAACCATAGAATAACATATAACGCCTGCAACAAAGCCGATTACTATAGAAGCGATCGGATTAACGAATCCCGATGCGGGGGTTATCGCGACAAGCCCTGCGACCGCGCCTGAAACCATGCCCAAGGTTGTGGGTTTTCCACTGCGTATCCATTCGGCAATCATCCATCCTAAAGCCGCCGCGGCAGTGGCGGTATTCGTTACCAAAAATGCGGAGGTGGCAAGCGGACTGGCTTCCAGCGCGCTTCCGGCATTAAAGCCGAACCATCCGAACCATAAAAGCGCTCCGCCCAATATCGTATAACCCAGCTGGTTCGGCTGAACGATGTTTTCTTTCATATATCCCTTTCTTTTTCCCAAAACAAGCGCGCCTGCAAGCCCCGCGACACCGGAATCGATATGGACGACGGTTCCGCCCGCAAAATCGAGGACGCCCATTTTTTGAAACATTCCGCCTATTCCCCATACCGCCTGGGCTATCGGGGCATAAACCAGTGTAAGCCATACTATCGTAAAAACGACCCATGAAGAAAACTTTATTCTTTCGACGAGCGAACCGCTTACCAGCGCAACCGTTATTATCGCAAACATCAGCTGAAACATGACATAAATATATGAAGGAATCGTACCGTCATATCTTGAATGCTGCACTTCTTTCATCGCGAACAAACCGAGATATTTAAAATTTCCGATAATCCCGCCAAAAGCGTCAGGTCCGAAAGCCAAAGAATAACCCCATAAAATCCAGATAACGCTGACCGTGCAAATTGTAATAAAACTAAGCGATATAGTATTTAAAACATTTTTTCTCCTGACCATACCGCCGTAATAAAAGCCGAGCCCCGGCGTCATAATCAAAACAAGTGCTGTTGAAGCCAGAACCCACGCGGTATTGCCCGCGCTGAATGCCGGAACCTTGGAAGCGGCGGCAAAAACAGGACTTACCCATGAAAATAAAACTAAAGACAGGCCGCCTATTAACGACCATGTAAATGTTAACGGACTTAACGGTATTTTAAAATTTTTAAAATATTTAAGCAGATTTAGATTCATAATTTTTCCTTTTTCCTCCTTGCTAAATTTATAATTTATTTTCCCTGCAAACCAACCGTAAACTAAATAGCCGACTCCCCTTTTTCTCCGGTTCTGAGCCTTACAACCTCTTCTACCGGCGATACGAATATCTTCCCATCCCCGATATTGCCCGTTTTGGCGCTTTTTTCGACAGCCGAGATTATATCTCCCGCGACCTCGTCGGAACACACTATCTCAAGCTTTGCCTTGGGGACGAAATCGACCCTGTATTCGGCGCCCCTGTATAACTCCGTATGACCTTTTTGTCTTCCAAAGCCTTTTACCTCGGTTACCGTTATTCCGTGAATACCGATTTTGTTCAAGGCCTCTTTTACATCGTCTAACTTAAACGGCTTAATGATAGCTTCTATCTTTTTCATTTTTTCACCTCCCTTTTTTAAAATTTTTAAAAACTATACAACACTGCAAAGTTAACCGTATTCTGCGATCTTTTCAGGCTGTTTAATCCTGCGGGGTATATGGAATGATTTGCCCTTTGATGTTCAAATTCTAACCTGAACTGCACATTTTTAAACATTTTATATGACGGAGAATAAGCCAGCGTTAAGGTAGAATCGACAAAAGTATATGATTGTCCCGAGGTTACGCTCGGCTCGAATAGGCCGTTAGAATCAACTGCGAAAGCCTCCCTTAATGTCTCGGCAATCTGACCGATTGAATAATCATGCTGATGATGGATATAAAAGGATGTTCCGTTAAAATATCCTTTGTTATAAGTTGAGTTGGATAACACAAGCGGCGAAGGATATGCAACCTGACTCGGCGTTATCCCGTTAGAATTTAATATGTTTTGATTTAATCCGCCGGCAAGACCTGCATCGCGTTCCAGAACGAACGACCAGTCGGCCGTCGGGCTATAATCGGCATTTATATAGCTGTAAAAGCTCTTATTTATATTATCCTGATATATCGTATTGTTAGTATTAACAAGGTAGCTGTTTGCCCCGTAAACAAACCCTCCGTTAAAGGTGATGGGCTTAAGAGGGGTATATGCCGCGTTAAACTCGACGGTAGGAAGATTATCCGCCGGAACTACGGTATTTTGCGAATTTGCTATACCAAGCGTCGTTTGGAGGCTTGGAATAAAATTATATGTAAAAAATATTCCCGTAAATGTTGAAGGCTCTGCATTATCCAATAAAGAATATGTATTGTTCCAGTTCCTTGTCATGTTAAAGTCTTCCCAGCCCAAGAGCGACTTTTCTTTGCCTATATGAATATCCAATCCGCTTCCGATAGGCAAGTTAATATTTATATAAGCTTGCCTGATGTCAAAAGGTCTTCTTTGGTAAAGCGGCGTGGTAAAATAAGACGGGTTGCCGTAATATGCCTCATAAAACTGGATATTCTGTCCGAAATCTAAAGATATGTGAAAACCGACGCCGTAAGGATTAGAAGAAGTCCCTGGCGAACGCCTGAGCGTTATATCGGCATTATTGACCGCGAAACCGTCGGACTGCCAGTTATCGCCGTAATTAGCGTTATAGCCGTTCGGTTTTGCAAAATTATATGTATAAGACGACACTAATGTGCCCAATAGCTGGATATTAGAAAAATAAGAAGAAGCGCTGTCCGCGCAAGAATTTTGAGCGGTTGCGGCCGCTAAAAAGATACTGAAAAGCAACAGGCTAAAAAATACTGCTAATTTTGATTTAATTCTCATAAAATAATTCTCCGGATTAATGATTGATTAACAATTTTACATTTTTACAATTTTACAATTTTACATTCATCAATGGTGTCATTCCCGCGTAGGCGGGAATCCATTTGAAACAAATTTGCCGGCAAAGGTCAAAACCCCGAAAATTTACTTTTGGAGGTAAAGCTAAAGGGTTGTAATACGATAAGCAAAATTTATGCCAGATTAAAAAGCCGGACTTACCCAAAATTGCCGGTAGAAAATTATTTTTCTGGATTCCCGCTTTCGCGGGAATGACACTAGTTGGGTGAAAAGCTAAATACCCGCAAAGTCATTCCCGCGAAAGCGGGAATCCAGAGTTTACGTAACTTTAAAGCCATTTCAAAATTTTCGAGCGGCAATTTTGGAACTTAATGCAGTTTTGCAGATAAATAAATTCTGATTGATTTGAAATATGCTATAAAAATAGGCATATTAATAGATATTTTTTTTATTGATTAATTTTTAGGCAAGAAATGAATATTAAGCAGCGCCATTCTTTTTTGCAGGTTTCTCCTGCTCATACCGCTCTTTTCGGCAGTTTTTGTAATATTATTGTCGTTTTCTTTCAACTTGTTCATTAAATAGCGCTTTTCAAAGGCTTCTTTTGCTTCTTTAAAGGGATACTCAAAATACTCGGTATAATTTAAGGCATCCTTTTTATAGTTATCCTGCCCATTGCCGGCGCCGCCCTGAACTTGATAACTTTTAATTTTTAATTCGTTCAGCACATCCTCTTCGGTTATTTTATTTTGTGAATTAAAAATGGAAAACCTTTCGATAATATTTTTTAATTCCCTGACATTGCCCGGCCAATCATAATTTTTCAACACATTCATCGCGCGTTCGTCTATTTCCAATATCTGCGCCTTTCCGAAACTTTTGACGAAATAATTAACCAATAAAGGAATATCTTCCCTTCTATCCCTTAAGGGCGGGATAAAAAACGGTATCACATTCAGCCTGTAAAATAAATCGCTTCTGAACCTGCCTGCCGCCATCTCTTTCTCAAGGTCTTTATTTGTTGCGGCTATAACCCTCGTATCCGCCTCGACCTCCGTTTCGCCGCCGACCCTTTGAAATTTCTTATCCTGTAAAACCCTTAAAACCTTTGATTGCATCCTTAAACTCATATCCCCTATTTCGTCGAGAAACAAAGTGCCGCCGTCGGCAAGTTCGAATTTTCCCCTTTTTTTACTATTAGCGCCGGTAAAAGCTCCCTTTTCGTATCCAAAAATCTCGCTTTCTATAAGTTCTTCGGGGATAGCGGCGCAGTTAATCGCAATAAAAGGCTCTTCTTTCCTTAAACTGCTTAAATGAAGCGCCCTTGCGACCATTTCTTTTCCCGTTCCGTTTTCCCCCGTAATCAAAACCGGCGCTTCCGCTTTTGCCGCCCTCAATATTTTTTCTTTTAAGGACTTAATGCCGGCGGACTCCCCGATAAGCTCGGAGCCGCCTGAAAGACTGCCCGCCATTATCGTCTTTTTTTCACTGACGTCGTTATATTTAACGGCATTTTCGACGGCGATAAGAACCCTGTCGAGCGATAGCGGTTTTTCTATGAAATCGTACGCTCCC
>JAKBNN010000041.1 GCA_021831025.1 bacterium | reverse complement strand
TTGCAAGCGAGTCTTCGGAGAGGGTAAAATAGTGCGGGCATGTTTCGCATGTAATATTTGCGCCTTCTTTTTTCGCCTGTCTTATTATATCGACCGAACCTTTGGTTGAAACATGGGCTATATGAAGCCTCGCTTCATAATATTTCGCAAGCATCACATCCCTTGCCACGGCTATTTCTTCGGCGATGCTTGGAATTCCCGCAACTCCAAGCCTTTGAGAAACCGCACCCTCGTTCATTACTCCTTTGCCGCGCAGTTTTATATCCTCGCTGTGGGATATAACGGGTAAATCGAATGTTTTGGCATATAAAAGCGCTCTTGCCATAAGCGAGCTGTCATCTACCGAATTTCCGTCGTCGCTTATCGCAACGGCTCCCGATTCTTTTAATTCGCCGATATTAGACAGGGATAACCCTTTTAAATCTTTCGATATAGCGCCGACGGTAAAAAGATTAATTAGATTAACGGATTTTGCCCTGTTTAATAAAAAACTATTTACGGATTTAGAATCGTTTGGAGGATTGGTATTCGGCATACAGCAGATTGACGTAAATCCGCCCGCTACCGCCGCCCCCATCCCCGACTTAATATTTTCCTTATATTCGAAACCGGGCTCCCTTAAATGGACATGCATATCTATAAGCCCCGGCAAAACGACTAAACCCTTTGCATCTAATGTTTCAGCGCCTTTTATAGTCTTTTCCTGCGGAAAGTCTTTGATAGCGCCGTTTTCTATATAAATATCCCTTTTAACTTCCGTTTTAGTAGCGGGATCGACGACAACGCCGTTTTTTATTATAAGTTTTCGCATACTTTTATTGTTTTTTAACGCCGAGCAAAATGTAAAGGCAGGCCATCCTCACCGCCACCCCGTTTTCAACCTGCTTTAAAATACGGGTTTTATTTTCGTTTATTATACTGCCGGCTATTTCGTCGTCGCGGTTTACGGGGCCGGGGTGAAGCACCATAACATCTTTTGAGGCTAAAGATAACAAACCGGGCGTTAATTTGAAGAAATTTCTGTATTCTTCTATGGACGGTATAAAATAATAACTTGCCCTTTCCTTTTGAATTCTGAGCATTATTATAACATCGGCATTTTTAACCGCTTCTTCCATGCTGCATGCGATTTTTACATTCCGCCGGTCTTTAAAATCTTTAAGTCTGGGTAAAAGCGAATACGGGCCGTATAAATAAATCTCTGCTCCAAGCTTAGATAATCCGTAAATATCGGACCTTGCCACCCTTGAATGGTAAATATCTCCGATAATTGCAACCTTAAGGGAACCGATATTTCTCTTTTCCTCCATTATGGTCATAATATCCAAAAGGCATTGAGTCGGGTGTTCATTCATCCCGTCACCCGCATTTATGGTTGAGGCTTTTGTTATTTTCGATATAAAATAAGATGCCCCCGATTCATGATGCCTTACAATAAAGGCATCCGGTTTCATGGATTCTAAATTTAATATGGTGTCCTTTAAACTCTCTCCTTTGGTAACCGAGCTTTGTGAAATAGTGATGTTTAATGAATCCGCGCTAAGTCTTTTTTGGGCAATCTCGAAGGATGACCTCGTTCTCGTAGAAGGTTCGTAAAAAAGGTTCACAATGGTTTTTCCCCTCAAAGTCGGAACCTTCTTTATATCCTTCAATGATATTTTTTTAAATTCCTCTGCCGTTTCTATAAAGTAATAAATATCGGATTTTGTCAGGTCATTAATCGAAATGAGGTCTTTTTTATCGAAGCTCATTGAAAATTAAATATTATTTTTTAATAATTTTATCAACATGTTTTTCTTTGCTTAGAATATCGACATGAATCGTTTCATCCTTGCCCGACTCGATTTTTTTTCCGACAAAGTCCGGGCATACGGGCAGTTCCCTTCCTCCTTTATCGATAAGAACGGCGAGCTTGATACTTTTAGGCCTCCCGAAATCGAAAATCTCATCTATTGCCGCCCTGACCGTTCTTCCGCTGCTTATAACATCGTCAACCAGAATGATATCTTTATTCTCTATGTCAAATGGCAATTCTGTCGATTTTATAGGTTTTTTTACGGCAAACGGGTCGTCCCTGTAAAGCGTCATATCGACATAACCTAATTCGCAATCTATTTCAAAATGGTTCTTAATACCCTTTTTTATTAAGTCGGCTAAGGGAACTCCTCCTTCTTTTATACCGATTATAACGGTATTGTTAAAACCTCCGGCGGCCGCCCGGGTCTGCGGCGGGGTTGATTTTAAAACAGAATCTATAAAATCGTTCAGAATATCGTTTGTTGCCGAATCGTCAAAAAGTAAGCTTTTATCCAATTTTTTAGAATCGTCGGAACTAACCATTTTGCATCTTGCCTTCCCCGTATTTAAAAGGGCAACCTGGGACCATCTTGAAAAATCTTTTGTAATAAATATCGAAATGATTTTGGGGATTCCATGAAAAATAAATCATAAATGCCTGCCCTATTATATCCTTATACGGCACAAAACCCCAATATCTTGAGTCTAAGCTGTTATCCCTGTTGTCTCCCATAACAAAAAGCTTGCCCTTGGGAACCGTTATCGGACCGAAATTGTCCCTTGGGGAATCGTAGGCCGATAAAAGCTTTTTTGACTTCCATTCGGCATACTTGCAAGCATACAGACGATTATTTATATAAACGTTGTTGTTGATAATCTGGACTTTATCCCCGGGCGTTCCGACTACCCTTTTTATAAAATCTATCCCGGGATGTAAATTATATTTTTTTGCATAAGGAAATTTAAAAACTATGACCTGTCCCGTTTTAGGACGAGACACGGGAATAACGGCCTTTGTGAAGGGAATATGAATACCGTAGATAAACTTGTTGACCAATATATGGTCCCCGGGTATAAGATCGGGTTCCATCGAACCGGACGGTATTTTAAACGCCTGCACCACGAACGCCCTAAAAAAAAGAGCTATGATTATTGCTATGACTATCGCCTTAAAATAGTCCCATAAAGTATTTTTGCTCATAGGTATATAATATTATAGAATAGAGATAGAATTTGCTTGATAAAATAAACGAAACAAATTAATTTTATAGATTATATCAATTTTTTTGCTTAAAGTCTATAAGTTTCAAACCTTAAGTATCGAAAGAAATGCCTCCTGCGGAATTTCAACCGATCCGATGTTCTTCATTTTCTTTTTACCTTCTTTCTGCTTTTCCAAAAGTTTTCTTTTCCTTGTAATATCCCCGCCGTAACATTTCGCCAGAACATTCTTTCTTAATGCCTTGATTTCCTCTCTTGCGATAATTTTAGACCCTATTTGAGCCTGAAGAACAACCTCGAATAATTGCCTCGGTATTAATGTTCTTAGCTTTTCCACGATATTTCTTCCGCGGGCATAAGCCTTATCCTTGTGAACGATAACGGAAAGCGCATCGACAGGGTCTTTATTAACAAGTATTTCAAGCTTAATCATATCGGCCTGTCTATATCCGCTGAGTTCGTAATCAAAAGACGCGTAGCCCTTCGATAATGATTTGAGCTGATCGTAAAAATCGAGGACTATTTCGGACAGCGGCAGGTCATAAATAAGCTGAACCCTGTTTTTTGTTATGTACTTTAACTCAACCTGATGCCCCCTTTTTTCGACGCAAAGGTTTATTATCTTTCCTAAAAATTCTGAAGGAACATAAATATTTGCCCTGATAAACGGCTCTTCGATATAGTCCACCTCCTGCGCGGGTATTTCCTTTGACGGCGGAAATTTCATAGGATTAAGCGCAGATTTTACTTCCCCTGTTTTTGTAACGATATTATAAAGAACGGTGGGGGATGTCGATATCAGGCTAAGGTTATATTCCCTTTCCAATCTTTCGACTATTATTTCCATATGCAAAAGCCCCAAAAATCCGCACCTAAATCCAAAACCTAAGGCAAGAGAGTTCTCAGGCTCATAGGAAAATGAAGGATCGTTAAGCTTAAGTTTTTCGATGGAATCCTTAAGCTCGGGATAATCGTTTGCATCTATCGGATAAATCCCCGCAAATACCATCGGTTTTGGTTCTTTAAAACCCGAAAGCGGGTTTTTGGCCGGGTTTTCTTTTAAGGTAATGGTGTCCCCGATTTTAAATCTGCCCGCGTCTTTTATATTTGCGATAATAAAACCAACCTCGCCGGCGCTTAAACAATTTAGTTCTTTCATGTAAGGATTGTAAACGCCGACTTTTTGAACCTCGTAATAAGCGCCTGAATTCATTAGAAGTATGTTGTCCCCCGGAACAACTTTCCCGTCGAATATCCTAACAAGCGCAACAACACCTTGATATGCATCGAACCATGAATCAAAAATCAAAGCCTTGAGGGGGGCGGACGGGTCTCCTTTAGGCGCAGGAATTTTATTTATTATAGCCTCAAATATCTCCTTTATCCCTATGCCTTCTTTAGCGCTTGCCAAAATAGCATCGCCTGCATCAAGACCGACGACCTCTTCTATCTCTTTTTTTGTCTTTTCGGGATCCGCGCTGGGCAAATCGATCTTATTTATAACCGGAACAATGGCTAAGTTCATATCGGAAGCGATATAAACATTGGCAAGCGTCTGCGCCTCGACACCCTGGGTGGCATCGACCACAAGAAGCGCGCCTTCGCATGCGGCTAACGACTTTGAAACCTCGTAAGAAAAATCCACATGCCCCGGGGTATCGATTAGATTAAGGGCATAATTGATGCCGTTATAATTATAATGTAACCTGACGGTTTGAGCCTTTATGGTGATTCCCCTTTCGCGTTCAAGTTCCATATTATCAAGGAACTGGGAAACCTTTTCTCTTTCGGTTATTGCTCCCGTAAAGTCTAAAAATCTGTCCGCAAGCGTGGATTTCCCGTGGTCTATATGGGCTATGATAGAAAAATTTCTTATGTTTTTGATTTCCATTGATTAATTAATGCAAAGTATAAAGCAAGAAAAAATTATAAGGCAAGAACAAGAAATATGAAAAATCGCAAGCAAATCCGTAAGCCGGGTTCTGTATAAATCAGTCATTTCTCTATGCGAACAACCCGAAAACCATCAAAGACGAGCAGCCTTAAAGTCTTCCTATTTGTTCTTGCTCCTAACGGGGCTTGCCATAGACACTATTTGCATAATGCCTAAGTGAGCTCTTACCTCACTATTTCACCCTTGCTATAATAAATTATTATTATAGCGGTATATTTTCTGTTGCGCTTTCCTTAAAGTTACCTTCACCGATATAAAGCGGCGTTATGCTCTGCGGAGCCCGGACTTTCCTCAAAAGCCTTATCAAAAAAGACTTTCGCGACTAACTGTTTTTGCTTGCGACTTACTTTTTTATTTTAACAATTTATTTAATAATTTACAATACCGGCGGTGAGGCCCAAAATTGCCGATAGAAAATTCTAACTCTGGATGAGCTTCGCTGTACTTCGTTTCCCGCTTTCGCGGGAATGACAATATGAGGTTTTAACGTTTCACCCAACGGGTGTCATTCCTGCGAAAGCAGGAAAGTTTCAAAGAAACTTCACGAGTGTCGTCAGACACGAGAGCGAAGCGGTAATCCAGTGTCTTTAAGCTTTTGAGGTCAATTTATTAATTTCTATCGGCAATTTTGGGGTGAGGTTGGCCACATAGGTCCTGCGGACCGCAAGGGCTAACGCTTCATCTATTGCCAAATTTGCCAATCTGTCCGCCTGCTTATTAAACTCTCTTGAAATGTATGTAAAAGAACAAACCAACCTTCTATTCTTTAATATTTTTTTTGCTTCAAGATAAAGAGGTAATATATTGGGACTTTTAACCGAATATTCTCCGTTCATTTGCTTTACCAAAAGTTGCGAGTCCGAAAAGAAAGCTATTTTATCAAAAACTTCCTTCGGAACTTGGCTTAAATAGTTTAAGGCAATTATTAATGCCTTATATTCGGCTTCATTATTAGTCGTAATTCCCAGATATTCCTTTAGCTCCGCTATTACTACCCCTGCTTCGTCTTCTATAAGAACTCCCGCTCCGGCGTTACCCGGGTTATTCCGCGAAGCTCCGTCTATATGCACATTTATAGTCATAAAATTATTAATTTATCCTAATAGCCGATATACTTACATATGTAAATGTTATATACGGGATTATTTTAGTTTCTAAAGAAGCGAACAAAAGCCTTGCTCCGGCGCAAATTGAGCGGAACCAGCCCTATGATTTAAGCGAGGCTATTATCCTGCTCTATATATAATATTCTTGAGCATATCGGGCATTGCATAAATAATTTTTCCGATAAAAGTTCATTGAACTGCTGAGGGGGGAGCATTCTATAACACCCGGTGCAGGCGCCCGACTTTGTTACGGAAGCTATGGCAGGTAATTTTTTGCTTCTTTTTATCGTTTCATATACCGCATAATGCTCTTTTTTTATTTTGCCGACAAGCAAAGCTCTCTTGCCTGCAAAATCCTTTTTTGCCGCATCAAACTCTTTTTCATTTTTTTTATAACTATCTTTCTTTTCCGACAAACTATGGGTCAGCTCATCCGCCTCTTTTTGAACCTGCAATGCTTCATTATCCACTTCATCTTTACTGCTTAAATATGATAGTATATCATCCTCGGACTTCTTTTTTAAAGATTCGTTATCCTTTATGGATTTTTGCATTGCGTTGTATTCTTTATTGGTCTGGATAAGCTTTTGAGCATCCTTCATTTTTGTAATTCTTTCATCATATGATTTTATATTAAGCTCTTCCATGCCGATTTTCTTACTTAACTCCAGTAGCTCTTCTTTCAGTTTCCTAAGTCTTTCCTCTTTTGCCTTAAGAACATTTTCTGTTTCCTTGATGCCTTTAAACGCCTCTTTTACCGCCTCCTCTAACTTTAACAAATCTATATCGATTTTCTGAATCTCGATTATAAATGCAATCTGCTGGTTCAAATCTTCCCTCCTTTATATTTAAAAAACGGATTATTTTCATTATTATTTTCTATTACAGGAATACTAAATTCCTTTATCAATATATCCTTTGTAAGCGAAGTAAAATACTTTTCCATATCAAAATGGGGAAGCTCCGCTAAACATATGCCGCTTTTATCGGCTTTAAGAGCCTTGCTATGCGTTAATTCGGAAGATATTAAAATGCCGCAGTTATTTTTAATTGCCTCGTCTATAAACGAAAAACCGCTTCCCGAGACGACGGCAATCTTTTTTATCGTACTGTTTAATTTTCCGCAATAGTGGATAAACAAAGGACTAAATAGCCTGTCGATTTTATTTAGAAGATTTTCAAGAAGGGTTGGAGGTTCTAAATTTCCCATAGCCCCCATGCCGTCCGGGAAACTGCCCCCGAAGTCATATAAGGGATATAAATCAAAAGCGGCTTCTTCGTAAGGGTGGATCCTTTTTAATTCGTCCAGCGCCTTGTTTACGGCTCTTTCTTCGATTATGACCTCAAGCTTAGATTCATCCGTAAAAGAGGTTTTTTCAGGACTGCCTATAAACGGATTTGCTCCTGAAAGCGGCCTAAATGAACCCCTTCCTTTAGTTTCGAAGGAACAATTTTCATAGTTCCCGATTTTAGGGTTTGCATAGGCAAAAAGAATGTCTCTTACAGGCTTTACATAACCCTTTGGAATAAAAACCGAAAGTTTGTATAATTTTCTTTTATGCGGTATTAGAGGGCGGCTTTCTTTAATGCCAAGTTTATTTGCGATATAATGATTCATCGAATACCGCGAAGAATCAAAATTAGTATGCATCGAATAGACGCAGATTTTGTTTTTAACGAGAAGATTAAAGACTTTCCCATCTTTAGAATCTAAATCCACCGAACGTAAAGGGTGGAAAAAAAAGGGGTGATGGATTAAAATGAGATTAAAACCTTTCTTAACCGCAAGATTTGCGCATTTATCCGTAAGGTCTAAGGATGTTACGATACCTGAAAGAGGTTCATCGGTTAATTTTATTTGATACCCTGAGTTATCCCATTCTTCTTGAAGGTTTAGCGGGATTAAACTCTCTAATTTATCAATAACATCTTTTATTAATAATGGCATTTTAAAATGGTGGGCCCACCCGGGTTCGAACCAGGGACCAACCGGTTATGAGCCGGCCGCTCTACCAGCTGAGCTATAGGCCCTTAATGCATTACTTTACAAATGTTTTAAGTCTTTTGGAGCGGCTCGGGTGTCTGAGTTTTCTTAATGCTTTAGCCTCTATCTGCCTGATTCTTTCCCTTGTAACCCCAAACTCCTGACCGACTTCTTCTAATGTATGATCTGATTTTATTCCAATGCCAAACCGCATTCGGAGCACCTTTTCCTCCCTATCGGTAAGAGTGGACAGAACCTTTCCGGTTTGCTCTTCAAGATCCGTGTTAATGGCTGCTTCTAAGGGCAGGACGGTAGTTTTATCCTCGATAAAGTCGCCCAGATGACTATCCTCCTCTTCGCCAATCGGGGTTTCTAAGGATATCGGCTCCTTGGCTATTTTCAAAACCTTCCTGACCTTGTCTATGGGGAGATCCATTCTTTCGGCAATCTCTTCGGGCGCGGGCTCTCTTCCAATCTCCTGAACTAAAGCGCGAGAAGTCCGTATTAACTTGTTGATCGTTTCAATCATATGAACCGGGATTCTGATGGTTCTAGCCTGATCGGCGATAGCGCGGGTTATTGCCTGCCTTATCCACCATGTCGCATATGTCGAAAATTTATACCCTCTTTGATACTGGAATTTATCGACAGCCTTCATAAGGCCGATGTTGCCTTCCTGAATAAGGTCAAGAAATTGAAGCCCCCTGTTTGAGTACTTCTTGGCAATCGATACTACAAGCCTTAAATTGGCTTCGACAAGTTCGGTTTTCGCGCTTTTCGATTTTTCTTCCCCAATTTTTATCGACTCGACGATACTTTTAAGTTCGTCTTTAGAAACCCCGACTTCACTTTCTATTAACGATATTTTGGATTTGTATTCATTAATAAGTTTGTTAATGCTGAAGGTTCGCTTATGCTCTTGAGACCTTACAGGATTAAACATATCCGTTTTATGCCTTAACGCGCTTTCAAGCTCTTTTATATTTTCCTCATATTCCAGCATTTTTAAATTTTGGTTCTTAAGTTTCGTTATAATTTTATCGGTGATTTTCTTCTTAAGCCCTAATTCTCTAAAATGTAGGAGTATCCTTTTCTTGGCGGCATCGGATTGATTTTTACGGTTTATTCCTGATATCCGGCTCACGATGTCTTCATTCTCCTCCATCTCGGCGTGCAGTTCGCCGCCTTCCGGGTAATCTTTAACCCGCCCTTCTATGCCTTCTTTACCCTCTGCATAAGCGGTTTTTTTGCTTTTTTTAGTTAAAGAACCCTGTTTTTTCTTGTTGCTGCCGCTAACTTCTTTTACCGCAGGAGATGTATAACCCACTTCTTTTTTAATTTTTTCGATAATGGACAAAACCCTTCCCACCGCTTTTTCAATCTCTTTTTCGTTCGGAAATTCCTCATCGTCAAAATCGGAAATAAGACTGGCAACGCTTATCTCTTGATTTTTTAATTTTTCCCCTATCGATATAATCCACTTAATCGGAATATCGGAATTTAAAACAGAAGAAAAAATCTCTTCTTCTCCCTCTTCAATGCTTTTGGCTATTTCTATTTCTCTTTCGCGGTTAAGAAGGGAAACGGAACCCATCTCTTTCAGGTACATTCTGACAGGGTCGTTTGTTCTGAGCGCAATATCTTCTTCCTCTTCTATTTCCTCGTTATATAATTCATTAGCATGTTTTGTTTTATGGGCAAACACGGCGGATGAATCTCCGTTGAGATCGATATCTTTTTCGCCAAGCATGCTTATTAAATCATCGATTTGGTCAGGCGATACTACCTCCTGAGGAAGAACATCGTTAAAATCGTCGTAAGACAGCCTCCCAACCTGTTCTTTAGCTTTTTCGACGCTTTTCTTAATTATCTGGTTTTCAAGATCTTTGTTTTTACTTTCTAATTTTAAGGTATCTTTAGATACACCCCCGGTAATTTTATTTTTTTTGTTTTTGTTTTTGTTTTCCATATTTTTTTTATTCAAGTCTTTTATCTTTAAAAACTACAAATTTTCTTTTGAAATTCTTTTGATAAGTATTTTAATTTATTAAGTTCTTTAAATTTTAACAATCTGACGCTTTCATCTAATTTCCCGCTTTTAAGTTCATCCAATAAACATCCGCAGGCTTTGCTGATATTATCTATTTTAAGCTTAATAAGAAGCTTTTTAATATCCCTTCTTTCATCTTCAAAAGTTGTTTTATCTTTATAACCGGATGAAAATGATATAGAATAATAGATGCGGCTCCATTTTGATTTATTTTCCGTATTAGAAATTATTTCTTCTATAATCCCGCTATTTCCCTGATTAAAATCGCCACCCTCTTCGCTGCTCCTTAATTCTTCCAGCGTATTTTTTGTTGCTTTTATTATATAAATAGCATCTTTATCGGAAAATTCGTTGATTATATCATCATTAATATAATCTGTCAAGAGCAAATTGTAAAACAACTTTGCAATGACTAAATCCTCGATATTTAAATCTTTTTCATAATTTTCGATATGAAAGCCGGATTCATCTTTTGAATCCGCAAAGGCTGACGATATGTTCTTAGAAGAAACGTAATCCCTGACAATATCTTCTTTTAATCCGAGATTGTTCGCAACTAAATTTATATAATGGGAAAGTATTATATTATTATCTATTTTTTTTATAAAAGGCGCCACATCCTTTAATATAGAAATCTTCTTCTTAAGCTCATTTATATCGTCCTTATTATATATTATACCATACTTTTTATTATTTTTAATTAAAACCTCATCATTTTTCCCGCTATCATCTTTAACGGTTTCGCCTGATAAATTATTCATATAGTAATCTATAATAAAACCTATCGGCGATTTTTTATTATCCGAAATTAATTTGATAAGCTTTTCCTTTCCATATTTTCTAACAAAACTGTCAGGATCGTCCCCTCCGCTTAAGGTTACCGCATATATATTTTTATCGGAATTATCCATAAAACCTTGAAAAAGCTCGATGCCTCTATTAATGGCATTTATACCCGCCTTATCCCCGTCAAAAAGTAAGATAATCTCATCGCACAACCTTGACAAAATAATAATGTGATTTTTTGAAAGCGCGGTCCCCATAGTCGCGGCTACATTTTTAATGCCCCTCGAATAAAGCATTATCATATCGAAATAGCCCTCAACCACGATAACGCTATTTTCTTTCTTTATAAACGGTAAAGACTTGTTTAAGCCAAACAGGGTGCTGCTCTTAATAAAAATCGGGGAATTATTGGTGTTGATATACTTTGGCCCGTTAGAATCCTGCAAAACCGATCTGGAGGCAAAGGCTATAGGCTCGTTATTCCTATCGAATATAGGGATAACGAGTTTATTTGTAAAACGATCAAAATATTGATTGCCGGGACCTGATTTTCTGATCAATAACCCCGCATTAGCACAGGTATCGAGATCGGCTTTGTTATTCGACAGGAGTTTGGTTAACCCATTTCCTTGTCCCGCAAATCCTAATTTAAATTCTTTTGCGGTATTTTCATCTATGCCTCTTTCTTGAAGATATTTAATTATATGACGGCTGTTCGAAAGATAAACAAAAAGATTTTCGTAATAAAAATTTAAAGAGAGATTAAGAATTTTTTTAAGCGGCTCTTCGTCTTTTTGACTGTTATTTGTTTTATAATATTTTGTATCTTCGAGCGGGATATTATATTTCTGTTTAAGGTAGCGGACAACCTCGCCGAACGATTCCCCTCTTATATCTTTTAGAAAACCGATAACATTGCCGCCTTTGCCGCATCCAAAACAATAGTAAAGCCCTTTTGATTCATTAACATAAAAAGAAGGAGTTTTTTCCGAATGAAACGGGCATAACCCTGAGTAATTATTGCCAACCTTTTTTAATTTAACGAATCCGGAAACTTCGTCAACTATATTTGCATATGATAAAATGAGTTCCGTTAAAGCGAAGTTATTTCCGCCAGACCGGCGTCCCGCCCGACTTACGTCCTGTTCTGCTTCCATATTTCTATCCATGGTTCATCTTATATTAATCGCCGGACTAAACAAGACTTTAATAAAATTTATTAATGTATGATGCTAAGAACCTGCCGGCTTCAAGAAGGTAAGGAAAAATATTATGATATTTATAATATCCGTAATATTTATTTATTAAAGAAAAGGAAAACAGAAAATATACGGCTAAACTTAAAAAGACAAAGGTTTTAATTCCCGCAAAAAAAAAACCGCCGACTCTGTTGCAAACCCCGAGTTGAAGCAAATTAAAAATTTTAGTGATTATTATTGAAATAACGGCAAAAACAATTACTATCAAAATAAATACACCGGTGAAAATAATAATTTTTCCGGCTTCTTCGTTGTGAAACATTTTAAGATAATAAGAACCGCTTACCTTCGATATAGCGTAGATGCCGCCAAAATAAGCAAAAAAAAGCCCCACTACGGATATAGCCTCTTTAACAAAGCCCCTAAAAAAGCCCCTTATCATAACTGCCGCAAATAAAATTAAAAAGGCTATATCTATATAATAATTCATAAAAATAAATTAATAGTTAAAATAATTTTTTTTCGAATTTCTTTTCCTTGCGGCCGCAGCCTTTTTCTTTTTCTTTACGCTCGGTTTTTCGTAATGTTCCCTTTTTCGAATTTCTGAAAGAATTCCGGCTCGTTCGCAGGACTTTTTAAATCTTCTCAATGCATTTTCAAAAGATTCGTTTTCCTTAATTTTTACGATAGACAATGCTTATTTCGCCTCCTTTTATCGACAACCTGCCTATTTTATTTATATTTTTACATTATATATAGTATCTTATATTTTTTATTACTTTGTCAATCAATAATTTTTTATCTTAAATTTTTTTCATCTATGCCGGAAATTCCTTCCCTTCTTTTTAACTCGTCGATTATTAAAGAAAAATCAACGCCTGCAAACACTAAAAAAACCATATAAAAAAACATTAGATCCGCTGCTTCGTATATTATCCCGTTTTTTTCCCTTTTTTTAGAGATGGAGGATAAAATAAGCTCAAGCGATTCCTCCTGAAGCTTTTTTCCAATTTTCTCCGGACCGGATTGCAATAGTTTCGCCACATACGATTTATCCGGATCCGAATCCTTCCTGCTTTTTATAAGGTCAAAAATTAATTTAAGCGAATAGAATTCTTTGCAATCCTCCTTTTCATCCTTATCTTTATTTTCAAGATAATCCCTTTTTATCAGCTTATTATTTACTTTTGAATAAAAACAGGTTTTATGTCCCGTATGGCAGGCGGGGCCTTTTTGAATTACCTTAAGTAAAATACTGTCGTTATCGCAATCAAAAAAAATATCCTTTATCTCCTGAACATTGCCTGAAGTTTCCCCTTTTTTCCAGAGTTTATTCCTCGACCTCGAAAAATAATGGGCATAGCCGCTGGAGGCGGATTTTCTCAACGCCTCTTCGTTCATGAATGCCAGCATCAATACCTCCTTTGAAAAATAATCCTGAGCTATTGCGGGAATAAGTCCGCCCTGTTTGGAAAAATCGATTTTTTTTAAAAACAGGCCCATGGTTTCCTCGTTAAAAATATCGAAAGTTATATCGCCTGAATTATTTTCTTTTTCATCCATAATCTTTTACAATTTTAATCCTGTTATAATCTTACAGTTATTCCTTTTGATTTTAAATACTTTTTTATGGAAATAATGCCGGTGGTTTTATAATGAAATATAGATGCGGCTAAAGCGGCGCTTGGAGCGGCCTTAACAAAGACTTCTTCCATATCTCCGGCGTCGGCAGCCCCTCCGGAGGCAATCACCGGAATTTTAACATTCCTGACAACCGATGAAGTAAGGTTTATTTCGTACCCGTTCTTAGTCCCATCCCTATCCATGCTTGTTAAAAGTATCTCCCCCGCCCCTCGATTATAAACCTCTTTTGCCCAATTTATCGCATCTATTCCAGAATTATTTCTTCCGCCGTGCGTGAAAACTACATAATCATCGCCTATCTTTTTTGCATCTATTGCTATAACTATCGTGGATGAGCCGAATTTCCTCGCCGCCACATCTATCAAATCAGGATTAAGAACCGCGGCCGTATTGATCGAAACCTTATCCGCCCCGCTGTTTAACAAATTTCTTATATCTTCTAAGTCCGAAACTCCGCCCCCGACGCTGAAAGGAATAAAAATATTTTCCGAAACCTTTCTGACAAGCTCAAGGATTGTTTTCCTTTTTTCGTGCGATGCGGTAATATCTAAAAACATAAGTTCGTCGGCAAGCTCGTCGTTATATCTTTTTGCCAGCTCAAGGGGATCTCCCGCACTTTGCAAATCCTCGAAATGGATGCCTTTAACGACCTCGTTGTTTTTAATATCGAGACACGGTATTATTCTTTTTGCAAGCATAAAAATTTATTCTGCCTTATTTTTTATTGTATTTATATTATACACCTTAATCTATCACGATAATAAAGCATTTGCCTTTTTTAAATCGAGCCTTCCGTCATATAAAGCCTTTCCGACTATTACCCCTTTGAGGTTGGAAAGATTTAGTTCTTTAAGTTTAATAATATCGTCTAAAGCGGAAACGCCTCCAGATGCTATAAGGCTTATATTTAATTTTGCAAGCCGGGATATAAGATCTAAATTAACCCCGGAGAGCATCCCGTCTTTTTTAATATCGGTAAATATAAAGGTTTCTATTCCGTAATTATCCTTTAGTCCGTCAATGGCTTCGATTAACGGCATATCGATAAGCTCTCTCCAGCCGGAGATTGCGATTTTTTCGTCATACATATCCATTCCGGCGATTATCCTGCCTCTATATTTTAACAAAGACGAACTTACGGAACCTATATCCTTAAACAATATAGAGCCTAAAACGACATAAGAGGCGCCCGTATCGAAATAGCTTTCTATCGTTTTATTGTCCCTGATTCCTCCGCCTACCTCCACGGGAATTTTTACGGATTTTATAATATCCCTTATAATGCCAAAATTATCCGGATTTCCCGATTTGGCGCCGTCCAAATCGACTAAATGAAGCCTTTTTGCCCCCATATCCTGCCAGTTAACGGCGGCATCTAAAGGCGAGAGTCCGTACTCCTTTTTAAGGCCGTAATCCCCCATAGTCAATCTCACGCACTTTGAACCCAATATATCGACGGCAGGTATTATGATCATAATAATTTAATCCACATAATTGCAGGCAAAATTTTTTAACAATGTTAAACCGCCGGTGTGACTTTTTTCGGGATGAAACTGGCACGCGAAAACATTATCCTTTTTTATGCAGGCGGCAAATTTTTCGTAATAATAACAGGTCGCAACGGTAATATTTTCCTCAGGCACGCAATAGTACGAGTGGAGAAAATAAAAAAAGGCGTTATTTTTGATTCCGTTAAACATGCCTGCCCCGCGGGCAGATGGCGCCGGTTTGTCCGCCTGTTTTAATATTTCTATATCGTTCCACCCGATATGCGGTATCAAAGGAGTGTTGTCCTCGTTAAATTTTACCACCTTTCCTTTTAAAACGGCCAACCCCTCGCTATGTCCAAATTCTTCGGAAGTCTCGAATAAAAGCTGCATGCCGAGGCAAATCCCCAAAAAATGCTTCCCGCTATTTATGGCAGCCTTAACGGGTTCAATCAGTCCCTTTTGCTTGAGGGTAAGCATAGCGTCTTTAAATCCGCCGACACCCGGCAGCACAAGATGCGAAGCGCGCTCGATATCGCGATAACCGTCTGTAATTTTTGACGGATACCCTAAATAATCAAAAGCATTCTGAACATTTTTAAGATTTCCCATTCCATAGTCTATTATAACAATATTCATAATTATTTTTTCTATTTTAAATTATAGTATCTAAGAACCGCGTTCGCGATTCCGTTGGCGATTAGCTGTCTGAAAGTCGAAGAAGCCAGCAAATGTTCCTCGTACGGATTGGAAATATACGCATATTCTATTATTACCGCGGGCATGTCCGTAAATCTCAATACATATAAATCGTCATGCACAACGCCGTTATATTTAAGGTTTAAATGCAATGATATATAGTGTTCCAGATAACTCGCAAATCTGTACGAGTTTTTATGAAAATAGTAAGTCGTGGTTCCGTAAAGGTAAGGAACTACGACGGAATTGCAATATAGCCCTATAAATAAATTTGCCCCGCTTCTATTTGCCTCCGCCGCCCTTTGCTGCAAGCTGACATTTGTATTGGAAGTCCTGTCTATTTCTACTTTTATCCCCTTAGCTTCCAAAATTTTTCTTAATTTTAATGCAATACTTAAGTTTACGAAGCTTTCGGGAAGACCCATAGGTCCGATCCCCCCCGGGTCGTCCCCGCCGTGTCCCGCATCTATAAAAACATTAAAATTAAGATGTCTGGCGGCGGGGGTTGATTTGACTCCCGGCGCCGTAATATTTTTCTTGAATTTCTTTGCAACATTTAAAACATATACGGCGGTCTTATAACGGTTATTTCCAAGGTTTACCGTCCTTATCCGCGGTTTTACCGGTGAATTTTGCCTGATTACGATATGAACGGAATATTCGGGACTTGTGCTGAATTGCGAATATGAAACCGAAAACACATTCTTGAAAGGCTTAGCTATCTTTTTTCCGGCTCCGTACAAAATCGAATGTCCGAAGGCCAATATAAAAAAATTCTTATACCCTTTCTTGAATAAATACCCCTTATAAAAAGGACTGCCGATAGTGTAAATATCGATAACCCCGTTCTCACGGTTAACGGAAACTTCGGTAATTTTAGTTATATTGCCGCTATAAGCATAAGCGCTTTTCAAAGTTAGCGCCAAGTAAAATATAAGTAAAAAAAACGAAACAAAAAATGCCTTTCTTCCGCAATAAAATAGCCTTTTCATTTCTATATATAATATATAAAAAAACTAATAAAATTATTGTCCCAACCCGCCACGCTAAACCTATCCTAAACTATCTCCCTGTCCAAGTACTTTGCTTAGAACAGGCTTTGCAGTGTATTGGGCAAGGACGGGAAATCGGAAAACTTTAAATACTACCCTTTGTGGATGGTATTCCATCACCACCCACAACTTTAAGAGCATCTGATACGGCTATGCCTGCCGATTTGAACATTGCCTCGACCATATGGTGCTTATTATTACCGTATATAATATTAATATGTAAGGTTATTAAAGCATTCTTGCTAATAGCCTCAAAAAATATGTTTACATAATCATAAAAAAAACTTTTAACTGTTGATTCGCCAATAATGCTTTGCATTAGCGGACTTTTAATTATGTCTTTATTATCCTTATTTCTATTAAGCACAGATATAATTTCGCTTCGTTCCTTCCGGATTTCTTCCGCACTCATAGGGGGAAATGGATTATCACCAGAAATGATTATTTGACTATAAGAAATTGGATTATAAACGAAAAAAGACCTGCCGCAAAAATCGACCGATGTTTGGATAAGCGTTTCATCCATGGGAACTGAGGCAAAACCAAACCTTCTTATACCACTTTTATCGCCTGCAAGTTTTTTTATCGCACGACCTATAACAATTCCCGTATCTTCTATAAGGTGATGGAGATCGACCTCTATATCTCCCTTTGCCTTAATGGCCATATCAAAACGGGAGTGTTTTGAAAATTGCTCGAGCATATGGTTAAAAAACGGTACGCCCGTGTCTATGTCATAGATACCTTTTCCGTCAAGATTTAACGAAAGCTTTATATCGGTTTCTGTCGTTTTTCTCGAAAAATTACCTTCGCGCCCTTTTGGGCTGTCTTTTTTAACTTTAGCAGTCTTATTTTTCACTTTAGATTTTTCCATTTATTTATGATACAAAAAGATATAAAAATTATACACCATTAATAAAAAAATTTGAATATAAATAAACATTCAAAATTGCATCAAGGTTAAATAAGTTAGCCCCCTCCTAATTATATTCATCCTTAAATATTTTTAGCGCGTCAAGCAAAAAAAGATCTTATTGAATTATTAATTTCTTTTGTGCTATTCTATCAGAAACAATTTGTAGGAACTGATATCGATGTCGGATTTAAGCTTAGAAAAAAATATAGTCGAAGATAAAATTAAAGGATTGTCCGATAAAGAAATCGGCAATAAATATAATGTCAATTTAAAATTTATCGAAAAATCAATTACTAAAAGCTTAGGCATCAATGTTTCAAACCCCTCCAATATTAAATCAATTAAAAAACTTATTCCGAAAGATTTTCAATTAGAACAAAATTCTGTATGGAGTTTTAAGTCAAGAGGAAATTGGGCAACCCACAACGGTAATTATAGAGGAAATTGGTCCCCTTATATTCCAAGGAATATAATATTAAAATATTCTAATGAATGGGATTTGGTTTTAGATTATTTTTGCGGGTCAGGAACAACAGCGGTGGAATGTAAATTATTGAATAGAAATTTTATCGGAATCGATATCAATGAAAATGCAATTAAATTAGCTAAAGAAAATATAAATTTTAGTTATTTATTTAAAACTGCAATCGATTTTAAAGTTGGGGATGCAAGAAATTTAGATTCTATAAATGGTAATTCGATTGATTTAATTTGCGCTCATCCGCCATATTCTAATATTGTCAATTATACCCATAATAATGATAACGATCTTTCCAATTATGATGTGAATGATTTTTTAGATGAAATAGAAAGGGTCGCTAAGGAGAGTTATAGAGTTTTGAAAGATAACAAATATTGCTCTATTTTAATAGGCGATATGAGAAAAAATAAAAATGTAATTCCGTTGGGATTTTGGACAATCGAAAAATATTTAAAGGCAGGTTTCAAATTAAAAGAATTAATTATAAAAAGACAGCATAATTGTAAAACAACCGGCTTTTGGTACACAAACAGTATTAAATTTAATTTTCTTTTATTAGCTCATGAGTATTTAGCGGTTTTTGAAAAATCTAAAAAAGGTGAAATTGATAATGAAAAAAGCGGGACAGTAAACATTTTATATGATGAATATCAAAAAATAAATTTTATTCAAAAAGATGATATTCAACAAGAATCTACCACTGTATGGATTTTTGAAAAAGAAGATTGGATTGCTAATACTTTAAATAACTTAATTAAAAGATACAGCAAAGGTAATTACTTGATTTATAATAATAATAAAAAGATAAGCGATCTTTTAATTTATTTTTATGATAATCATTTCATAGGTTCTAGTGATGATTTTGATACTTATTTAGAAAACGAGGGGATTCTTGCAATAATATGCGAAGATGATAGATTAAATAACCATTTAATAAATTCAAGCCCCGTTTATGTTGAAAAATTTTTTAACAAAAACAAAAAATTAAAAATAAAAGAAATTGTCGTCGTCCAAATTAAAGATTTAAACAACCTGAATAACATAAATGAAGATTTAAATATTAATCATAAATATATAGTGATATATAAAAAAGTTTGAATAATCGAAAATGAATTATACCGATTTTGCTTCAAAAATAAGTTTTTTTGAATTTATTCAAAACGAATATAAAATACCCCACTTTAAAATAGAAAATTATAAAGAAGAATTTTCCCTGCTTAAAGAATCTATCAATATAGACAGACTAACGAAAATTTTGGAAAGTAACCCAAAAATTATTGATATTTTCGAAGAATTTTTTCAATTAAGCAGATTTACAAACACTCAATATATTCATTTTTGTTTCGATATAAGCATTTTAAATAATTCCAATGATGAAACGATTATAAATTATGCGGAAAAGACGGCAAGGATAAACACAAAGTTTTTGATTTCATCTTGATTTATAATAAAAAACCTGTTTTATTAATCGAAACAAATTTTTATTCAACTTCTGGTACTAAGATTGGGATAAATCAAGGGGAATATGTCGATTTAATCGAGGACATTCAAAACTATAGCAAACAAAATAAATTAAATTATAAATTTTCATGGATAACTGATGGAAACTATTGGCTTTTAAAAGATGCAGGGAGTAGATTTAATAATCTTAAATCCAATTATTTTAAAAATGATTATGAACTATTAAATTATAATCTTTTCAGGGATTTTCTACCGGATATAATGAAACAAATACAATCCGAAGAATAAAGGATTGTTTCGGAATATGAATACGCTCTTAAAAACCCTTAAGATAATCGATTAGCTTTTTATTTTCGGCAGGCGTGCCGACGGTTATCCTGTAAAATAACTCCATGCCGCCGGTAAAACTTCTTATGATTATTTTATTATCTTTAAGAAACCGGTTAAATCTGGTTTTTATTTTATTGTCTTTAAGTCTTATCAAAATAAAATTGGCATCGGATGGGTAAGCGCAGATAAAACCTACTTTCTTTAATGCGGAGTATAATTTCTCCCTTTGATTTACCGTCTTCTTTATATTTTTCTCAAATTCGCTAAAATTATCTAAAAAAAATTCGATAGAACTTAATGTTAAAGAATTAACATTAAAAGGTAATTTTATTTTATTAAATTCATTTATAAGCCTGCCGCCGGAAAAAAGCATTCCGAACCTTAATCCTGCAAGCCCTATTTTGGAAAAGGTCCTTAAAACGATTAAGTTATCGTATTCCGGTATATATTTTATAAAAGATTCCTTGTTTGAAAAATATATATAAGCCTCATCTACCACGACAATATTATTTTTGTTTTCCAAAAGACCTTTTATAATATCGCTGTCAAAGTGATTTCCGGTAGGATTATTAGGATAACTGAAAAAATATATATTATTGGCGCTGCTTTGATTAATACCCGCATTTTTGGGCAGGTCGAAACATTTTTCGTCAAGTTTTATATAATTAATCTTTAGATCATTGTATCTTGCTATAATGTCATACATAGAAAAAGACGGGGTTGGAATGTTTACGACAACATCTTTTTTAAGGCTGAGCAGGATAATCGAGATAAGTTCGTCCGAACCGTTGCCGAAAATAAAACTTTTAGCCGCCGTATTATAAAATGCTTCGAGTAATTTGATAAGGTTTCCCGAACTTGAATCGGGATAAAGATTTATAAGCGTATCTTTTATAAAATTTGCGTATCTTTGCTTTATCTTTTTGCTCAAAGTATAATTGGATTCGTTCGCGTCAAGTTTTAAGGCTCCGCGCGGTTAATTCTTTTCCGATATCGAAGCGCTAAGCTCCAGAATGCTGTTTTTAATAAAATTTTCTATTTTCAGGGGCGGCATATTAATTTTTTTTATTTTTTGCCTTTTTAACGCGAAAACTTACCGATTCGCCATGGGCGCTTAGTCCTTCGATATCGGAAAAGAATTTGACATCGCCCGCGCTTTTCGATAAAAAATCCGGGCTTGACGAAATAACGCTTGTTCTTTTGAGAAAAGATAGCGTATCTAAAGGAGAAAAGAATCTTGCCGTGCCGCCCGTAGGCAAAACATGGCTTGGACCGGCGACATAATCGCCTATCGCTTCGGGAGTATTTTCGCCTAAAAACACCGCTCCGGCATTTTTTATTAAAAACAGCTTTTCGAACGGATTTTCGATATAAAGTTCTAAATGTTCCGGCGCCAGCTCGTTAGCAAGCTCTATGGACTCGTCTATCCCGCCTGTCAGCACCAAAGAGGCATTAGAATTTATAGATTTTTCGATTATATCCTTTCTATCTTCTTTTTTAATCAGTTCGGGTAAAATATGCTTGACTTCTTCAATAAGTTTAGCCGAACTGCTTATAACGGTTGAAACCGCCATCTCGTCGTGTTCTGCCTGGCTCATCATATCGATTGCGACAAGTTTTGGATCCGCTGCTTCATCGCATATTATTGCAATCTCGCTCGGCCCCGCAATCATATCTATATCGACATCGCCGTAAACCATTCTCTTGGCGGTAGCGACATATATATTGCCCGGTCCGACTATCTTGTCAACCTGAGGGATAGTATTCGTCCCGTAAGCAAGCGCAAATATAGCCTGCGGACCTCCAACCCTGTATATTTTCTTGATGCCGCATAATACGGCTGCGGCGATGACATAATCGTTTAACTTTTCGGTAGGAGGGGTAACCATTATAATTTCTTTTACCCCTGCCGCTTTAGCAGGAATAGCATTCATTATAACGGAAGAAGGATAGCTTGCTTTACCGCCGGGAACATAAACTCCGACCCTGTTTAAAGGCGATATTAATTGACCCGTAATAATAGAATCATCGCAATTTAACCATGTTTGCAATCTTTGTTTTGAATGGTAATCGTAAACCTTTTCGATTGTTTTTTCTATTATGGTTCTTTCTTCTTTATTAACAGAATTAAGGGCTCTATTGCTTTCATTATTTTTAACTAAAAAATCCGCGGATTTTAGCTTAATTTTATCGAATTTTTCCGTATAAAACGACAATGCTTCGTCGCCTTGAGCCAGAATATCCAAGCGGATGGCTTTGAGTTCCTGCTGAATTTTATCTGTAAAACCTGTCTGTTTAAGTCTTCTTTTTTTTAAAAATTCCTTAAAGTCATCCCCTTTTGAATCAAATATCCGCATTTTTTTCAACCTGCCGCTTTAAATTATCTATTAAGGATGCAATCCCTTCGGGGTTAATTTTAAGGCTTGCCCTGTTTACTATAAGCCTTGAGCTAACAACGGCGACATCTTCAATCGGCATCAGATTATTTTGCCTCAGTGTTTCGCCGGTCGAAACAAGATCGACGATAAAATCGCAAAGACCCGCGACGGGCGCAAGCTCGACATTACCGTAAAGCTTTATTATTTGAACATTTGGAACGCCTTTTTTATTAAAGAAATCCCTTGCTATGCGAACATACTTTGTCGCAACCCGCAAATTTGCCTTTGAATGATACAATTTTTTGACATTATCTTTAATTTTTGAAAAAAATAATTTTTTGTCACTATCATTCATATTGGTAATATGAATATCGTCCCAATTATGTATATCATCGTTAATGATTGAATTCCCTGTGAAAATGTTACCCGCTACCACGGAAGCGGCAGAGGGAGGCAGACCGCGTTTAATTAAATCCTCGCCGGCAGCAGCGACAATCCTGCACCTGCCTATTCTTAAATCTAAAGGTTCATATACATTTTTCGGTTTTTCGAGTAAAACATCCTTTCCCGAAATGCCCGCGTCGGCAGCCCCGTATTCTACGAATGTAGGAACATCCCACGGCTTTACTATTAACAAACTGACGTCGTCTTCTTCGTAATCGAATATAAGTCTTCTTGAATCGTAATCGTAATCGGGATGTTGAATAAATCCTGATTTCCTTAAAAGGTCAAGGCTGTCCTTTAAAACTCTACCCTTTGGAATTGCGATTTTAAGTTTTTTGATCTTTTTTTGCGTATTAGCCATTTTATGCCTTACTATTACATACCCTTGCCATAATTTATATCTTTTTCTGCAAATTCGTTAATATTGGAAGATTCGGCTTCGCTTACTCTGGATATTACGGCTCCAAGATTTGCCAATTTCTTTTCCATTTTTTCGTAGCCTCTGTCTAAATGGTAAATTCTTGAAACTGCCGTATAACCGTCAAATGAGGCTAATCCTGCTAAAACAAGCGAAGCGCTTGCTCTTAAATCCGTAGCCATAACTTCCGCCCCCGAAAGCCTTTTTACGCCTTTTACGATGGCAAAATTATTTCTAACTTTTACATTTGCGCCAAGGCGCATAAGTTCGGCAACATGCATAAATCTGTTCTCGAATACATTTTCGGATATAACGCAAAGCCCGCTGGAAATTGTCATTAATGCCATCATTTGAGCCTGCATATCGGTAGGAAAATCAGGATAAGGGGCGGTTGCGACATCGACGCTTTTAATGACCTTAGACCCTTTTATCCTCAAAGAAGACTGGGAATTTATAACAATTTTTGCCCCTGCCTCCGAAAGTTTATCGATAACAGCCTTAAGATGACCTATATTAATATCTTTTATGGTAATATCTCCCCTTGTTATGGCGGAAGCTACCATAAATGTTCCTGCTTCTATGCGGTCGGGAAGAACTCTGTGGCTCAGTTTATTTAATTTTTTAACCCCATTTACGACAATCACGGACGGCTCTATTCTTTTTATGTCGGCTCCGCCGGTATTTAACGCAAGAATCAGGTCGTCAATCTCAGGTTCTCTTGCGGCATTGTTTATCACCGTCGTCCCTTCCGCAAGCGATGCCGCCATAACAACATTTTCCGTTCCGGTAACGGATGGAATAGGGAAGTTGATTGTTGCGCCTCTAAGCTGTTCCGTAAAGGCTTCGACATATCCGTGATCTACTACGATATTAGCCCCCAAAAGTTTAAGGGCATTTAAATGAAAATCTATGGGTCTTGCTCCAATCGCGCAGCCGCCGGGTAAAGAAACCCGCGCCCTCTTATATTTTGCAAGAAGGGGTCCTAAAACCAGTACGGATGCCCTCATTGTTTTGACAAGGTCATAAGGGGCTTCATAATTATTAATATTAGAGGTATTTATGATAACCTTATCCGTTTCGCCGGATTCTTTAATTTCCGCGCCGAGGCTTATTAAAAGCTTTTTTATCGTCTTGATATCTTCGAGGTCAGGAACATTAAAAATTTCGTTGCCGGCGTCGTCAAACATTATGGAAGAAGCGATTATGGGAAGCGCGGCGTTTTTGGAACCGCTTACCTGCACCTCTCCGATTAATGGAATACCGCCCTCAATTATCATTTTATCCATATAATATTTTAACCACCCTTTCCTTTTTACTTAAATCGTTAATAAAAGCAATTTGCTTAAATATTATATCCTTAAATTTTTCATTATATAAATGTTCTATGGCGGACCTTTCCCTGTAATCGATTTCCAAAATAAGACTTTTCCTCTTTTTTGACGCCGAAGACAAGGGGTTTTCGGCTAAGGCGGCTAATTCGAATATTTTTCTATAAAACTTAAGCCCGTCTTTGCCGCCGTCTAATGCCTTTAAAGGCTCATAAAGTTTAATACCGTCATCTAAGGTTTTTAGTTCCCCCGTTTTGATGTAAGGGGGGTTCGATACGATTATATCGAAGTCGTATAAGGCGTTACCTGATAACTTAGTCTTCGGGGCAGGCTCCCGCGAACCTGCGGCCTCGCCGGACTGCGGCTCGTTAATCCAGCAAATATTGGGTTTTAGCATATTAAAATATGTCGCTACGACTTTACCTTCGGCACCGTTAAAAATAATGTTTCTTTTTGCTACTTCTAAACTTTTAAAGCTATTATCCGCAGCATAAATTATAACATTACTTGAATTCTTTGCAATAGAAATCGCTATGGCTCCGGATCCGGTTCCCAAATCGACTACGGATATTTTTCTTTTTAAGTCTTTTTGAAGCCTTTCAATCTCTTTCAATGTTTCTTCGACCAAGCATTCCGTATCCGGTCTCGGTATTAAAACAGATTTATCGACAAAAAAGTGGGTCGAATAAAACTCCTTTTTCTTTGCGATGTAAGCGTACGGCTCTCCCAAACTCCTCCTTATAATCAGTTTTTTAAATAAATTAATATGATTTTTAGCCGGCTTAATATTGTAGGAAGTGATAACCCCGTCTAAAGGTTTTTTGAGAACATGCCCCATAATGACGGCCGATTCGTTAAACGGATTTGCGATATTTTTACTTTTAAGGCAAAACTCGCCCCATTTGGTTAATTTATAAACCGACAAATCTTTATCCGCATCGTCGTCTATATTAAAATTATAACTATTTTTAAGATTCAAAATAATTTGCCAAAGGTATTAAAAGTTCATCCAGATTGCCGTCCATAACAGAGGCTAACTTATGTATGGTTATTCCTGCCCTGTGGTCGGTGATTCTGCCCTGCGGAAAGTTATATGTTCTTATCTTTTCGCTTCTGTCCCCGCTCCCGACCATACTTTTTCTACTTTGCGCCTCCAAACTTTTTTTATCCGCTTCCATTTTGCTCAGGAGTCTTGACCTGAGTATCCTCAAAGCTTTTGCTTTGTTTTTATGCTGGGACTTTTCGTCCTGGCAGGTAACGACGAGACCCGTCGGGATGTGGGTAACCCTGACGGCCGAGTCGGTCGTGTTCACGCTTTGTCCGCCGTGCCCCGAGGAACGATAAACATCTATCCGTAAATCCTCGGCATCTATTTTAAGGTCAACTTCTTCCGGTTCCGGCATAACGGCAACGGTGGCGGCAGATGTATGAACGCGCCCTTGAGTTTCCGTGGCGGGAATCCTCTGCACCCTGTGAACGCCGCTTTCATTCCTTAAGAGGCGGTATGCGCCTTCACCCTTAACCGATACCACTACCTCTTTTAGTCCTCCCGAAGAGGAAGCGCTCAAAGATATTACTTCGAATTTAAAGTTTTTATTTAAAGCATATTTGTTATACATTTTGAAGAGGTCAAGCGCAAAAAGGGCAGCTTCTTCCCCGCCTGTGGCAGCCCTTATTTCCAATAAAATATCTTTGTCCTGTATATTTTCTTTCGGGTAAAAAAAGTCCCGCAAATCTTTTGCTATTTTTGACGCTTTAGTTTTCAGGGAATTTATCTCTTCAAGCTCCATTTCAAGCAATGCTTCGTTGGTTTCGGCTTTAACCAATTTATCGAGGTCTTTTATATCGAGGGTAATTTTATTATATTCATCGGCTTGTTCTGCGGTTTTTTTAATTAAATTATACCTTTTAAAAAGCGCTTTCGCCTCTTCGCTAAAGCCCTTTGAGCTTTCTTTTTGTATTTGCTCATATAACTCTTTCGATTCATTGCTTAGTTCTGCAGCCTTTTTTATTAAAACATCATCTACCATTAAAATATATACCTCACCTGCGTATGTAAAGCCTTTTCAACCATTTTTAATCATTAAAATCAAATTCCGCTTTTAACCATGACGCCCTAACCTCCGAAGGCTTTCCGCAAGAAAACTCTCCCTCCGAACAGTTTCCCCTGACGCATGCGGGACCTGCGCCATGAAAAACGGACGGCGCAAGCGGGTAAACAAGTTTAAACATCCCCTGTGCAACACGCCTAATTTCCCATTGAGCCCTTTCACATCCCCTTAATCTGAAAAAATGAAGAAGTTCCCTTGCGTTCATTGTAAATACGAGCTGGGTTTCCGTTGCATTTGGAAGTATATATCTGGCGTCTTCTGCGGGAACACCGTTTTCAAGCAGGTATCCGTATAAAGAGAAAGCCTCGTCTATCGCTTTATTATATTTTTTCAAAAATTCACTATTTTTAACAATGGAATCCGGGACAACATATTGAGGCTTCGTCTCCTTAACATACCTCTGGCTTCTTTGAGAGTATGACGCGATACGGTGTCTAACTAATTGATGCGAGGCGCTTCTCGAGAGTTTTTCTACTCCGAAAGTGAAATTTGAGTGCTCCAATACCGATTCATGGCCTGATGACCTGATTTTTTTAATTAATTTTCTTGCCTTTTCTAATCCTTTTTCGCCTGCATTAAAATCCTCTTCAATTTTGGCTATATTGTAAGAGCTGTAACAAAGCCTAGCGGCTATTGCTATCGTAATCTCCGGTTTAGAGGTATAATTAATAAGTTTAACCATTGAAGGCAAGTTTTATAACCGCCGTCGGCGGGTTAAGTTTTATTACCGCTTTATATGCTTTTATTAATATCGTTATATGCTTTTCTGTATATAATTATTACTTCTTATTGTTTTTGCCGTATTTTTTATTAAATTTGTCTATCCTTCCCGCGCTATCGACAAATTTTTGCTTGCCCGTATAAAACGGATGGCACTTCGAGCATATATCGACATGAATCTCTTCAACCGTACCTCCTGTAACAAACTCTTCCCCGCAAGCGCATTTTACCTTTGCTTGATAAATTTTTGGATGTATTCCTTCTTTCATCGTTAAAAACTCCTTTCAATTTTTATTTTTTAATTTTAAATTTTTAAATTTTAAGATGTTTGGCTTTAACCCCGTATCATATACTATCAACGAACCATAATAAATAGTTAAGTTATTTATTATACGATTTTAAAATAAAATTTTCAACTTTTTTTATGTCGCCGGGAACATCGACGGGTATGGTCGAAATACTAACGGTGTTTACCTTAATTTTATAGCCGTTTTCTATCGCCCTTAACTGCTCGAGCATTTCCTTTTTCTCTAAATACGAAGGGGGCATTTTCCCAAATTCGATAAGAAAATCCTTTGTGTAGCCATAAAACCCTAAATGCTTGAAACCAAACATGTCTTTAAAATCTTTAAGCCCTTGAGGGTTCCCTCTGTCATAAGGAATCGGACTCCTTGAAAAATAAATTCCAAAATTATTTTTATCGACAACAACCTTTACATTATTGGGGTCGGTAAATTCATCATAAGAATAAATCGGGGTTTTCACGCTTGTATATAAAATATCGCTGCCTTCTTTAAAAGGCTTAATTAAGGCATCTATTATCTCCGTGTTTACTAAGGGTTCATCCCCCTGAATATTTAAAATTATATCGGCGCCGGTACCCGCCGCCGCTTCTATGACCCTGTCGGTGCCGGACTGGTGGGTATCTTTGGTCATGATCACATTTGCCCCGAAACCGCGGCATGCATCATAAACACGGCTGTCTTCCGTAGCGATCAAAACCTCGGACAGCGCATCTGATTTTATGACGCTTTCATATACATGCCTGACCATAGGTTTATTCAAAATCGGGGCAAGCGGTTTGCCCTCGAAACGCGTTGATTTATATCGTGCCGGAATTACCGCCGCTATTTTCATAGTTTTTCAACCCCTGTCCCGCCGCAGCGGGCGGGAATCTATTTTAAAAAATTATAATAAATGAGTTTTATTTTTTCATATTTATTCTATTTTTGCAATATAAACATCATATCCGTATTTTGTAATAATTTTAGCAAAATTATAAGCGTCTTTTAGATTTTTAAATTTGCCGAACACAACCTTGTAATAAAATGTCCCGCGTATCGTTTTAGTAATAACATGAACTCCGGGGACGACTTTTCTCATCTGCTTGACCTTGTTCAAGGCTAAAGTTTTTTTTGTATATGCCGCAAACTGCAATGTATAACCAAGCATAGGAGGAGCATATTTCACATTGTAAGAATTAACTATATTTCCAACTATCGGTTTGGGACCAAGATACTGAACCCTGACCAAAGCCGTGCCGGGACCAAGCATCTTTAAAGCCCTTGCCGCCGCGTAAGATAAGTCCATGATTCTATCCCCGTAATACGGCCCTCTGTCGTTTACATAGACCTCGATGCTCCGGTGGTTTCCCAAGTCTGTAACATAGGCATAACTATCGAGCGGAAGGGTTCTTGAAGCCGCCGTTAAATCATACATATTGTATATTTGTCCGCTCGCGGTCGGCCTGCCCTGAAAACCCGGCCCATACCACGACGCAATTCCCACTTCCACATTATGCGATATTTGCCGGGGAGGGTAGTACTTCGGCGGCTGCCGTGACGGCGGATATGGGTACCGCGAATAACCTCTGCCGATTATATAAGGGATACACCCCGTAAGCTCAAAGGATAAACCGAAAAATAAGACCGTTAATATTAAGAGCTTAAATATCGACCTCGGCATAAAGTTACACCCTTCCGTGCGGATACTGCAAACCTACTTAATAAAGAGGAGGACACTGATGAATATTATATCACATCTTTAAACGAGAGATGCCGAAAACCTACCCGTTGTAAGGTATGTTGTAATGAAAGGTATTGCCGAAGTATAATGATATAATCGATAAATAGTTGAAAAATATCAAAATTCCGACCGCAATCAGAAGAACTCCGCTTATTATCTGGATTGTCCGGATATATTTTTTAAATCTTTTAAATGCGGTGAAGAACAGATTTAACGAGACGGCGCTTATAAAAAAAGGAACGGCAAGACCCATGGAATATGTAAATAGAAGAAAGCCGCCTTCGAGCGAATTATGAAGCGTGGCGCTTATAAAAAGAATTGAGGCAAGTATGGGGCCTATGCACGGCGTCCATGCACCCGCGAATATTGCGCCGATTACGGCGGAGCCGATAATGCCCGCAGGCTTATTTTTCAAATTAAATTGAACATCCCTATTTAAAAACGAAAATATTTTAATTTTACTTAAAATCCCCGTGATATATAGACCCATGAGAATAACCACGATGCCGCTTATCCGCATTACCCATGCGGATTTTATAAAATCTGCCACTACCCCGCTGAACATTCCGAGAAGCACAAAAATTACGGTAAATCCTAATATAAAAAAAAGCGAGTTGATAACAACGGATATCCTTGCCGCTTTCCGCCTTTTTTCATCATCCGCCGCCCCTTTCCCGCCCGAAAGCTCCGCAACCGAAAACCCGGATACATATGATAGATAAGAAGGGATTAAGGGAAAAACGCATGGGCTTGCGAAAGAGAATAGTCCCGCCAGAAAGGCTACCGCCAATGATACATCAGGCACAAAAAAACCGCTTTCAAATCCTGCCATTTAAATCTCCAAATTACATAAATTATATAACTATTATCTGATAGCCTTCGTTTATCAACCTGCCGACATTGGGATGCCCGTCGTATTCGGATACGAGTTCGATATTCTTTTTAACAAGGCTGTCCTTTACTTCTTTTCGAGTGGAACAGAAGTCGCATGCCTTATAAATTATTCCCATCGATTGTATTTCTCTAAATAACTTGTTTAAAAAATCGAAGTCGGATGTGTCGTTGGATATTATATCGAGCCACTTGGTTCCGTTACCGTCGAAAATAAGGATTATTTCATTTCCTTCCGCCTTGATTTCTTTTGAGTATATCATGGCATGCCTTATCTTTGCAACCGATTCTTTAAGCTCGGTTCCTTCCAGAACTATAATAGCAACTTTTGCCATATAAAACCTCCTGTTTTAATAAATAAAGTGAACTACCCTGCTCTGACGGACGGGGACTTCTCGGCAATGTTGGTTAAATAATATTTAGCACATATTGCTTATCTAAAAGCGTATTTATTATATCGTCAAAGTCTTTTGCCGCCTTTTCCGTAGAAACGGCAAAATTATTTATTATATTGTTTACTATATCTTCGTCCGTGCTCTTCCCGTCGCACAATAATAATATTTCGTAAGAAAGCCGGTTAAGTTTATATATATTTCCGTTAAGATTATCAAAAAGCATATATTTTTCCTGATACTGTTTTAAACTGACATTATCCGAAAGTTTTAATATTCTCATTTTTTAATTTTCCTCTATATCCAGCACTGCGGGTCTTTTGTGTTTAAATCTTTATTGCGATAATAACTTATGGCCTTGCATCCGCCGCACCTTTCGATATGGGCGCAGCTCGAACATTCATTTCTATCATCTCTTTTTCTCATTTCCCATAAAATATCCGAATTATACCACACCTTGAAAAGCCCGCCCTGCAGTATGTTGCCGAGCGGCAGGTAAAGCCTTCTGCACGGCAGCAATGTCCCGTCATGCATGACGCAAATGGAAGAAAACCCTACGGGACAATAACCGCCGATATTCTCGTCTATCAGGTTCCACAGCGGCCTCGATGTTACGAGTTTGGTATCCTTGGGGGGTAATTCCTCTTTCGCTTTATAATAAACATCGGAGTAAACTTTTTTTAATTCCGAAGCGTCTATAAAAAATTCCTCCTTTTCGGCCTCGCTCATAGTCGTCATCCGCTCCACGGTCAGAGCGTCCGCTTTCAGGGAATCCGCAAGCGCGAGCATTTTGACGGCAGACCCTATATTTTTTTTATGGAGGGTAAACATCACCGATGTTTCAATGCCGGCATTTTTAAGTTTTTTAATAGATTCCACCGCTTTTAAAAAAGTTCCGCCGCCTCTTATATTATCATGCGTTTCTTCATCGTGGCCATCTAAAGATACTTGAATTTCGGAAAGTTTTTTATAATCCTTAATTTTGCTTATTATACGGTCGTCGAGCAATGTGCCGTTGGTCAATACCGCAAATTTTTTAAAATTATCCGATTTTTCTATTAAATCCATTAAATAAAAAAGCCCTTCCGGTTTTAAAAAAGGCTCCCCGCCGGTCAGCGAAATAAAGCAATTCATTCCCCATTTCGACATAGCTTCGTCTATTTTTAAAAAAATAGATTTAAGCATGTTAAAATCTATCTCTTTGTGGTTATAATCCTTTTGATAACAATGAGTGCACCTTAGATTGCAGGAATCTATAAAATGCCACTGTATATAAAACTCGTTATTACGGTTTTTATTGTTATACCCGTCCATAATATAATGTATTTTTCATTATAAGCAACATTGCTATATTTTATATATTAATAATTATTATTATAATTATAAACTTCATAGTCAAGTGCAAAGTCAAGCAATGTTGATAAATATTAAAATGTCTATTATAAAATAACCATATTTTTCTGCAAAAAGCAATGCAATGCTTTTAAAATCGCAGAAAAATATATATTTTGCCTATTCCTTAACTAAAAATAATAATAAACGGGATATTATGACAAATTAAAAAGTGACATTTCTAAATTGCTAAGAAGAGGACATTTTCATTTTGCTTTGACATTTGGCAATTTTATATTGACATTCTTTATAAATAATGTTATACATAACGAAATATGTTTATTAGCCGATAACATTTTAATATTAATAAACAATAGATCTTTTTATATTTATATATAATTTGTTTCTTATCAAGAGCGGTGGAGGGCCGGGCCCGTTTGAAACCGCAGCAACCGATAGCAGTTGGAAGTCGGTGCTAATTCCCGCAGGTTAATTCCTGGAAGATAAGAAGAAAAGAGTTTAAAAAAACCCCTTCTTCTGTATTCATCCGGAAGAAGGGGTTTTTTAGTTTTAATTCGGTATTTCGTCACCAGCTTAAAACATATAGCTTAAATAAAACAACTTAAAAGAAGGAGAAAAAATGTTCGTTAAAGGCTTAAAATGCCGCGAATGCGGCAAAGAATACCCCGACAGCCCGCTTTATGTTTGCGATTACTGCTTCGGGCCGCTTGAGGTAGATTACGATTATGACGGAATTAAAAAACAGATCAGCATAGATAAAATTAAATCCAGGGAACCGAATATGTGGCGTTATCGCGAACTGCTCCCTATAAAAGGGGAAATAAAAATAGGCAAAAATGTGGGCTATACCCCTCTTGTGAAAGCGGATAATCTTGCAAAGGAATTAGGCGTTAAGGAATTATATGTCAAAAACGATGCCGTAAATTTCCCTACATTATCCTTTAAAGACAGGGTTGTGTCGGTTGCGATAGCCAAAGCTAAAGAATTCGGCTTTAAGGTTGTGGCATGCGCTTCGACGGGAAATCTTGCCAACGCGGTTGCGGCTTTGGCGGCGTCGGCAAGTTACGAAAGTTTTGTATTTATTCCTTCAAACCTTGAAATCGGAAAGGTTTTGGGGACTTTGATTTACGACACCAATTTGGTTAAAATTGACGGGAGTTATGACAAGGTCAACAGGCTTTGCACGGAAATTGCGGGAAAACATAACTGGGGTTTTGTCAATATCAATTTAAGGCCGTATTATGCCGAAGGTTCAAAATCGCTTACCTTCGAAATACTTGAACAGCTCGGCTTTAAAGCGCCTGATAATGTGGTTGTTCCTATGGCTGGAGGTTCTTTAATTACAAAGGTTGGAAAGGCAATAGACGAATTCAAATATTGCGGCCTGATAAAAGAAAAGCCGCATACCAAAATTTTTGGCGCTCAGGCTGCGGGATGCAACCCGATAACCGCCGCCGTCAAAGAAAAAAGGGAATTCATCAAGCCGGTTAAAACCCCGGACACGATAGCAAAATCTCTTGCAATAGGCAACCCCGCCGATGGATATTATGCATCCGACCTTATGAGTAAAACAGGGGGATACGGCGAGGATGCAACGGATGATGAAATCGTCGAAGGGATGAAGCTTCTGGCCAAAACGGAAGGAATATTTACCGAAACCGCCGGCGGCGTCACTGTTGCCGTGGCAAAAAAGCTGATAGACAAGGGTTACATCAATAAGAATGAAACTACGGTTCTTGCCATAACGGGCAACGGCTTAAAAACGCTGGAGGCAATTAACGGAAAGCTGAAAGAACCGGCAACTATCGATGCAAATTTGGAAGAATTCGAAAAGGTGCTTGCTAAAATCAGGGGTAAAAGCTAAAAGAACCAAATTTGCCGATAGAAATTAATAAATTGACCTCAAAAGCTTAAAGACACTGGATTCCTGCTTTCGCAGGAATGACACCCGTTGGGTGAAAAGATAGAATATAGCAAAGTCATTCCCGCGAAAGCGGGAATCCAGAGTTAGAATTTTCTATCGGCAAATTTGGGAAAAGAACTTAAATTATTTAAATTTTAGAAAAAAGTATAAAATAAAAAATTCTTATCATAAATAATAATAATAATTTATAATTATCATAGCGGGAGGATTAAATGCCAGTAAAAGTCAGAATACCAACACCTTTAAGGTCTTTAACTAACGGAAAAGCGGAGGTTGATTCTAACGGTTCAACCATTATCGAAATAATAAACGACCTTGAAAAAAAATTTGCGGGTATTAAAGAAAGAATATGCGAACAGAATGACCAGGTTAGGAGATTTGTTAATGTTTATCTTAACGATGAGGATATCAGATTTATAGACAGCATAAATTCAAAAGTTCAAGACGGGGACACGGTTTCCATAATTCCTGCAATTGCGGGAGGCGCAGCCGAAAAGAAAAAATTTTATCTTAACTATCCACAGGAAGCTATTAAAGAACCGTTAATCTATCTTGCAGGTAAAAATTACAATGTTATTACAAATATAAGAAGCGCAAGTATTTCGAACGATATAGGAATAATTGCTATAGAGATAGAAGGCGAACCCCGAGAGATAGAAAAAGCCGTCAAATTTTTGGAATCAAAAGGCGTAACGGTGGAACCCATTGTTCTAGATGTGGTAGAATAACTAAAGCAAAATTTAACGGAGGATATAATATTTTGGAATTTACCGAAGAACAGATTAAAAGATATGCAAGACATATAATATTGCCCGAGGTTGGCGGCGAGGGGCAGATAAAATTACTATCCTCAAAGGTGTTATTGATCGGAGCGGGAGGGCTCGGCGCTCCTTGCGGATATTATCTGGGCGCTGCAGGAATAGGAACCCTTGGAATAGTGGACTTCGATACGGTTGATCTGTCCAATCTTCAAAGGCAAATATGGCATGGCACGGCAGATGTGGGAAGGTACAAAGTGGACTCCGCAAAAGATTCTATCGCAAGGATTAACCCCGATGTTAATGTCGTAACTTATAAGGAAAAGATTAGTTCGGAAAACATAAAGGATTTAATAAAAGATTATGATGTAATAATAGATGCCACCGATAACTTTCCGACAAGATATTTAATAAACGATGCCTGCCATTTTATGAGAAAACCCCTTGTTTACGGTTCGATATTCAGATTTGACGGACAGGCAACAGTATTTTTGCCGGAGGAAGGACCTTGCTACAGATGCTTGTTTCCGTCGCCCCCTCCCCCCGGTTTGGTTCCGAGCTGTCAGGAGGCAGGGGTCTTGGGAGTTCTTCCCGGGGTAGTCGGCGCAATTCAGGCAAACGAGGCTATAAAAATTATTCTTGACGTCGGTCAAACCTTGAACGGCAGACTTTTAATCTATGACGCATTAGATATGAAATTTACCGAGATGAAACTCAGGCAGGACAGAACCTGCCCGTTATGCGGGGAGTCCCCCAGCGTTTTTGATTTGATAGATTATGAAGATTTTTGTGAATTTAGAAAGGAGAATTAATTAAATGCCGGAATATAACGGTAATAACGAATTAAATATAAAAGGAGAAATTTGCCCCTTTACATTCGTAAAATCCAAACTTGCTTTAGAAAAGATGAAAAAGGGGGAAATTTTAAGGGTTATTGTCGATTATGAACCCGCCATAAGAAATGTCCCACGCTCTATGGAGGAACAGGGACATAAAGTCCTATCCATTAATAAAATTAACGATACCGATTATGAAATTATCGTCGAAAAAGATGGAAAAAAATGACTTATTATCGAATATCGGCGGCACCGGAGCGGTTTTACTGAACAAAATAATTAATCCGAAGGCGGGTTCGAAATTATACGCAAAATTAGAAAGCCTTAATCCCGGCGGTTCCGTCAAAGACAGACCTGCATTATATATGATAAAAAATGCTCTTGAAAAGGGACTTTTAAAAGACAATATGACCATAATCGATTCTTCTTCGGGCAATACCGGAATTTCATATGCTATGATAGGCGCGTTTTTGGGAATCAAAGTTAAAATTTACGCTCCTTCAAATATGAGCGAGGAAAGAAAAAAGGTTATGCAGCTTTTTGGAGCGGAATTAATACTTACCCCTGCGGAAGAAAGCCACGACGGAGCGATAAAAAGGTCGATGGAGGAATACGCAAGGGGAGGCAAAGATTTATATTACATGCCTGACCAGTATAATAACCCGTGTAACCCGCTGGCGCATTACGAAACAACGGGGGTGGAGCTTCTTAGCCAAACCGGCGGAAATATCGATTATTTTGCGACGGGCATCGGCACGGGCGGAACGATATTAGGCGTGGGAAAAAGGCTTAAGGAATATAACGATAAAATTAAGGTTATAGCCGTAGTTCCCGACAATGAAATGCACGGTATAGAGGGTTGGAAATACAACTATTCCCTGAATTTCGAGGGTTTCGATCATAATAAAATTATAGACGATTTTATAAAGGTCGATACCGAAGGCAGTTACGCAATGCTTAAAAGGCTCGTCAGGGAAGAAGGAATTTTATGCGGTTTTTCCTCAGGGGCAAACGTTTACGGCATCTATAAACTTGCCGGCAAATACAGCGGGAATTTTGCGACGGTATTGCCCGACACCGGTTCAAGATACCTTTCTACAAGAGTTTTTGCCGACTTATAGATTTATAACTCATAATATTTTTATATTATTTTATTTTTATGGCTATAATAATTCCAAAAACCGAGCTTAAAATTATAAAAAAACATGCCGCAGAAATTTTTCCGTACGAAGCATGCGGGGGGCTTTTAGGAAGGCTCGAGGGAGCCGATAAAGTAATCGTAAAGGTTTATCCTGCCGAAAACCGCTTTGGAAAAATAGCATGGGACAGCTTTGAAATCGAACCGAAAGATATGCTTGAAATGGATAAAATTTCAAGAAAGGAAAATCTGGAAATTATAGGCTTTTATCATTCACATCCCAACCACCCTGCAATACCCTCAAGTTTAGATATAAACGCCTCCTGGCCATATTATTCTTATGTAATCCTTTCGGTAAAGGGCAACGGCCCCGAAAATGTCGTAGATGTTAAAAGCTACCTGATGCCTGATAAAAATTCGGCTCCGGTTTCGGAAGATGTAGTGATTGGCTGATTAGCTTCTAAAATTAAATTTGCCTTTTAGCGTATAAATTCCCCATGCTGTTCCTGAAATAATCATCATAACGGTTTTAAGTGGATAAAAGGAATATAAAATGCGGGGACTTGTCCTTTAATTTATTACCTTAGTATTTCTGCAAGAAGTTTCCCTGCAAGTTCGGTTTTTAGCTGTCTTGCGAACCTTTTTATTTCGCCTTCTTTGTTTATTAAAAAACCTTCATTTTCGTCTTCGCCTATAACATTTTTTGAAACATCGTTGATAAAGATATAATCCAATGATTTTTCCATAAGTTTTTTCCTTCCGTTTTCTATCACGGAATCGGTTTCGGCGGCAAAACCGAAAATTATCTGTTCCTCTTTTTTCATTTCGGACAGAGCCTTCAACAAATCCTCATTCTGAACAAGCTCTACATTAAGATTTAAGTCCCCTTTTTTTATCTTATTTAAGCTTTTTTCTTTAAAGCTATAATCCGAAACGGCGGCCGCCATCAAAAGTATGCCGCACCGTTTAAATTCGCTTAATAACGCATCTTTCAAATCGGCAAAACTTTTACATCTTATTATCCTTATGTTTTTATTGATGTATTGACAGGAGACATCAATATTTAAGGTTATTAAGGACACATTCGCACCGAGTTTCACCGCTTCGTTGGCAAGGCTGATACCCATTTTTCCGCTGGAGGCGTTTGAAAGAAACCTCACAGGGTCGAGATATTCCCTTGTAGCTCCTGCCGTTATTAAAACTCTTCTACCTTTTAGCGTCTTTTCTTTAAAAACCGATTCAAGTTCAAACATGATGTCGGAAGTGTCGGGAAACCTTCCTTCTCCAAAATCGCCGCAGGCCATATTTCCCATTCCCGGTGAAATAAGATAAAAATTATGTTCGGTTAGCCTCTTCAAATTTTCTTTTAATATTTTGTTTGAAAACATATTTGGATTCATTGCCGGAACCAGAACCTTTAGTTTATCCTGCGAGGCTGAAACAACTAAGGTTATTAATGTGTCCGCAATGCCTGCGGCAAGTTTATTTATTGTGTTGAATGTAGCCGGGGCAATTAATATTAGGTCGGCATATTTGGAAAGCGAGACATGGGCAAGAGGGCTCTTAAAAGCATCGTCCGTAAAAACATCTTCTCCGAAGGATTCGAAAATATAAGGGGCGATAAATTTGGCGGCGGACGAGCTGACTATTATTTTAACATTTGCTCCTTCCCTTTTAAGTTCTCTATATAAATCAACGCTTTTATAACAGGCAATGGAACCTGTTATACATAAAAGAATATTTTTACCTTTTAATGTCATAGCAATTAGAAAAATTAGATTAAATACGCGTTATATTTTCTTTCTTCCCCTATGGTGGTGGCTTCGCCGTGACCCGGCAAAACTATTATGCCGCCGTCCAGCGTCAATAACTTGTTTTTAATGGAACTTATAATCTCGTCAAACGAGCCGCCCAAAATGTCCGTTCGTCCGATAGTGCTTTTAAAAAGGGTATCTCCGCTAAAAAGATATTTTTCGTTTACTAAAAATGATGTGCTGCCCGGGGAATGCCCGGGCGTAAAAATCGGCAGAATATTAATATCTCCTATATTGATAACATTATTTTCGGTTAAATATTCATCTATTGCGACATTTTCATTAAAATCATATCCTAAGTATTCAGCCTGATTTTTCAAGTTTTTTAATATAATTTCATCTTTTTTGTTGGCAATAATTTTAATGCCGTATTTTCCCTTAAAATAATTATCCATACTTACATGGTCTATATGACAATGCGTATTAAGTATAAATTTTAAATCTACATTTTCATCCTTTATTATCTTATCTATTCTTTTTTCCTGACCCCCCGGGTCGATTATAAAGCCCTCTTTTTTGTCATTTTTATCATTAAATACAAGGTATGTGTTTACCTCGAAAGGCCCTGCCGGAATAGTGTAAAATTTCATAATTTATTTTTTGAGTTAAATTAAATTAAATATTCTTGAAATGAATTTATTAAGGTATTAAGATTTTCTGCCGTATCGGATTCGCCGTATATTCTCATTAAATCTTCGGTTCCAGAAAGCCTTGCCAAAAGCCACGAATCGTCGTCGAAAAATACCTTATAGCCGTCGGTCGTATTTTTGCCTGTAACTTTCTTGCCTTCGTAAACGGACGGAAAATTTTCCATCTTCTCGTCGATTTCCGCTTTAAATTTTTCTTTATCCACCGGAACATTTATTCGCTTGCTATAAATAGGCCCGAATTTTTCAAGAAGGGTTTTCACAAGCAATTTTAAAGGTTTCCTATAGTATGATAACATTTCAAGAACTAAAAGACATGTATAAATTCCGTCTTTATCCGGGGTATGCCCCATTACCGTTAATCCGGAGGATTCTTCCCCCGCCATTACGACTTTGCCCTCCGATATAAGTTTACCGAGATATTTAAAGCCGACGGGGGTTTCGATGACTTTAAAACCGTAATATTTTGCAACCCTGTCCACTAAGGCGGTAGTAGCCACGCTTCTTGCAACATCACCCTTTATGCCCTTTCCCTCTATATAATAATTATAAAGAAGCGGAAAAATAATATTGGGTTCGACAAGCTCCCCGTCTTCATCCAATATGCCGTATCTGTCGGCATCCCCGTCTGTTGCAAGCCCTAATGCCAGCTTCGCAGGTTTATTTCCTGCCGCATTTTTATTATAATCTTTAATTAATTTCCCCAAACCTCTCAAATTTTTAACGGAAGGGTCCGGCGCCATGCCCGGCAAAAAAAATGCGTCTCTTTCCTTATCGATTTCTTCAAATTCAAAACCGGCTTCTTTCAATACATTTCCTATAATACCCTGCCCCGTTCCATGCAAAGAGGTTATGAAAGGAAATATATTTTTATTATTTTTCGATATAAGTTTTAAATCTAATTTAATTTTTATTAAGTCCGCATAATCGCTTATAAAATCCGCCTCTACCAATAACCCTCGGTTTTTCGCATCATCTATGTCCATAAATTTATATTCGGATAATTTTAAAAGTTCATTGGATTTTCTTGTTATAATTTCCGTATCTTCGGGAAGAGCGGGCCCGCCCCAATCGGGAGAAAACTTAATCCCGTTGTAGTTATAAGGGTTATGGCTTGCCGTTATGTTTATTGCCCCTAAGGCTTTTTCTTTCAGGATTTTTATAGCTATAACCGGCGTCGGGGTAAAGGTGTTTGCAAAAATCACGGAAAACCCGTTGGCGCAAAAAACACAGGAGCTTAATTTTGCAAATTCTTCCGATAAAAATCTTGTATCATAGCCTATGATTATCTTTTTTGAAGGAAACGAACCGCCGTACTTTTCCGTTAAAAAATCGCATATAGCCTGCGATACGGTTTTAACGGCATCAAAAGTAAAGTCATCCGCAATCCTGCCCCTGTAACCGGATGTTCCGAACTCGATCCAGGGGCTTTCCTTGCTATGACAGAGCGCTGAAATTTCTTTCATTTTTCCACCTATCTATATCGCCGCTAAATTGATTTATTAAAGCTAATGCTTCGTCTTTTTCCCTGCTTTCGGAAAATATCTCAAAATGGGCGCCTTCGGAAGCCGGATATGTCAGAACCCAACCGTTTGGCTTTATCAGCTTTATCCCATCGATGAATAACGCATTTTCATCCCTGTATTTTTCTATGAACTTTCTCATTATAAACCCCTTTAGTTCGGTTGGACAAGGAATCATTTTATATTCGAAATAGGTCGGCTCGATATAACGCATCTCATTTTTAATTGTAGTGTTAAGTCTGGCAAGCATCTCGAGAAGTTTTACCGCGGAGTACATTCCGTCAAATGCGGGCATAAATTTAGAGTAAATGTAGCCCCCTTCGTTATCGCCGGCAAAATAAACTTTTGAATCGGCAGATTTTTCCATAAGGGCGTTGGAAGAGTTTTTAGTCAAAATAACTTCGAAGTTATTATCCTTTGCCATTTTTAATATATTACACGATGAATTTACCGGAACGGAAATTATTTTATCCATTTTTTCCGTCTTCATAACGAGAAGACACATTAATGATAATGCCGTATTTCCGTCCATATTATCCCCGTTTTCATCGCAGATATATATCTTTTCTCCGCCGTTGTCGATAAAAATACCTATATCCGCGCTGATAGATTTTACAATGCTCGACAAGTCCTTAAGCGATTTTTTAAATTCCCTTTCCGTTTTTGTAATCTTCGTCTGGTCTAAATTTGCATTCAAATGAACGGAATCTATCCCCAGCCTTCCGATTATCGCCGGAAAAATCTTACTTGAGCTTCCATACGAATAATCTATTACAATCTTAAATTTTTTCTTTATAATTTTATCGACATCGATTTTACTCAAAAATCCATCCGTATAATATTCGGTTCCATGCGTGGGATAAAATATCTCTCCCGTCTCTTCCGAGCCGACCCTTACATAATCTTCCCTAAAAAACAACCTTTCGATTTTTTGTTCGCCTAAGGGGGATAAATCTAATCCGTTGTGGTCAAAAAACTTTATATTCAACAGTCTTTTATCAAAAGGGTGCTTTCTGACATGAATGCCTCCATAGCTCTTAAACTGCTTTGCCTGATACCGCACGATTGATATCGGCGTATCGCTAAAGTCTTTTACATTGACCCCCACCGAAAGAACCCCGGACATCATAGCCCTTGAAAATAATCTCGATGTTTTATGGCTGTCCCTCGAAACCGAAATAATTCTGTTTTTACCTATCGTCGCGCCAAAGGCTGCCCCCAGTTTCGACGCAAATTCAGGGGTTATTTCCAGATTTGCGAGAGCGGTTATGCCGTATTGGCCGAATATCTTAGCGCTCCATTTATCCGACCAAATCAGGCTCTCCGATAATATTGCCCCATCTTCCACATTCTTAAAAGGCCAAATTTTAACATTGGGATTTATTACCGCTTCGTTGCCGATATCGCAAACATCGGATATTACGGCGCCGGAACCGATAAAAACATTTCTGCCGATATTTGATTTGTATCCTATTATAGCTTCCTGAATCTCGCAATTTGCGCCTATTTTTGCATTTTTTCCGACGACGGAACCGCTTAACGCCGTATTTTCACCGATGATGCAATTATCTCCGATAACGCAATTTTTAATTTTGCAGTTTTGAAGTACATGAACATCTTTTCCGAATATAGAATTTTCGACATCGCAGCTTATATCAATAATGCTTTTTTCGCCGATTTTTATATTGTTCTTTGCAAGCATTTCCCCCTCTATATTCAAATCTATTTTGCCCGCTATGATGTCTAGATGGCTTTGCCTGTATTCCGAAAGCGTGCCTACATCCCTCCAATAGCAGGAACATATGTGGCCGAAAAGGTTCTTATTCTCTTTTAAAAGCAGGGGGAACAGGTCTTTCGAGAAATCAAACTCGCTTTTTTCGGGGATAAGCTTTAACACATTTTTACGCAAGATATAAATTCCGGTGTTTACCGTGTCGCTGAAAACCTCGGACCATGAGGGTTTTTCAAGAAATTTAGTTACCCTGCCTTCGCTGTCGGTAATAACAATTCCGTAAGGCAATGGATTTTCGACCCGCGTGAGAACGATTGTGGCATCGCTTTTTTTGCCGATGTGAAAATCTATAGGCTTTTTTAAGTTAACATCGGTAATTATATCGGCGCTGATTACAAGAAAGTCGTCATCCTTGCCGTCCTTAATTATTTTTTCGACATTTTTAACCGCTCCCGCGGTTCCGTAGTCTTCTTCCGCCAGCATATATTCGATATTCACCCCGAAACCCGCCCCGTCCTTAAAATAATTCTTTATCACCTCCGGCTGCACATAAAGCAAAACTATTAAATCGACTATCCCGTGCATTTTTAAGAGATTGACGACATGTTCCATCATGGGCTTGTTTGCTACATGTATCATGGGTTTTGGAGCATTATTCGTTAAGGGTTTAAGCCTTGTCCCAAAGCCGCCCGCCATTATAACTGCCTGCATATAATACTCCTTTTAGCCGATAAGAATTGTATTCTAAGAAATATTGCAAAATCCCGGGTTGCATTACAGGATTAATTCTATTAAAATTATATCTTAATAATTTATAAAATCAAAAATAAAAATTTATTTATGCTTTCCTATATCCTTCATTTAGATACGGCCCTTTTTTTATTCATAAACAATAATTTTCATTTTTCCTTTCTCAATGAAAATATGCGGGCGTTTACATTTTTGGGCAACGGATGGGTGGCATACTGGCTTGTTCTTGTTTATGTTTATATATATAACCGTTTAAAATTTAAACAATCGTTCTTTTTGCTTGTTTTGACGCAGCTTGTTCCAGGAATATTCGACATCATTATAAAAAGGTTAGTGAATAGGCAAAGACCGATAGTCGCGCTTCATAACCTTATAAAAGACGGTGCAGTGCACATCAATTTACTTGGAAGGCACCTCACCGAATACTCATTCCCGTCAGGCCACGCTACTACCGCTTTTTCTCTAGCCGTTGCTCTTTCATACCTTTTTCCGAAGCGCTATAAATTGTTTTACGCTCTGGCTTTTATAGTTGCCTTTTCCCGTGTTTATGACGGCGAACACTATCCGTTAGATGTTATAGCGGGAGGAATTTTAGGTTACCTGTTTGCGAAAATTACCCTTACCGCGTATAAGAAAATAAAGAAAATAAACGGCTATAACTTTGAAAAATTTTAAAGATATAAATGACAATTTAACTATTTATTATTTCTTAATTAATCTTTTTGATTCGATAAATATCGCGATTTTTCTAGCAACCCTTTTTGACACGGTTTCCAACGCCGCCTTTTCTTGTTTATGCGCGATAAGGGGATTAATATAATTATAATAAAAAGCGCTGGACGAGATATTAACATCGCTTACAATTATTCTTCCGCTTGTTTTGTACAAACTTACCTTTACGGTTGCCGTTATCATATATTCAACCGCCGCGGCAACGCCGGTGTACGACATAACGCTATTTTGGATAGAAACAATCTTTCCAGTTAAATAATATCTTGCGTCTCCTTGATTTGCGGTAAACATATCCGTGGAGGTATTTAAATAATAAGCGAGATTATTTGAAAAGTAAACTCCCAAACCGGATTTATAGGTTAAATTTTTAAAAGGCTTTATAAATATTTGAGAAATATTATTATATTTTTTATATTTGCCGTAAATATTAACGGAGCTATTTTTTTGGCTTAACATGCTAAAGCCGCAAGCGGAAGTAAAAAGAGAGGCAAAAGCAATAATAACAACTAAGGCAAATTTATTTTTCATATCACACTATTATGCTTAACAGCTTATTTTTAATATATATAGTTTTTTTAATACTGCTTTTATGCGCTACATATTTTCTTATCTTATTGCTGTCCAACGCGGCTTCTATCACTGAATCTTCGCTTGCATTTAAATCTATGGCGACAACGTCTCTCATTTTCCCGTTTATCTGCACGGCTATATTGCATTTTTCCTGAATATATCCCGTGTCTTTAATCTCCGGCCACGATGCCTTTTCTATTGCCGAACCGTTCAAAATTTCATAGGCTTCCGAACAGACATGCGGAATAAACGGATATAATATTATAATCACGGAGTTTAGAAAGTACTTTAGTAAATATCTATCCGCCGGATTTAAAACTCTCTCTTTTTGAATCTCGTCCGCCATATAATCGTTAAAATTGTTAAGTAATTCCATTGAAGAACTTATTATCGTATTGAAATGATAACGCCCGTTCATCTCCGCTTCCGTTTTTTCTATCACTAAAGAAAGCTGATAAACAATTTTTTTAACGCCCTGATTTATGTTGCCGGCGCTTCCGTCTTCCATTGCAAAATCGCTATCTATATTTTTAAAAATATCCGCATAAGCCGTAATAATCGTTTTGTAAAACTTATTGATAAACCTGAATGCCCCTTCGACCCCGGAATCGTTCCACTCTAAATCCTTTTCGGGCGGAGCGGCAAAAAGAATGAATAACCTTACCGTATCGGCTCCGAATTTTTTAATAAGCTCATCGGGATCTACGACATTGCCTTTAGATTTGGACATCTTGGCGCCGTTTTTTACAACCATCCCCTGTGTTAAAAGATTTTCAAACGGCTCGTCTAAATCAAAGTAATTTAAATCCCTCAAGACTTTTACAAAAAATCTTGCATATAAAAGGTGCATAACGGCATGCTCGACCCCGCCTACATACTGATCAACCGGAAGCCAATAGGATATATCGTCTTTTTTAAACGGAACCTGTTCTATCCTGTTTAAAAGAGTATACCTTAAAAAATACCATGAAGATTCAACGAATGTGTCCATTGTATCGGTCTCGCGCCTTGCATAGCCGCCGCACTTAGGGCATTTTGTATTTATAAAGGATTCCAGCTTTTCTAAAGGCGAAGCGCCTTCCCCCGTAAAAGTAATGTCGTCCGGAAGAATTAACGGCAAATCGCTCTCATTTAAAGGAACCATGCCGCATTTTTCGCAGTAAACCACGGGAATAGGGCACCCCCAGTATCTTTGTCTGGATATTCCCCAATCCCTGAGTCTGTAATTAATAACTTTTTTACCTATCCCCAATTTTTCCGCATAAGCCGAAATCTTTTCTTTTGCCTCTTCGGAAGAAAGCCCGTTAAACTCTCCCGAGTTGACAATTGCCCCCTGCAGCATATATGGAAGGCTATCGTCCGGTTCTTTTTCAAACCCGCTTTTAGGCCTTATTACCCTGATTATTTCAAGGTTATATTTTTTTGCAAATTCATAATCCCTTTCGTCATGGGCCGGAACCGACATTATCGCGCCTGTTCCGTAATCCATCAGGACAAAATTAGCCACATATATCGGAATCTTTTTATCCGTAAATGGATTAATGGCATAAGAGCCCGTAAAAAATCCCTCTTTTTCCGCAATATCTTTTGAAACTAATGAATTGTGAATAATTCTTTCTAATTCGATTCTTTTTTCCGGCTCTTTAACTAATTCTTTTGCAAGCGGGTGAAACGGGGACATTGCGACAAAAGTCGCTCCGAAAATAGTATCCGGCCGCGTGGTAAATATTTCTATTCCGTCTTCGTTATCTTCCGAACCTTCTATCTTAAAAAATACGCTTAAGCCGGAACTCTTGCCAATCCAATTTTTTTGCATTGTTCTAACCTTATCCGGCCAGCCTTTCAGATCGTCCAAATCTTTGAGCAGCTCTTCAGCGTAAGCCGTTATATTGAAAAACCACTGCTCCATATTTTTTATCGTTATATTATTTCCGCATCTCCAGCACTTGCCGTCTTCAACCTGTTCATTGGCAAGCGTGGTATGGCAGGACTCGCACCAGTTGACATTTGAAGCCTTCTTATAAGCCAATCCATTCTTTAGCATCTGCAAAAAGAATAACTGCTCCCATTTATAGTATGCCGGGTCGGATGTTATTACTATCCTGTCCCAATCATAAGAAAAACCGAGTCTTTTTAACTGCAGGGTCATTGAATCTATATTGCTTTTAGTCCACCCGGATGGATTTGTTTTATTTTTTATTGCGGCATTTTCGGCAGGAAGTCCAAAGCTGTCAAAACCGATAGGATGAAGCACGGAGTAACCCTTTAATCTTTTGAATCTCGCAATTGCATCCCCGATTGCATAGTTTCTGACATGTCCCATATGAATTTTGCCCGAAGGATACGGGAACATTTCTAAGCAATAGAATTTTGGCTTGCTTCCGGAAATATCGTTCTGTGCGCCGAATGTCTTTTTATTTTTCCAGAGGAATTGCCGCTTGCTTTCTATTTTATTAAAATCGTAACTTTTGTCTATTTCCATTTTTATGATGTATAATGCTTACAACAATATTCTATATGTACTTAATTATAGAAATAAAAAACAGTATTGTTCCCGTCACAACGGAACTGTCCGCAAGATTAAAGCTTGGCCAGTGATAGCCGTAAATATGAAAATCAAGAAAGTCAACGACATATCCTTGAAAAATTCTATTCAGAAGATTCGAGAACGCGCCCGAAATTATTAAAGACGAAGAAATTATAAATAAAGACGAACTAATTTTTAATTTAAACAAAATATAGGTTATAAGAACAATAATTAAAGCCGTAAATATTATAATAAACAAAGACGAGTAATTATTCATAAGGCCGAAAGCAACGCCGGTATTATCGACATGCACTATATTGAAATAGTGCTTTATAACGGTTATCTTGCTAAATAACGATATCCGTTTATTAACTAAATATTTTAAATATTGGTCGAAAATTAAAATGGGAAGGAAAATCGAAATTAGTATGATTAATTTTTTCTTCATTTAGTTCATTTAATGGGTTAAATTAATAATGAGGATTTACAGCAATTTTTTTAAGTTATTCTTTTTGGAGCAGTTTATCAATGCCTCGATTCCCGGCAATTTCTTCCCTTCCAAAAGCTCCAGAAATGCCCCTCCGCCGGTAGAAACATAAGACATCTTGGCAAACTCTCCAGCTCTATGCAGGGCGACATCCGTATCGCCGCCACCCACTATCGTGAGGGCATAAGCATTTGCCACACTGGAAACCAAAGCAAATGTTCCTCTGCTAAAGGCATCGAATTCAAAGACGCCCATCGGACCGTTCCATACAATTGTTTTGGCATTTTGAATAGCCTCCGTAAAAAGGGTAACTGTTGCAGGACCTATATCTAACGCCATCCAGCCTTTTGGAATTTCCTGAACGGTGGTAACCTTAGTTTCTGCATCGGGAGTAAATCTGTCGGCAACGACGACATCTACGGGAAGGTAAAGTTTTATATTTTTTTCTTTTACTTTTTCAAGGGTTTTTTTTGCGTATTCAATCATGTCGTCTTCAACCAGCGAACTGCCGACATCATACCCCATAGCCTTAAGGAAGGTATTAGACATGGCGCCGCCTATTATAAGTTTGTCCACCTTGTCCGCAAAATTAGATAATACCTCTATTTTTCCCGAAACCTTTGCCCCGCCGACAATGGCGACAAACGGTTTCATAGGGTTTTCTATCGCCCTTGTGAAGTAATTTAACTCTTTCCTGATAAGAAAACCGGCGGCACATGTTTTTACGAACTTGGCGACCGAGACATTCGAGGCGTGAGACCTGTGCGCCGTCGCAAACGCATCGTTGACATAAATATCGCATAGCGAGGCTAATTTTTTCCCAAATTCTTCGTCGTTATTTGTTTCTTCCGAATAAAACCTTAAGTTTTCCAGAAGTATAATATCCCCGTAAGATGCGGACTTAACGGCATTTTCCGCTAACTCTCCAACGCAGTCGCTTACAAATTTAACATCTTTATCTAAAAGCCTGCTTAATCTTTTCGCAACCGCCGCGAGTGAAAGCTCAGGGACTTTATTCCCTTTAGGCCTTCCCATATGGGATATTAAAACTATCTTTGCATTCTCGTCCAAACAGTAATTAATCGTGGGAAGAACCGCTCTAATCCGGGTATCATCGGTAATGTTTCCGTTTTGATCGAGCGGAACATTAAAATCCACTCTTATAAGCAAGGTTTTATTTTTTATTTCGATCTCGTCGATGTAAACTATATTTTCCATTATTGCATCATCATAACCGACATTTCGGCAAGCCTTGTGGAATAACCCCATTCATTGTCATACCACGCCAGAACCTTAACGAGGTCGTCTCCTATCACCTTCGTGCTTAAAGAATCGACGGTGGAGGAGTGCGAATCTCCGAGATAATCTATCGAAACCAAAGGCTCTTTGCTAAAAGCAAGAATTCCTTTTAAATAACTTTCCGAAGCCTCTTCCAATTTTGAATTTACCTCCAAAACGGAAGTTTTCTTGGAAACCTTGCATACTAAATCGTTAATAGAGACATCGGGCGTAGGCACCCTTAAAGACATCCCGTCAAGTTTATCTTTGAGTTCGGGCAACACCTCGCAAAGCGCCTTTGCGGCGCCGGTTGTCGTAGGAATAATCGAAACGGCGGCGGCCCTTGACCTTCTTAAATCTTTATGCGGCAGGTCTAATATCCTCTGGTCATTGGTATAAGAATGAACCGTGGTCATATTGCCCTTTTCTATCGCAAAATTTTCATGTATTACTTTGGCTACCGGGGCAAGGCAGTTTGTGGTGCAGGATGCCATAGAAACGATGAAATGCCTGCTTTTATCATATATTTTATCGTTTACTCCAAGAACGATAGTAACATCGGGATCATGGGCAGGCGCCGAAATTAAAACCCTTTTTGCTCCTGCCTTAAGATGTTTTGCCGCATCGTCTCTTTTTGTAAAAAGGCCGGTCGATTCGATAACAATATCGACATTCAGATGTTTCCAGAGAAGTTCGGAAGGGTCTTTTATTGCCGTAATCAAGGTTTCCCTGCTATCCGCAATAATATGGTCAATATCGTAACCGACATAAAAACCGGCCTTGCCGTGAACGGAATCGTATTTAAGAAGATGGGCAAGCACCTGCGGGTTGGTAATATCGTTAATCGCGACTATTTCAATCTCTTTGCCCTTTTCTATCATGCCTTGAAATACCCTGAAAACATTCCTTCCGATTCTGCCGAATCCATTTATTGCAATTCTTAAATTTGCCATAAAACTCTCCCCTGCCGTTTACTTAAATGTCAAAAATTTAAACCGTATTTAATAAAACTTTTATCTTTTGCGCCCATGCATAAATCCGGGACCTCTGCGTACCGGACCTCTGCGTCTTGGACCTCTGCGTCTTGGACCTCTGCGTACCGGACCTCTGCGTACCGGACCTCTGCGTACCGGACCCCCGTGTTCAAAACGTCTCCTCATTCTCCAGTTTTGATACGGATGATTGCGGTAAAAACGATTTACATGTTCACGCCATATATGATAATGTCTTATAAACGCGCGATGCCTTGCCCACCAGCCCGGATGATAAGCCCTATACCATGGACCCACATGCATCCTCCACCATACAAAATACGGCCTGTAAACAACTATCGGAGGCGGCGGACCAAAGGCTAATATTCCCGGAAGAAAAATCCCCGCGGTTACCGGATACCAGGGGCCATTATATACGCTTGCGTAAATCCAACCGCCGTTTAACCATCTGTAATAATAACCGTTATATCCGTATATGTAGGCGCCAAACGCCGGAGCATAATATGCGTTCACGCCTTCGCCGAACGAAAAGGCAAAATTGGGCGTGGCAACGCTTATATACCCCTGCGAATATGCCGGCGAGGTCAGCGGGCCGTAATATGCCGCACAGCCGCTTAAAACTAAAACAAACATACCTAAGGATGCGGTAAATAAGAAAAACTTTTTGATTCTTTTTTTAGCATTCATGGTTTTAACCTCGAATAACTTTAAAACTATTAATTAATTTTTAGATATTTTGTTCGCCGCAAAATATATTATCCCCGCAGCGTCTTTAGTGCGGGCATTCGATATTATTATATATTACAACTATATATAATTACAATATATATTTATATGTCTAATTCTTAACAATTCTACGATAATTATGATAAAATATAATACAATCTTTTAATATCTTTTGTATCGATAATTAAGATAACAAATAAACAAATTTGCGGGAGGTTTTTTTATGTTTAACTATAAAGGACTTGAAATAAAAAGGTTTTGCCACGACAGTTTTCTGGTAACGAACGGCAAGGTAAATTTATACTTTGATCCATTTAAATTGCACGACGGCGAACCCAAAGCGGATTATATTTTCGTATCGCATGAACACTTCGATCATTTTTCCATGGATGATATTCGCAAAATAATAAAAGATTCCACCGTTTTATTCATGAATAAAACGACGCATAAAGAAATGGGTGCATCACTTGATAATAAAGCCGTAATTATTGCCCCGGGCGATTCAATCGATTTTAAAGACTTGCATATAGAAGGCGTCCCAGCTTATAACATAAACAAATTTCGGGAACCGGGCAAGGTTTATCATCCGAAAGAGGACAAAAAACTCGGGTTTATCGTTACTTTTAACGGGGTTAAAATTTATCATACGGGCGACGCTGACCATATACCTGAAATGGACAATCTGGCCTCAAAAAATATCGATTTGTTATTTATTCCGGTTAGCGGCACATATGTGATGACCCCTGCCGAAGCGATAGGCGCGGCCGAAAAAATCAAGGCGGCAGTATCGGTGCCCATGCACTACGGAACTATAGTAGGGGACAAAAAACAGGCTGAAGACTTTAAAGAAGGATGCATAAAAAGGGGACTTAATTCCGTAATTATATAATTTTAAGCTAAAAATGCACAACCTTGCAATAAGGAGAATTCCTGCATGGATAAAAAAGAAAAATATCTTCCGATATTAATGGAAAGCCTGATTTTTGGCAAGAATTCCGACTATCCCCTTTACATAAAATCTGGAGAAAACTATGTTTTATACAGGGCAAAAGCCCTCATATTTTCTCAAAACGATGCTTTAAGATTAAAAAACAACGCTTATGTCAAAGAAGATTGGCTAACGGAGAACTCCTTGCGGGAAGGCTAACAATGGTGCCGAAGGCCGGAATCGAACCGGCACGGATGTTATCCACCACCCCCTCAAGATGGCGTGTCTACCAATTCCACCACTTCGGCATTTTTATTAAAACTTACCTATTAAAGTAAATTATTTATTATTAACCGTTTTTACGGCTTAAATGGCTTAGTTAAGGCTTTGGGGGCAGGCTTGGCAACCTTTTTAACCAAAGGCGGTTTTTCCGTCTTTTTAATGTAACTTTTAATTGCGATAGGGCTTACCTGCTTGGCCGAAATGTAAGATATTAGAAACGCCGAGGCCATAAAAATTAAGGCTAAAATAGCGGTAGCTTTAGTTAAAAAATTTCCCGCGCCGGAAGCTCCAAATATGGTTTGGGAACTCCCCCCGAACACGGCGCCCATTTCTTGCCCTTTGCCCTGCTGCATAAGAATAACGATAACCAAGAAAACGGCAGAAACTATTAATATAATCGTCAAAAATTCTATCATGATGAAATTATATTAATAAAATATGATATAAAAGTCAACCGCAAAATTAAACCCTTAATTCCATACTTCTAAAGCAGCAATTGTTTGGATGGCAGGATAAAAACATCAAACATGTTTTTATTTATTTTTATTTTATAAAATGAATGCCAACTAAGACTGCAAATATTATTGTCATAAATCCCATCACTAAACCTATACCCCATGTAAATTTTTTATCGAGTATGGAAAATTTATCGTCTATCTTTTTATCCAATTCGGAAAATTTGGTATCAATCTTTTTATCCAATTCGGAAAATTTATCGTCTATCTTTTTATCAAGCTCAAAAACTTTGGCATCTATCTTTTTATCCAATTCGGAAACTTTGGCATCTATCTTTTTATCAAGCTCAAAAAATTTGGTATTCACATAATCTGTAAGATTGTCAAAGCGTGAATTGAAAAGTTTTTCCTGTCCGTCGAAACGGGCGTCGAAATATTTCTCAGGGGATATAGAAAAATCCATAAAGCGTTCCTTAATTTCCATTTTAATAACTCTCCTTTAAATTATAGCATTATTTTTTTAATATATCCAATTATGTTGGATATAAATATAACTGGACGAGTTATCATTTTAACAAACTATTATTACAATATTATGACAGAATTGTTACAATTGCATTAAATTTTATTATTTAGATGTTTAATTTTAATAATAAAGACCTTTAAAAAAGATATTTTTTATTATAAAATTTAAATATGGAAAAAGATATTCTCGTCTATTTTTTTTACGGGGAAGATGATTTTAGAATTGCTAAGGAAATAGAAAAAATAAAATCCGGAATATTAAAAAAAGAACAGAGGGATTTTAATTTTGACAGGCTTATATCTCCCTCGCCCGAGGGTTTTTTAGCCATAGCCAACAGTTATCCGGTGCTTTCGGAAAAAAGGGTTATACAGGTAGAAGATTTTGACGGCTCGTTTCTTAATGATACGGAACTGCTCGATTACTTAAACTCTCCATCTCCGGCGACAGTAATCATTTTTTATGATAACAGCCCGAAAATTAACGAAAATATTAAATTTTTCAAGGAATTAAAAACCAAAAATTATTTTAAACTTCATAAAATCCGGCTTCTATATGAAAATGAACTTTTCTCTTATATTAAAAATTTATCTAAAGAAAAAGGTATAAAAATTTCCGATGAAGCGGTATATTGCCTCATTAGATATACGGGTAATAACACGGTAAATATCGATAACGAACTTAACAAAATAGTATCGGGGATTAAAACCGAAAACAAATCAAAAGAACTTTCCGTAAACGAATTAAAGCCGCTTCTTGCTTTTTCAAAAACATTCACTATTTTTGATTTTGTCGATAAAATATTGGATAGGGATATAAGGGGGGCATTTTCAATATTCGGCGTTATTTATAATGACGGGGAAGAGCCTGTAAAAATTATATCGGTATTGTATAACGAAGCGAGAAAGCTCCACAAAGCAAAGGTGCAGGAATCCTCGGGTATGGATTTCGAAACCATTTTACGGATAAACGGGGTTCTGCCTTTCCTAAAAAAGAAATTTCTAAAAAATCTATCTTCATTTTCTGTTCGTGAACTTAAAAGAATTATGGAACTGCTGGGAGAAACGGACTTCAGGCTTAAAACAACATCCTACCCTCAAAGCCTGATATTCGAAGAATTTATCTTTAAACTTGGGTTTTTAGATATTTCCAAAAACTTAAGATAACGCTAATCCTGTTTAATTGAGTTATGAAGCCTCGCCAGCGCCGAGATTTTCCTTGATGCATTATTTTTATGAATTATACTTTTGGATGCCAAATGCATAATATAAGACGCATTTAATTTAAAAAGTTCCAGAGCCTTTTCTTTATCGTTTTGAGAAACAGCCGCTTTAAATTTTTTAATATTCGTTTTCATTTTCGAAATACTGCCTGTGTTGCGCAAAGTTCTTTTTTTCGTTTGCCTTGCCCTTTTCTCAGCCGATTTATGATTTGCCATAGTTTGCTCCTTGTTTATGAGGACAAACTTAAGTCTGTCCTCTTTTTATTGGTATATTTAAATTTAAGCATTAAATTTTAACAAACTTTTTATTTAAAATCAAACAAAAAATAAAGATGCGATAACTCTTTCTCAGTCGCCCTGTAATTCTATTATAATATCCGAAGCTTCTTTTAAGTCTGAAACATAAAAATCAGGGATTATATTTTCATCATGTTCATACATCGAATTTTTTATATAAAACGACCTTAAACCGGAATTTTTTGCGAGAAGAATATCGCTGTCCTTATCTCCAATCATGAATGATTTATTAATATCGATGCCGAACTTTTCTACGCCCTTAACCACCATTCCCAAATCGGGCTTTCTGCAAGAGCATTTGATATTATAAGGCTCTACAATTCCATTTTCGTGGTGGGGGCAAAAATATAAATCGTCTATCGTAATATCGTTAGTTTCATAAACCTTTATTAATCTTTTATTAACTCTTTCCAAATCATCTACGGTGAAAAAACCTTTTGCAACACCCGCCTGATTTGTAACTATTATTAGCAAAAACCCGATTTTCTTTAAATTCTTTAATGCCTCGATTGTTTGCGGCATTAAAATTATATCGTCCGGATTTTTTAAATAGCCGACATCTTTAATCAGGACGCCGTCCCTGTCTAAAAATACGCATTTTTCCATATATTTATTTCTCCGGATCCGGCCTTGTTTTCCACCTGTTGTGAATCCAAAACCACTGCTCGGGATAATTTTTAATTATGTTTTCTATCGTTTCATTGAACATTTTCAAGATGTTCATCATATCGGTCTTTCTGTCTCCGGTATAGGTTATTTCAAGGGGTTCTCCGATTATCAGTTTATGTTTTTTAAAATTGCCGTCTTTAACCCTGACGATAAAAGCCGGAATGACCGGGGCTTTTGTCTTTGCGACAATATTCGCCATACCCGGCATAGTGCAGGCTTTAACGCCAAAAAAATCTACAAATACGCCTATCCGTTTCGAAGCATTTTCGTCAGGCAAAAATCCGACTATTTCATTTTTATTCAACGCCGACATTATGCTTTTAACGGCATTTTCCCTGTTGTATATTACCTTATTTCCGAAATTTGTCCTTAATCCATAAAGAATTTTTTCTATATAAGGATTATCTAACGGCCTTGCCAAAACACTGCCGGGATAACCTTTCAGGCCGAAAGTTTTTGCCAAAAGTTCCCAATTGCCGAAATGAGCGGTTAAGAGAAGTATTCCATGCTTTTTGTAAATGCCCTTAAACGCGTCGAAATCCGAGTCAACAAAGCTGTCTATATTCTTTTTATTATACCTGTTTAATCTAAAAATCTCGACAAAAACCATGCCGATATTTTTGTAAAAATTAATGCAAGTATCGTTTAGCTCCTCTTTTTTTTTATTCGGAAAAGCGATGGTTAAGTTATTAATCGTATTTTTTGCATGTCTTTTATCGATTTTATAAAATATTATCCCTAAAATCCTGCCCAATTTTAACGCTAAACCAAGAGGGATAATGTTTATAAAAAGATAAAATCCATAAACTGCAATAAATTCGACATATAACAGTATCCTATTTTTCTTCATCTTTTGTTTAATTTTTAATTATATAGGGAAGCAATTCTGGATTGATCCTTTCTATGTATTTTTTATAATTATCATAAATAAACTCAAAAAATAATTTATCTATAACCAGCTCAAAATCCAAATAATAAACCTTTTCTATAATATCCTTATATTCTTTCCGTTCGCCAAACTTTTTTAATTTAACATAATCTTTTAAAGTAGTTATAATAATACAGGGATTATTAAGATTTACGGCGCTCTTTAAAAAGGTTAAATCCTGCCCCGTATATCTATGGTGGTCTTCGAACTCAAACTTGCCGTCTATTTTAATCCCGCGGCTACTCAAATTATCGTAAAAGTAATCAGGGTTTCCGATTGCACAGACGGTCAATATCCGGAGCCGTTTGTCATGGAGGCTGTCAAAATTTAACGATTTTTGCCCGGCGTCCCCTCCTAAAAGATTAACGGGCTTATAATGGGAATAGAATACGGGGCAGGATTTATTAAATCTTTTAATGTCTTTCTCCAAATTTTTATCGGTTATTTTTGTAATATCGCCGGCTTGCGCAGTATTTTTGGTTATAATTATAATATCGGCATATTTAAGGACAGTTAAGTCCTCCCTTAAAATCCCGGCGGGAATAACATTCTGATTAAAAATATCCTTAGTCCTGTCTATCAGAACTATATTTAAATCCTTTTTGATATTTAAAGCGGTAAATCCGTCATCTAAGACGGCAATCTTTTTATATTCTTCATATTTATCGCAAACATCTTTATATAAGCAATGATCGGAAAAATTATGCACGGCATCACCCGCCTGATTTGCGCTTAAATCTACCTTTTCGCCCGAGGGTTTTGTTGAATCTAAGTTTGAAAATACATTAATATCTTCGGCAAGATTATAATATACGCTATCCTCCCTCGAACAAACTTTTGCGGCCGATAATCGGTTTCCGGAAACTATAACGGGTATCCGAATATTTTTTGATTTAAACCTTTCAACTAAAAGAATTACTTCGTCGGGAAGCTTTTGCCGGACATCCTCAAGCTCGTACTCCCATCCGGCAATATAGATTTTTTTTTTAAGCGGCCTTTATAGCCTCTGCTTATGACGCAGGGCTTTAAGCCCCGTCCGTACAAATATTCGGCAATCGTGTAAGAAAACGGGGTTTTCCCGGCTCCGCCCAAATTTATATTCCCTATGCTAACCGTAAACATGCCCGGTTCTTTCGCTTTAAAAATAAAAGAACGGTTATATAATGTTCTTTTTGTTTTTGTAGAAAGAATAACCGCATACGATATTAAAAATAAGGGGAGCTTAAGGATAAACTTAAATAAGTTAAAATCACCCCTGTTATTATTAAGAAAGTTAAGGATGTATTTATGAGCCCTTTTCATAAAATTATTTACCTCAAAAGGATACCGCTTCTTTTATTCTATTTAAACCTTCTTTTATGACATCAAGGCTTGCCGCAAAAGACAGCCTTATAAAATTGTCATTACCAAACTCGATGCCGGGAACGGCGGCAACAAGGTATTTATCTAAAAGATAATCGCAAAATTCGGTCGAGGAATTTATTTTATTCCCGCTTTCGTCAAAGACCTTTGAAATATCGGCAAATATATAAAATGCCCCATCCGGTTTAACGGGGATAACGCTTTTTATGTTTTTGTCAAAAAAATCGAGCATATAATCCCTTCTTTTTTGAAATTCGTTCCGCATCATAACGGTAAAATCATAACCGCCCTTTAATGCCGCCAAAGCCCCGTATTGGGCAAATGTCGTGGGGTTGGACGTGCTTTGGGACTGGATATTATTCATTGCCGATATTAAATCTTTGGGACCGGCCGTATAGCCTATTCTGAATCCGGTCATAGAGTATGTCTTAGAAACCGCATTGACGGCAACGGTATTTTCTTTCACCTCCTTGCCGACCATCAGCGCATTAAAAAATTTTTTATCGTCAAAAATTATTTTTTCATAAATATCGTCGGTTATTATGTATAAACCTTTTTTCTTAACAAAGTCTGCGATTTGGGTAATATCTTTCTCGTCCATTAAAACCCCTGTCGGATTAGAAGGGCTGTTTATGATTAATCCCCTTGTCTTTTTCGTCAAATTACTTTCAAGCATTCTCAGGTTAAATTTAAACCCGTTTCTGGATGTATCGACTATAACCGGAACGCCGCCGGAAAGCTTTATAATTTCGGTATAAGACACCCAGTAGGGCGAGGGAATTATAATCTCGTCGCCTTCGTTTAAGAGAGCCGAAAAGAGATTGTAAAGGCTGTGCTTTCCGCCGCAAGAAACGATTATCTCGCTCTGTTCGTATCCAACATTATAATCGGATAAAAACTTATCCGCAATTGCCGATTTAAGCTCCTCGATTCCCGAAACCGGGGTATATTTGGTATAACCTTTGTCAAGGGCGTCTTTGACGGCGTTTTTGATATAACCCGGCGTGTCGAAATCCGGCTCGCCCGCACCAAAGCCGATGATATTCTTCCCTTCGGCTTTAAGTTTCTTAGCCTTTGCGGTTATGGCAAGGGTGGCCGACGGTTTTATTGAAGACGCCCTACATGAGAGTTTCATCGTTTTCTCCTTTGGAATAAATTTTCGCAAGCTCGGAGGCGATTACCTTCGGAACCATGCTGGAAACATCTCCTCCGAGACGGGAAATCTCCTTAACTATAGTGGAACTTAAAAATGAGTACTTTTCGGCGGTCATCATAAATATCGTCTCTATGTCGGAATTAAGCGTCCTGTTGGTTATCGCAAGCTGAAGCTCGTACTCAAAATCGGAAACCGCCCTAAGTCCCCTTATAATTACCTTTGCGTTAATGCTTTCTACATACTTAACAAGAAGTCCCTTTAAAGCTATTACTTCAACCCTGTTATTGTCTATTTCTTCGTCTTCTTTTAAAATCCTGTCTATAAGGTCTATTCTCATAGACTGCTTAAAAAGGTAGGGCTTCTTTTTATTGCAGGCAACGGCGACGACCACCTTGTCGAATATACTGAGGCTTCTTTTTAAAACATCTAAATGACCGTAAGTAACAGGGTCGAATGAACCCGGGTAAACGGCGGTTTTATATTTAGATATATTTGCCATTTGTTAACCTCGTTAAACGCTTTTATTTTGCATATAAGCAATACATTATAAAACTTAACGATTATTTTTTCAATAGAATAAATCCGCCCCAAATTTGCCGATAGAAAATTATCTTTCTGGATTCCCGCTTTCGCGGGAATGACTTTACTATATTTTAACTTTTCACCCAACTAGTGTCATTCCCGCGAAAGCGGGAATCCAGAGCTTTTAAGGTTTTGAAGTATATTCTACATTTTCTATCGGCAATTTTGGGATCCGCTTGCTCCGTTTGAAAAAAGTTCCCTGCAGTGCTATAATATGCATAATAATCTATGATAAACCGGTATAAATATATATTAGATAGAGATATATCTTAATAATTAACAGGAGCCCTATCATGAAAAATGAAAAAATAGCCGTCTATGGAATGACATGCGAACATTGCGTAAAAACTGTTACAAAAGCCGTATCTTCTCTTAAAGGGGTGAAATCCGTCAATGTAAGCCTTAAAGATAAATGCGCGGATGTGGCATTCGACGAGGGAACGATTTCAACTTCGGATATTAAAAAAGCCATAGAAGAAGCGGGTTATGAAACTGAAGAAGACGACGACCCGGGACATGAAACGAAAGACCGTTCTCCCACTTTGGCAGGTATAGGAAATACCGCCCCCGCGCAACAAAAACAATACAAATTCAAGATAAGTAAAATGGATTGCGCTTCTTGCGCGGAAACCATAGTTGACACCGTAAAAAGAATAGAAGGCGTCAAGGACGCAAGGCTTAACTTCGTAAACGAAACGCTTTATGTAGATTCGGATACAAACGCCCCCCTCGAAAGCGAAATAATTAAAATGGTTAAATTTGCCGGGTTCGGCGCCAAGCTTATAGATGAAGCGCGGCAAACCGTATTGCAAGGTCGGGCAATTCAACCGGCAGAGGGTAAAAATAAACAGGAAAAACCGGAAGCAGAAAACCTTAGATTTAAGATAGAAGGGATGCGCTGCGCAAATTGCGCCAGAACTATCGAAAAAGGGGTCGGGAAGATAGGTGGAATAAATAAAGTAACCGTTAATTTTGCCGGGGAAAGCGGATTTGTATCGTTCGACCCGTCCCTAACATCTAAAGAGGCTATATTTAAAGCCGTAACGGAAAGCGGATACACGCCTGTGGACGAAACGGAAACCGGCTTTGATACGGAAAAATCCTTAAGCATAAACGCACATGTCCCGTTTATAGACAAATGGTTTCGTAAAATACCGGATTGGAAAAAAGACCTTTATTGGTTAATATTTACATTCATTCTTACAATTCCCGTCGTTATACTGACCTATAAAAATATGTTCGGCATGGCGGAAACTCCAAATGAATTTAGGGTATTTATTTTATTTATATTAGCCACGATAGTTCAATTTACCGCCGGACTTACATTTTTTAAAGGTGCCTATTATTCTTTAAAAAGCTTTTCCGCCAATATGGATGTTCTCGTTGCATTGGGAATATCGGCGGCATATTTTTATTCCGTCGCGGGGGTGTTTTTATTTAAAGGCGAACTTTATTTCGATACAGCCGTTTTGCTTATACTCTTTATCAGAGCGGGAAAACTGCTGGAAAAGATTTCAAAACAGAGAGCGGCATCCTCATTAAAAGCCCTGTTTAAACTTCAGGCTAACAAAGCGAACCTTATCGAAAACAACGGAACAGTGAAGGCGGTGGACACTTCGAGCGTGAAAGCGGGGGATATTCTTTTAGTAAAAAAGGGCGATAAAATTCCCGTTGACGGTATAATCATGGAGGGGCAAACCCAGATAGACGAGTCTATGCTGACGGGTGAACCTATCCCCGTTGAAAAAAAGGTTAACGGCGAGGTAAGCGGCGCAACGATAAACATAGGGCAGGTTATAAAAATAAAGGCTTTAAGGGTTGGCAAAGATACGATACTTTCACAAATAGTCCGGCTTGTGGAAGATGCCCAGGCGGATAAAGCGCCGATTCAGCGAATAGCTGATGAAGTAACTAATTATTTTGTTCCAATCGTCGTTGCAATATCTTTAACGGCATTCTTCTCATGGAGATATATTTTTCATTCTAATTTTTTATTTGCTCTATCCGCCGCTATCGCAGTACTGGTTATAGCCTGCCCCTGCGCAATGGGGCTTGCTACGCCTATGGCTCTTATGGTTGGAAGTTCAATTGGCCTCGAAAAGGGGATATTAATAAAAAAATCATCCGGCCTCGAAGAGATAGCGAGAATAAACGCCGTTGTTTTTGATAAAACGGGCACAATTACTTACGGCAAACCTGAGGTAACGGATATAATACCATTAGGCAGTTTACCGGCAAATGAAATTTTAAAAATCGCCGCTTACGGAGAGGGTTTCTCCTCCCACCCTATTGCAGCGGCAATAGTTAAAAAATATAACGAATTTAACGAAAAAACTGCCGTCGGTATAGACAGAGCTGAGGTTCAGCCCGCCTATTATAAAGAAATAGGCGGCCTTGGCATAACATTGAATTACGGCGGTAAAAAGATTCTTATCGGGAAGAAAGGGCTGTTCGAGACTGAAAATATCGATTTGTCTAAATTTAGCGAATTTGAGGAAAAATATGCAAAGGAAGGCAAAACCGTTATCGGAATTTCTG
>JAKBNN010000029.1 GCA_021831025.1 bacterium | reverse complement strand
TTATTGACGGCATTATTCCTGAACCGCTTGGCGGGGCGCATAAAAATAAGATATTAGCTTCTAATAATATAAGAAAGGCTATTATTGAAAACCTTGATTACCTTAAAAAATATGACGGTGAAATCCTAAGAAACGACAGGATCCGGAAATTCACGGAATATTAATTATCCAAAAGCTATATAAAATCCAGAAAATAAATTTCTAACGCAGGATTAAAGAAGTTCCATAAAACCGAATGAAAAATATTAATTTTCCCGGCAAAGCCCGATGTTTTATGATACAAGGAACAACAAGTTCCGCGGGAAAAAGCGCTTTGACGACCGGTTTTTTAAGGTATTTTTCGACGGAAGGCTATAACTCATCCCCTTTTAAATCTCAAAATATGTCTTTAAACAGTTTTGTTACGGACGACGGCTTTGAGATTGCGGCTTCTCAGGCCGTCCAGTCCGAAGCGGCTTTTAAAAATCCTATAAGACAGATAAATCCTATTTTAATAAAACCCTCGTCCGATTATAATATGCACTTAATCGTGGAGGGAAAATTCCATGGGAATATGGATTTTAACAATTATAACAAGAAAAAGAATTATTTCATTAAAAAGGCTAAAGAAAATTTTGAGTTTTTAGCCCGGAATAACGACCTGATAATACTTGAAGGCGCGGGAAGTCCTGCAGAAATAAATCTGTTTAAATTTGACATTGCAAATATGGGTTTTGCCGAACTTTACGGCATTCCCGTAATTTTGGTTGCCGACATTGAAAGAGGCGGCGTTTTTGCCTCTATTTTCGGAACGGTTAAACTGCTTCCGTTAAAATGGAGAAAACTAATTAAAGGTTTTGTTATAAACAAATTTAGGGGCAATTTAGAAATTTTGAACCCGGGGATAAAATCCATTGAATCAATGCTTAAAATCCCTTGTCTGGGGGTTATCCCATACATTAAAAATCTTCACTTGGAAGCCGAAGACAGCCTTAATTTAATAAACCATTCAGGGAATGGGGGTTCAAATAATTCGGCTAAATCTTGTAAATTAAGGGTAGGAATTGTTCATTTGGACCATATATCTAATTTTAATGAATTTGACCCGCTTTTTTTTGACGACAGGATAGATGCGCGATTTTTTAAAGAGGCGCCGGATAGGCCGAACGAATTTGATATGATAATTATTCCAGGCACAAAATCCACTATTAGCGACATCTTAAGCATGAAGAAAACCGGATTTTTTGATTATATTAAAGATTTTGAAAAATACGGGGTTATCATGGGGATATGCGGCGGTTTTCAAATGATGGGGAAACGGATTACGGACCCGTTTCATATCGAGTCTAAAACCGCCGTGGCGGACGGGTTCAGTTTTTTTAACATAGAAACTATAATAAAAAACGAAAAAAAAGTTTTAAACCGAAAATACCTGTTTAATCCAAAAAACGGCCCGCATGGGTGGGTTGTGAACGGATATGAAATACATAACGGGAGGACCTTTTTTGGCGAAGGATATTCGGGTGAAAATATTTACACAGGCTTGTTTGAACCTGCCGAAACCTTAGATAGTCCCTCTTCCGCAGAAAATGGTATTTTATCAAAGGATAAGAAGAAAATAGGCACATATATTCACGGATTATTCGGAAATGAAACATTTAAAGATTTTGTAGTGGATGTTATCAGAGAAAATAGAGGCGATTCTATGGGTTATAATAGAAAAACGAACTCCTGCTCTTACGACGCGGTTAAAAACCGCAATTATGATTTATTATCCGAAAACATAAGCAAATACATTAATATAGATTTAGTAAAAGATTTTGCCGGAATTTAATTAATTTATATTTTCGATTCGTAAAAGAATTTTTTCGAAGATAAATATGTTCCCAAAAAACCCGATACCAAAGCTATTAGAAAAATTAAAAATATCTGCCGGCCGTTTAAGAATATTATACCTATATGAAAATAAGCTAAGAAATCGCTAAAATGATAATATAAAAATATTTTAAAAATCGAGAAAAGCAGCAGGATAGATAAGGAAAAAGATAGCACCGTTCCGATTCCCCCTTCTATAAACATCGGAATTCTAATATAATTATTAGTAGCGCCTATCAACTTCAATATCTCTATTTCGCTTTGTTTTCTTAATATGACAAGTTTAATGGCGCTGTAAGATATGAATATGGATAATATAAATAAAAATAAAAATATGATAAGTCCTATAACCTTTGTAAAAAACATAAATTGAATAATCTTATCTTCCAGAAGTTTATTATAATAAACAATGCTGACGCCTTGAAATGTTTTTATCCGCCAATAAATATTCGATAAAAATATCTTGCTTATAATATCTTTTTTGAATCTTATTTTTATAAAGGAGGGCAGAAAGCCGGCGTCTATACCTTTTAAAACAGAGCGTATATGGCTTACCTTGTGTTCCAGAAATTTTAGCGAAGATTTATGGCTGTAATAATGAATGTTTTTTATCCCTTTAATAGTTTTAATATATCTTATAACATTATCTTTATTTGTCCCGTTTTTTAGGAATACTATCATTATGTTGTTTTTTTGAAAAAGCCTCATATAATTATAAATATTCGCGTAACAAAGAAGGAAAAACAGCATTATAAAGTATGAAAAAGACATTATCGCAAAGGCAAACAGGTTTCCCGCAATATTGGATTTAATGTTCAAAAACGCTATCTTAAAATAATTTATCAGGTAGCTAACTCTTTGTGATATCAATTGTGCGGGCCCTTCCCATTCTTATCAGATTTTTATTGTGCGTTGCCAATATTACCGTCGTTCCCTTATTGTTAAACGATTTTATTATATCGAGGATAATTTTGGATGTGTCCTCGTCTAAATTGCCTGTCGGTTCATCGGCGAGCAATACTTGGGGATTTTGGACCAAAGCCCTTGCTATTGAAACCCTCTGCTGTTCTCCCCCCGATAGGTTCTGCGGATATTCATCTTTTTTTATAAATAATTCGACGGCCTTTAATATTTCCGTAACATTTTTAACGATTACATCCCCAAAAATGCCCGAAACCTCAAGCCCCAGAGCTACATTCTGGAAAACGGTTCTGTTCGGAAGAAGTTTAAAATCCTGAAACACAAAACCGATTTTTCTTCTTAAGAACGGTATGTCTTTCGGCTTTATATTTTGAAGCTCCGTATCCATAAATTTTATAGCCCCGTGGGTGGGTTTTTCAAGGGCTATCAGCATTTTTAAAGTTGTAGTTTTGCCCGCGCCGGACGGTCCGGTTATAAAAATAAATTCGCCCTTATTAACATTAAAGTTCAAATCTCTTAATATATAATTCTTGTCGTAAGATTTATATACATGATTAAATTCAATCAATATTTTACTCCCATCATTTTATCTATATTCTGCCTGAACGCCGCGGCCGTTTCTAACGGATTTACGGAACCTGCAACGGCGCTTATAACCGCTGCGCCTTTTACGCCATATGCAGCCAACTCTTTAATATTATAAGTATTTATGCCGCCGATAGCAATAACGGGGATTTTTACATTGCGGCAAATTGTTTTTAGAATTTCTGGACTCATAATGTTTCCGGCGTCTATTTTAGAAAAAGTGCTGTAAACGGGTCCCGCTCCGATATAATCCGCTCCGTTATTTTGAGCATCCAGTGCCTGTTTTAGGTTGTCCACGCTCACGCCGACAATTAAGTTTGGATATATTTTTTTTATCATTGCTAAAGGAAAATCATCCTGTCCGATGTGGACGCCGTCCGCCCCTGCAAAGGCCGCAATATCCGACCTATCGTTCACAATGAACAGCGGTTTTCCGCCGGAGCTAAATTTATTTAAAAGGCTTTTTATGTACAGAGCCGCACGATAAATATCCCTTGCCGTTAATTTTTTATTCCTCAACTGCAATACATCGGCATTGCTTTTTACGGCTATTCTTGACAATTCACCCAAATATGTTTTATACTCGGTTATATTGAAGTCCTTAGTTATTATTTGAAAATTAAATCTATTCATATTATCGTATTATAATATTATATTATAAAATTTTTTATAATATAATATTAATTTTAAAATGCTTAAATTTAAATATGATTATAAATTTTTCTTGACAAAAGGTATAGCTAAAAATAGAATAAAAATTGTTAAAGGAGGTGATAAATTTTGAAAAAGCTTACAGTATTAGTTTTAGGAATGTTTTTAGTTGTGTCAACCTTAGCATTTTCCGGTTGCGCAAAAAAACCAGCCCCTAAAGCACCTGCGGCTCCTGCAGCACCGAAAACTGCAGCACCGAAAACTGCAGCACCGAAAACTGCAGCACCGAAAACTGCAGCACCGAAAACTGCAGCACCGAAAACAAAGAGTTAAGGTTTAGAACTTAAAATTTTTATCCCGCCTTCCTGTTTGTTTACTATATAAAATGGAAAGGCGGGTTTTTAATTTATCGTTTCGATGAAAGAAACTATTTTTTTATTTTTAGTCATTTTTTTTACCCTTCCGCGTCCCGCTTACGCTATAAGCCGTTCAGATAAAATGATTTATCAAAAATATCCGGCTATAATAAAAAAACTTGCTTTATATAAAAAAGAATTTAATTTTTTGTCGTTAAAAATTATTAAAAAAAGAAAAGATATAAGTGACTTAAAGAATAAAATCGATATTGCCCGGCTTAAAATAAAACGGCAAAAAGGAAAGATTAATAAGGATAATTTAATTTTAAGGAAATTGATAAGCAAGATATTTATTATTCAAAGAGATAAAGATGCTATAAGATTAACCACCATAAAGGACAGCACTAATTCTTTCATAACTTTTTATCAGTTAAAAACGGTTTTGAATAAGGAAAAGCTTAAATTGGCTGCGTTAATAGCCCGCAGGAATAGATTCTTAAAAATAAAAAATTACCTTAATAAAGAAAAAACCAGTTTAAAAAAGGCATTAAAAAGCCTTGGGGTATCGCGTCAAAAATTAAGCAGCTTAATAAAAGGAATTAAGAGCTATATAAAAACAATAAAGATAAAATATATAAATGAAGAGAAAAATAAAAAGAATAGACTTTTAAAGAATAAGGTTATAAAATTAATGCACAGAATAAATAGCGGTTCTAAAAAAGGCGATGTAGAATTTATTATAATGAGGTAAAACTTATGGGCAAGTTTTTGAGCGGGCGGTTAGTCAAGCCCGTGTCGTTTTTTATTTTTGTCGTTCTAATTTTAGCTCTTGCAAATAGCAATTATTGCTTTGCAAAAGACAATAAAGCGGCATTGAACGCAAATACGGTTAAAAGCTTGAGGCTTTTTTCGAGGGTTTACACTTTAATAAAAAATAATTATATAAAAAAAGAAAGCTCTAAGAAACTTATCTTTGGAGCGGTAGAAGGCATGGTATCCACGCTGGATCCGCATACTTATTTTCTTACCCCGAGCGAATTCAGACAAATGAAATCGGAAACATCGGGAGAGTTCGTCGGAATCGGCATTAAAATTTCCGCCAAAAACCATTATATTGTCGTAATATCGCCTATCGACGGTTCGCCCGCCGCCAGAGCGGGCATTAAAGCCGGCGATATTATCGAAAAAATTAATAATATCTCAACCTATAATATGAATATTATGAGGGCGGTGGCTCTTCTGCACGGCAGGGCAGGAACCGGCGTCAGCCTGTCGGTAGAACGCAAAGGTTTTAAAAAACCTAAGGTTTTTAAACTTATCAGGGAGAATATAATATTAAAAAGCGTGAAATATATGATACTGCCTCATCATATAGCTTATGTCAGGATTTCGAGTTTTCAGGACCATACAAACAGCCAGCTTTTAAAAGCATTGAAAATCATAAACTTAAAGGAACACGGGATTAAGGGGCTGATTATCGATTTAAGAAATAACCCTGGAGGTCTTTTAAACCAAGCTGTCAAGGTTTGCAGCGATTTCGTAAAAAGCGGGGTAATAGTTTATACGAAGGGGAGAATAAAATCTCAGGATGAAAAATATTTTGCCTTGGGAAAAAGACCGCCTTTTAAATATCCGGTGGTTGTTCTTGTCAATGCGGGAACAGCCAGCGCCGCCGAAATTACGGCGGGAAGCCTTCAAGCACATAAAAGGGCTATCGTGGTCGGAACGCGGACATTCGGCAAGGGTTCGGTTCAGACCGTTTATACTCTTCCGGACGGCACAGGCATCGGACTGACGACGGCCTTTTATTTTTTGCCGAACGGCGTTTCGGTTCAAGACACCGGAGTAATACCAAATTTTGTCATCCACAGTTCAAAGGATTTTATATTTGTAAAACCCCTTCCCAAGTTAAGGGAGGTCGATTTAAGACACCACTTTAAAAATCCGGAAAGCGGGAAAATAAAAGAAAGGCATAACTATAAGGCGTTTAAGGTATATTATAAAAAAGACGATCAGTTCAGATTTGCTTATGAACTTCTTAAAAGCTGGAATTCCATTAAAAGTATCGGAGTATATTAGACTTGGCTAAAAATAAAAAAGGCAAAAATGACGGGTTAAAATATAAATTATTTTTTATATTGTCCGGTTTTTTTATAATTATCCTTTTTTCCGTTTTTATTTATAAATTTTTCTTTTTAGCGCAATACGGCAAGTCTGCAAAACGATACATCAGCCCTGAAAAGTTGAGCAGAACGGCTTTAAAGGTAGCCCTTTATAAGAAGCATCCCGTAAAGAGTTTAACCGGTTTCTTCGAAAAGACATTAAAAGATTTGGACATACCCCGCCGCAACATTATAGTCCAACATATCGTTTTAAGCGTTAAGGCGCCGGTAAATCGGCAAAACGATTTGAAGGATATAAGCATAGACTTTTCTAAATATAATGTTTTAATATCAGAGGGCCTTGATTTTAATTTAATTAAAAATATTTTTAAAGGAGAGTTTAAAAAATATATAATACCGTCCAAAAGACCCCTCAGCTATTATTTATACGCCGTAAAACATAACAGCATATGTCTTTATTTTTATTATAAATCACGTCTTTTCCTTAAAGCGGTTTTTATAGTAAAAGGGCAGGATAACAGCGGGTTTAATTCCGTCAAGCAGTATGTGGATTCTCCTAAAATAGCGCTGGATATAGACGACGTCGGTTATGATATGTCCCCTATAAACAGCTTAATTTCGTTGCGCACCCCGATAACTTTCGCAATTTTTCCTTATGCTCCTTTTTCCAAACAAATAGATTTAATGCTTCATAAAGCGGGATACGAAACCATAATGCATACCCCTATGGAGCCGGTTAATACCGCGCTTTTTCCAGGGGACGGAGCGCTGTTTATTTCGATGAATAAAAAAGAGATAAGAAATAAGATTTTAACCGATATAAGCAGGCTCCCGTTTATCGATGGCGCAAATAATCATGAGGGTTCTTTGTTTACATCCGATAAGGAAAAAATCTGCGATTCGATATCCGTTTTCAAAAAACGGGGTTTATTTTTTATGGACAGCTTGACCGATTCCAATAGTTTTGCATACAGGTGCGCGTTAAAGAAGGGACTTCCTTCCGCGCAGAGGGATGTATTTATCGACGATAAGCCATCGGTCAGATATATAAAAAATCAAATTAAGGATGCCGCGTCTTTAGCCAATATATTTAAGAGGGTTATAGTTATAGGCCATCCGAGGCAAGATACGGTGGCGGCATTAATGAAAGAGATTCCGGAGCTTAAGAAAGAGGGGTATTTTTTTGTTCCGCTATGCGAATTTTTAAGATAATAAAATAAAATGGACCAGCTTTTATATGGAAAATTTTAAAGAAAAGGTCATAATCGCCTTAGATTACGATAATCTTGATGCGGCGAGAGGCATATTGGAAAGGCTTAAGGGGGAAGCCTATTTTTATAAGATAGGACCTGTGCTTTTTACCTCCTGCGGTATTCAAAGTATTGAGCTCGTGAGAGATTACGGGTGCAAAATATTTTTAGATCTCAAATTTCACGATATCCCGAACACCGTTTATCGTGCCGTTAAATCCGCCGGAGAATTGGGCGTAGATATAATCAATGTCCATGCTTCAGGAGGAGCAGAGATGATGAAATCGGCAAAAAAAGGGGGGGTAGAGGCGGCGAAGAGAGCAGGCAAAAGTATCGATGTTATTGCCGTAACGATACTTACCAGCTTAGCGCAAGAGGATTTACGGGATATTTTTTACTATCCACGGGACGAGATTAATTCCAGTGGTTTAAAACCTTACAGCGGCGTCTTCGGTGGCGTGGGGAATTTAGTTTTACATTTAGCGGAATTAGCTAAAATTTCCGGTCTTGACGGGATCGTGTGTTCGGGGTACGAATCCCTTGAAATAAAAAAGGTTTTAGGCGATAACTTTAAGACGATTGTCCCGGGAATCAGGCTGGCAGGGGGTGGTTATGCAGCGGAAGTTCAGCGGGACGCCGGAGCCGCCATTACCCCAAAAGGAGAAAATATCAAAGGCGCTGCTTGGATAGACGACCAGAAAAGAGTGATGACCCCTTCCATGGCATTTAATTCTAAAGCGGACTATATTGTCGTAGGAAGGGAGATTACAGCCTCTAATGATCCGTTGACGGCTTTAAAGGCAATTTATAACGATATCGAAAGATTTGCCGAAAGAACATAAATTTCCCCTCTATGGGGGAGGTTTAGGGCGGGGAGGGAGGTAAACCTGTGCAATTGACTATATACGGGACAAATACCATTAAAGAAGCGGTTCTTTCAGGCAAACTGCGAAAAACTGTTTATGCAAGCGAGAAAAAGTGGAAAAACGGCCTTATCGATAAGGATCTTTTAAAATTAATTAAAGCAAAAAGCGTTAAAATCGAAATAAAAAATGACAATATTTTTATAAAAGAGTTTGGCAAAGAGGCCTTTATAAAAGGTATAGCGGCAACCGTAGAATATAATGAAAAGCAGTACGAAGAGTTATTCGAGAGCAAAGACAGGCGACCGCCATTCTATTTGATTTTAGATGAAATAACGGATCCGCAAAATTTAGGCTCTATTATCAGAACGGCTAATTGTTCAGGTATCTCGGGGATTATAGTGCCGAAGTCAAACTCTATTTTTATAACTTCTTCCGTTGCGAATGTTTCGCAAGGGGCGCTATTTTATGTCGATCTCGTCAGGGTTACCAATATTGCTAGGGTTATAGACGACTTAAAAAAGCGTGGCGTTTGGGTTATAGGGCTGTCCGCAGATTCCGAAGACGACATTTATTCAATGGATTATAATATTCCGCTGGCTGTTGTTATCGGCTCCGAGGGTAAGGGTTTAAGAAGGCTTACAATTTCCAAATGCGAAAGTATTTTAAAGATACCTATGGTCGGAAATGTAAACTCTTTAAATGCGGGGATTAGTTTTGCCGTTATGGCGTACGAAGTGCTAAGGCAGAGAACATATAATAAAAAAACGGATTAAAAAATAAACTTGACATTATTTATTTAGTGTTATATTCTTTACAATGACTTGTTTATCTATTTGTTTGGATGAAGGTCTAATTTTAACATTTAACGGCTATTCTTATTAGTCGTTAAAGGAGTGAGGAGAAGTAGAGTATGAGGTACCAAGGGAAAGTGAAATGGTTTAACGACAGCAAAGGTTTTGGATTTATCGAACAAGAAAACGGACAGGATGTTTTCGTTCATTATTCTGCGATTACGCAGGATGGCTTTAAAACCTTAACAGAGGGACAAAAAGTAGAGTTTGAAATCACCAATGGCGCAAAGGGCCCCCAAGCTATCAATGTAACAAAGGCTTAATCTTTGCATATGAATTAAGCGGTGTATGTTCTACTTGCATTCATAATTTGATTCGTTCACTATCCTGTATGGAAAAGTGGTGCTAAGAAATAAAGAATAAAGTAATAGCAAGCAATTAAAAATATACCGTTTTAAGGTTCGGCCAGTTTAAAATCATTTACCCCAGTAAATAAATTTAATTTATTGGGGTTTTTTATTGTTTATAACAATAAAAATAAGTGTGTTATAATAATAAGATTAATATATATACATTATTCATTTTAGCGATGGATAATATTTGTTTGGAGGCAGAATAATTGAATTACCAGGAAAAAATTAGAAACATTGCGGTTGTTGCCCATGTTGACCACGGCAAAACCACATTAATAGACAAAATGCTTAAAGAAAGCGTAAGCAAAAGAGACTTCGAGGCTTTGCCCGAAAGGGCAATGGATAGCGATGATCTCGAAAAAGAACGCGGAATAACCATTTTGTCAAAATGCACAGGTATAAAATTTAAGGATTATAGAATTAATATTGTCGATACGCCGGGGCACGGGGATTTTGGAAGCGAGGTAGAAAGGGTGCTTGCCATGGTTGACGGTGTTTTACTTTTAGTTGACGCTTTTGACGGACCTATGCCGCAGACCAGATTTATTTTAAAAAAATGTTTAGAGTATAATCTGAAAGTTGTTCTTGTAATAAATAAAATAGACAGACCGGGGGCAAGACCCAAAGAGGTTCTCGAAATGGTTTACGATTTATTTCTCGATTTGGGCGGCGAAAACATCAATTTGAATTTCCCGATTATATATTCCTCGGCAAAAGAAGGCTATGCAATAAAAGACATGGACATCATTCCTGAAGATAGGTACAAAGACAGACTTAATCCGCTTTTTGAGGCAATTGTGGATTTTATACCGCATCCCCCTATTATGAACAATCCTAATCTCGAATTTTTGGTTACAAGTATAGGTCATGACGATTTTCTTGGCGCAACCGCCATCGGTATTGTTAAATCAGGGAAACTTAAGGTTATGGATCAGGTATATTTATATAATATTAAGGACGAGCTGGTTAAAGCGAGGCCGACAAAGATATTTTTATTTGACGGGCTCAAAAAACAAGAAACGAGCGAAATAAACGAAGGCGATATTGCCTTAGTAGCAGGTCTTACAGGCGTCGGGGCAGGGGATTATATAGTAAAAGATAAGCCTGTATCCCCGCTGCAAAGAATAAAAATAGACGAGCCCGTTATTCTTGTTAATTTTATAGTTAATAAAAGCCCTTTTTCCGGAAGGGAGGGGAAACTTGTAACAACAAGGCAGTTAAGGGAAAGGCTTTATAAAGAGGCGTTGAATAATGTCGGGCTTAAGGTTTCCGACACAGGCGACGAAACAGTATTCGATGTTTACGGCAGAGGACTTTTACATTTATCCATTTTAATCGAAAAGATGAGGCGGGAAGGATTTGAATTTGCGCTGTCCAAGCCAAGGGGTGTTATAAAGGAGATTGACGGCAAAAAGATGGAGCCTTACGAACTTTTATATATAACCGTTAAAGACGAATTCACAGGAGCGATTTTAGAAAGGCTTTCGTCTATGAAGGGCAGCCTTATAGATATGACTAAAGACGATAAAGGAAATACCTATCTTGAGTTCGTTATACCTTCAAGGAGCATAATGGGGTTTCATAATGAATTCTTGACGGTTACCAAGGGTACGGGGACAATGAATCATAACTTTTATAAATTTGACGAATATGCCGCAGGTATTTCCCCAAGAAAAAACGGCGTAATGATATCTATGGAAAACGGCGAGGCTAATTCGTACGGCTTATTTAATTTACAGGATAGAGGCAGTCTTTTTGCGAGCCCTCAGGATGAGGTTTATGAAGGGATGGTAATAGGAATTCATTCGAAGCCGGGGGATATAACGGTCAATCCTTGCAAAAGAAAGCAGCTTACCAATATGAGGTCGAAGGCTTCCGATGAAATGATTACATTAACCCCGCCCATAAAACTTACTATAGAATATGCGCTTGAATTTATCGAAGATGATGAGCTTGTCGAATTTACCCCGAAATCTATCCGCTTACGAAAAAAACTACTGTCCGAAAGCGACCGTAAAAAAGAATCGAGGGGACTCCTTAAGGTATAAATAAAGCATAAAAAGAGGATAAGAGAAGGTGCTTTTAAAATGAGAGTTAAAATTTGCGCGGTGCAGATGTCTTCCTCCGCGGATAAGAATACATCGCTTAAAAAGGCGGTGGATTTTTTATCCATGGCTTCAAAAAGTAAGGCTAATATCGTCTGTTTTCCGGAGCTTTTTGCGACCAATTGGTTTCCGCAGGATATGGAAATAAATAAAATAGATGAAAATTTTAAATTGGCGGAGGATATCAGCGGAACGACTTTAGAGTTATTAAAGAAACAGGCAAAAAGTTTTGATATGATTATTGTTGCCCCATTTTTTGAAAAAAGGGGCGGCAATTATTATAACAGCACAGCCGTCATAAGTGAAAATGGCGAGATTTTAGGGGTTTACAGCAAGATTCATCTCCCCAATGTTGAATATTATTATGAAAAGTCATATTTTTCCAACGGGAAAGATATTCCTGTTTTTAATACCAAGTTTGGAACAATCGGCGTTCAGATGTGCTGGGATAATTTTTATCCCGAAGTTTCGCGAATTTTAGCCATTAAAGGAGCAGAGATTATTTTTGCTCCTACCGCCGCCGCTTTTAACACTAACAGTAAATGGTTTTTATCCATTTCCGCAAACGCTTTTGTTAACGGGGTTTATATATTAAGAGTCAACAAGGTGGGCAGAGATAAAGCGCTCGATTTTTATGGAAAATCGTTTTGCGTTTCTCCAGACGGAACTATTCTGGACGATTTTGCCGGACTTAATGAATGCGCCGTTATTTACAATATCGAAACAAAAGAGGTGGAAAGAGCCAGAAAGAATTGGCCTTTCATTAAGAATCGTTTTAAAGAAGCATATAAAGATATTATATAATTTTATAATATTTTGGGATATGGAATTACGCTGCGTAAACCTTAAAGATATTATTATTAATCCTGCCCCGCCCTTAAGCGCAGGTCTTCACAAAAACGAAGAACAAAATAGAGCCGATTTAAACCGTATTGCCGAAATAACGCCGGATTCCCTGCCCATACTTGATTACGCTATTAAAGAGATGTTTAATATACATATGCAGGCTTCTCAAACAATATGGGACAAAAAGATGTTTGACGATGAGTTTAAAAGGCAGGGTTCCGGTTTTATTGTCTGTTATACAAACGATGAATATAAAAAATTGGATAAAACCGCTAATAAGAGTTTTATTTACATAGATGATATGAAGGGCAATATGAAACTATATCTAAAATCAAAAATTATCGCGTTCTTTATTTTTTACACCGTTTTGGATGAAATGCATATCCTCGATATTACGGTTGCTAAAAACGAGCAATCGAAAGGAATCGGAACATTTATGCTGAATTATATCCTTAAAAAATATATAGATTTGGGTATAAAATATTTTTATCTGGAGGTAAGGGTGTCGAATGCCAGAGCGATAAATCTTTATAAAAAATTCGGCTTTAAAATATTTATGTTAAGAAAAGGTTATTATGGCGACAACAAAGAGGACGCTTTATGTATGGTAAAGGAGGCCGTTTAATAGATTTGAATAATTCGGACATTAATAATTCAAAAAGCAACGCCGTTCGTGATCCGCTCGTTATAAGCGAAAAGTGCGAAATAACGGTTAACCAAAAGATAAAAGATACCGAAGGAACCTATATTTTGAGGCTTAAAAACAGGTTTATAGCGTCAAATTATGGGCCAGGCCAGTTTGTCATGATTAAAATCAACAACGGCGGCAACGGCCTTGCTCCGTTATTAAGCAGGCCGTTTTCGATTTTTAACAAATTTAACGAGAATGAATTTGAGGTATTATACAGGGTTTGCGGAAGAGGAACCGGTATTTTAAGCAAAATCCCGAAGGGGAATTTTTTAAATGTAGTTGGTCCATTGGGAAACGGATTTAATTTTAATACAGATTCGGAGAAAAATAAAATTCATGTTCTAATTGCGGGCGGCATAGGCATTGCTTCTTTATATCCCATTCCGGGGCATATACTTAATAATTACCGATTTGACGATAGTATTGCGGACGGCGGCTTAAACAATGAATATAACAACAATAAGAACGGCAAGAATAAGAAGGATAAGATAGTTTTATATTACGGCGCAAGAAAGGCGGAGGAGCTTTATTTCAGGTATAGCATTCATTCGAGGTTTGACGAGGTTTACTTTGCAACCGACGACGGATCGTTTGGATTTAAGGGAAGCGCAGTTGAATTACTGTTTCAAAATATCGGCGAATATTTAGGCGAAGATAAAGCGGAAGATTTTAATGTTTCGTTTTATGCATGCGGTCCCAAACCGATGCTTTCGGCATTAGTCGATAAGTTTGAGGAAGCCAAACTTTTAGAAAAATTACAGTTATCTTTGGAGGAAAGTTTCGGATGCGGCATAGGCGTTTGTCTTGGATGCGCGGTAAAATGCAATATTGCCGGCGGCGATGATCCAAATTTTGTTTATAAAAGGGTTTGCCAAGACGGTCCTGTTTTTTATGCCGGCGAATTATACGACTTTACCGGCAGTAAGGATGTTTTAAAAACAGCTTCCCGAGAAAAAAATCATGGGCAAAATTTAAATAAAAATCAAAATATAGACCTTTCGGTTAAACTTGGAAATTTAAAACTAGATTACCCGGTTATGCCGGCATCAGGGACATTTGGGTATGGCGAGGAGTTTATAAATGTTGTAGATTATACATATTTTGGAGCGCTTGTTACGAAAGGCATTTCGTTAAGTCCGTCCAATGGAAACGAAATGCCGAGAATTTGCGAATCGTCATGCGGCTTAATTAACTCTATCGGGCTTCAAAATGTGGGTTTTGAAAGGTTCAGGGATGAAAAACTATCATTTTTAAGGCGTTTTGCCAAGCCGATAATTGTAAATTTTTTTGGAAAAAGTGTAGAGGAGTATGTTCTGCTTGCAGAGAAGTTATCGGGGCTTCAGGGAATTAGCGCTCTGGAGGCAAATATTTCATGTCCCAATATAAAAGAAGGCGGAATGTCTTTCGGCGCATGTCCCGAGATTGTTTACGAGCTGGTTTCATCCGTAAAGGAAGTTATAGACGGTAAATTGCCTTTGATAGTAAAATTATCCCCTATGGTAAGCAACATTTCTTTGATTGCCGAGGTTTGCGAGAAAGCGGGTGCGGATATTATATCTTTAATAAATACAATCCCTTCCGCTTCAATCGATATAAAAACTAAAAGTTTTAGATTAGGCGGGGGCTTCGGGGGTCTTTCCGGTCCCGCCGTCAAGCCGGTTGCTTTAAAACTAGTAAACGATGTGTATAACAGCGTCAGGATTCCTGTCATAGGGATGGGCGGAATAAGCTCGTGGGAAGATGCGGTGGAATTTTTTTTGGCGGGCGCTACGGCAGTTGCGGTAGGAACTTATTCGTTTATAAATCCTAAAATAATCCCTGAAATAACCGGGGGGTTAAGGGCTTATTTGATGGAAAACGGGTTTAACAGCGTTTATGAAATTATTGGGCTTGCAAATATAAATAAAAGTAATTAACCGGCAATAAAATAAAGATGATTAAACTTTAAATAAATCTTTAAAAAAATCAGGACTTTTACATAAGTTAAATGATGGCGGACAGAATAGTTAACGGTTTAAGCAAAAATAAAAGCGATATTTTATTAAATGTTTATGACATCCTGCGGGGCAAATTCGGGCAGATGAACTGGTGGCCCGCGGAATCGGACTTTGAGGTTATAATAGGCGCAATATTGACTCAGAATACAAGCTGGAAAAATGTAGAAAAAGCAATAGCCAATCTAAAGACAAACGATCTTTTATCCTTTGAAGCGCTTTACGATGCGGATATAAGAAAATTAGGAGAATTTATAAAGCCTTCGGGGTATTATAACCAAAAGGCAAAAAAAATTAAAGAATTTATAAACTTTGCAAAATCCGATTATGATTTTTCCCTTGAATTAATGCGTAAAGAAGATGTATTTGCTATGCGGAAAAAACTCTTAAATGTTTTCGGAATAGGGCAGGAGACCGCCGACAGTATACTTTTGTATGCGTTTAAAAAGCCGGTATTCGTTATAGATGCATATACCAGAAGAATACTCGAAAGGCATAATATAGTTAAAGGCGCCTTGAAAGAAAAATATGAAAATCTGCAAAGGCTGTTTATGGCAGATACCGCTTTAGGTAAAATCAATGCCAAAGTAAAAGTATATAATGAATATCATGCTCTAATCGTAACGGCGGGAAAAATGTTTTGCAAAAGAACGCCGGCGTGCGATAATTGCCCTTTAAAGGAATTGGAAGAAAGGGAGGAACAGGTGTTTTAAATTGCTTTTTATAATTAAATTGTAATATAATATAGCAATGCTTCGTATAAATTGAGCAGGAGGTTAATTGAATATGGATTGCGGATGAATATTTTACACAAGAAACCAGGATGGTTTTTTCTTATCACCCCTTTTATTATCACCTGTTAACTATTTACCTGCCCGGGCTATCTTACTTCCTATATTATTTCCTGCTAATACCTGCGTTAAAAGTTTCGTTTTTCTCCAAATAAATTTTATTTCTTATATAAAAATAAAAATTTACAAATGGAGGAATACCTATGCATAGCCTAATTTATTATTTAATCGCATTTTTATGGGCTATATTTACCGGATTTATCTTTTCATCGATTGGAGCCGCAGGCGGAATACTTGCGAGTTTTGGGTTTATAACCGTTTTGCATATCCCGGTTGCAAATTCGGTAAAGGTAATGAGCCAAATTTTAATTATTATCTCGCCGTTAATCGCGCTTCCCGTTTACTTGCGGCAGGACAGGACTAAAAAAATAAAAAATATTTTATTTTATCTCGGTTTTATCATAGCCTTCGGCGCCATAATCGGAGCTCTTTTCGGGTCGTGGTTCTCTAAGGAATATCTTTCCGAACTTAAATCCTTTAAGTATCTGTTCGGCTACCTGACATTTCTGGTGGCGGGCTTGATGATTTACAATATTTTGAAACAAGGAAAAAAAATAAAACAGAAGGATACCCCCGTGGAAGATTTAAATAAATTGCCGTCAATCGGCAGGGTTTCTTTTAAGAGAATCGACTTTGAATGTCTATCCAAAAACTACTCGGTCAGCCCGCCATTTTTGTTTTTTGCCGGGTTTATAATAGCGGTAATATCTTCCATATTCGGCGTAGGCGGCGGTTTTTTGATTGTTCCGTTTTTAACCGATATAAACGGACTGCCTGTTTTTTTAGCCGCCGGCATAAGCATATTAGTGGTTTTAATTTCGTCTATAACCAGCGTATCAAATTATATTAGAATGGGGGTTCATATTATAATTCCGGTTCTTTTAGTGACAGTTGCAGGGGTTATATTGGGTTCGGCATTAGGCCCGAAAATTTCTCAGCGTTTAAACGAAAAATGGTTAAAATATACCTTAATAATTTTACTATTTTTTATCGGCGTGTTTTACGTATTCAAGCCGTAGCAAAAGAATAATTAATAAAAATTGTGGTATAACAATTTTGATCCGGAAAAATAATTATAAATTGGAGGCATATTAATTATGAAAATGCTTTTTGAGCCTATCGTAATAGGCGGGATTAAGATTAAAAATCGAATAATGATGGCGCCGATGTGCATGTATTCCGCAGAGGAAGGGGTTGTTGGCGATTTTCATATGGCTCATCTTGGCGCCCGCGCCGTGGGCGGCGTCGGGCTTATTATAGTAGAAGCAACCGGCGTGAGTCCAGAGGGCAGAA
>JAKBNN010000081.1 GCA_021831025.1 bacterium | reverse complement strand
TATGGGGTTTGATTATAAAAGCTGCGGGATAATTACGACCGTGGGCAAACAATCTTCCGATATAAGAATGGGCGTGGAAAGAGATAAGGAAGAGGACCAGGGGGCAGGGGATCAGGGGCTTATGTTTGGTTATGCCACATCTGAAACCCCTGATTTTATGCCCGCTCCGATTTATTATGCGCATAAACTTTCTAAAAGGCTTGCCGATGTCAGAAAAAGCAAGGTTTTGGATTTTATAAGACCAGACGGAAAGACTCAGGTGTCCGTTAAATACGAAAATAACGAAGTTTCTAAAATTACCTCCGTCGTCCTTTCGACTCAGCACGCCGAGTCGGTTTCTCAGGAAAGGCTTAAAGATGCCGTTACCGAAGAGGTAATTAAAAAAGCGCTGCCGGCCGAACTTTTGGATAATAATACAAAATTTTTTATAAACCCCACGGGGCGTTTTGTTATCGGCGGTCCGCATGGCGATACGGGGCTTACGGGAAGGAAAATCATAGTCGATACTTACGGCGGAATGGGAAGGCACGGCGGCGGGGCTTTTTCGGGAAAAGACCCATCCAAGGTTGATAGAAGCGGGTCATACATGGCAAGATTTATCGCCAAAAATGTCGTTGCAAGCGGACTCGCCGAAAGGTGCGAGGTTCAGGTTGCCTATGCGATAGGCGTAGCCGAACCGATTTCGATTATGGCAAATACTTTTGGCACTGGAATATACGGCGATGAAGTTATCTCGAATGCCGTATGCAATGTGTTTGACTTAAGACCTTATAATTTGGTAAAAACGCTTGACCTTTTAAGGCCTATTTTCGCTAAAACCTCTAATTACGGTCATTTCGGCAGACCAGACGACGATTTTACTTGGGAAAAACTCGTTAAAATTCACGAACTTAAGGAAGCGGCTCTTAGTTTAAGCAGGACTAAATCGTTTGTTTAATTATTTTAATTATATTAATACGCGGGGGTATAATGGCGGATATAAAGGATATTAAGCTTGCAAAACAGGGTAAAGAGAGAATTTTATGGGCAGGGCAGGATATGCCGGTTTTGTCGCTGATAAAAGAACAGTTTGCCGAAAAAAAGCCGTTTAAGGGTTTAAATATGGGGTTATGTCTTCATGTTACGGCAGAAACGGCTAATCTTGCCAGAACATTGCAGGCCGGCGGAGCCGAAGTTTACTTGTGCGCTTCCAACCCTCTTTCGACTCAGGACGATGTTGCGGCCTCGTTAGTTAAAGATTTCGGCATAGATGTTTACGCGATTAAAGGAGAAGATTCAAAAACCTATTATGAACACATAGACAGTGTTTTAGGCGCCAAACCGAATGTTACCCTCGATGACGGAGCCGACCTTATATCCGTTATACATAAGAAATATAAAAAATTAATTAAAAATATAAGAGCCTCCATGGAAGAAACGACCACGGGGGTAATAAGGCTTCGCTCTATGGAATCGGCGGGGGAACTTAAAATACCCGTTATAGCGGTAAACGATGCCGATGCCAAACATCTTTTCGACAACAGGTACGGGACGGGGCAGTCAACCATAGACGGCATTATCAGGGCGACGGATATGCTGCTTGCGGGCAAGAACTTTGTGGTAATGGGTTACGGCTGGTGCGGAAAAGGGCTTGCGTCAAGGGCAAGAGGTATCGGCTCCAATGTTATTGTTACGGAAATTGACCCCGTTAAGGCTTTAGAAGCCATAATGGACGGATTCAGGGTAATGAAAGGAACGGATGCCGCCAAGATCGGGGATATATTTTGCACCGTCACGGGCGATATAAATGTTATAAACGTCGAACACTTTGAAAATATGAAAGACGGCGCCATTGTATCAAATTCCGGTCATTTCGATGTCGAAATCAATATAAATAAGCTTAAAAAAATGGCAAAGTCGGTAAAAAGGGTAAAGGATTTTGTCGAGGAATACAGGCTTAAAGACGGCAAAAGGATATATTTATTGGCAGAGGGCAGGCTTATCAACCTTGCAAGCGCCCACGGGCATCCGGCAAGCGTTATGGATATGAGTTTTTCCGTTCAGGCTCTTTCGGCGGAGTTTGCCGTTTTTGGAAAAAATATGTCCCCGAGGGTTTATAATGTTCCTAAGGAAATAGATGAAAGGATCGCGTCCTTAAAATTAAAATCGATGGGCATCGAGATAGACATCCTTACGGATGAACAGATTAATTACTTGAAGTCATGGCAGGAAGGGACATAATTCCTTACATATCATTGTTTAAATCGGGTGTCATTCCCGCGAAAGCGGGAATCCAGAAAGACATAATTCCTTACATGTCATTGTTTAAATCATATAAATATTTTATGCCCTTGAGCATCCAGTATTCGTCGAGGATTTTTTTCGCTTTTATGCAGGTGTCGTCAAAAATTAAACCTGAATATCCCCCCGTAAAAATAACATTTAAATTATTAATATCGCAATTATAATAACCTCTAATATTTTCGATAAATCCCTCAATCAGGAATATAGTTCCGTAATACACCCCCGACATTATAGACATTTCGGTATTTGTTCCTACCGGACTTTGCGGCTTTTCCATATTTTTTGAAATATTTATAAGAGGAAGTTTTTCGGTTGACCTGTGAAGGCAGGCGGCAAGCTTTGACACCCCGGGGAAAATAATTCCGCCCAAAAAATCCCCCTTTTCATTTACCGCATCGATAGTTAAGGCGGTTCCTAAATCTACGACGATCTGGAATTTTTGGCTTACGAAATGGGCATAGCTTGCATTGGCAATCCTGTCGGAGCCAAGTTGTTCAGGGTTTTCCGCACAAATACGGATATTTAATTTTATTTTTGACGAAATAAATAAAGGGTCTATTTTAAATTTTTTGAAAAAATCTTTATAAATGCGGTCAACGCTTGGCACGACCGAAGAGATGGAAACCCTTTCTATATCTTTTAAATTTAAACCCTTTAAATCAAAATTTTTAGAAAAATTTTGCTTTAAATCTTTCGTGCAAGCCATGGAGGATGTATTTACCCTGAATGTTTTAACTATATTGCCTTCCGTATCGAATATTCCAAAAACGGAAGATGAATTACCGATGTCGCATGCTAATAACATAGAAACGTAGAAAGAGCTTAAAGATATATTTCGCCCGAAACAACCTTCTCGAGTTCGTTTTCACCCGTCTTTAAAAGAAGAGCGCCTTTTGAATCTATTCCGACAACCTGTCCCTTAACCCTCTTGTCTTTAATATTTATCTCGATTTCTTTGCCTATCATGTCAAAGTATTTTTGGTAATATTGAAGAACGGACGACAAGCCTGTGGATAAAAACATTTCATAATATTTATCGAATTTGTTAAGGATAGAAGTAATAAGTTTGTTTCTATTTAAAAGGCCTGTAAATCCGTCTGTTTTTTTTGATTCTATTAAAAGGGATGTGGCAATATTTTTTATGCCGTCTTCCATATCATTTTCTTCGGCATTCACATTTATTCCGATGCCGACTATAATATGCTCTATTATCATATTTTGCGTGCTCATCTCGGTTAATATTCCGGAAACCTTTTTTGAGCCTATAAGGATGTCGTTAGGCCATTTAATTTGAGGCTTTAAAGAGGCAACCTCCGCAATTGCGTCTGCAACCGAAACGGCGGCTAAAATGGTCATTCCTTGAGCAACTTCAGGGCTGAATTTAGGTTTTAATATTATGGACATATATATATTGCAGCCGCATGGGGATGTCCATATTTTTCCGTTTCTCCCCCTTCCCTTTTCTTGATAATCCGATATTACGACGCTGCCGTTTTTTACCCCCTTTATCGAAAGCTCTCTTGCCAGCGTATTCGTGGAATCGACTTTTTCTTCGTAATATATGTTTTTGCCCACAAAAGAACCCTTCAGATTTTTTTTAATTTCAAAAATGTCGATATAATTTATATCCTTCAAATCAGTTTCACTCATTTTTTTATAACCCCTTAAAACTTTTAGAGATTTATTTATAATTTTATAATATAATTAATAAAAAAAGCGTAGCCGGGCGTAACCGTCCGCTAACCCTTAAGGTTATATTTTACACTATTTTAATTTAAAATTTAACTAAATAATGAAATTCAAGGAGAAATCTGCAGGTACTATCGAATTGGTCAGCGAACCCATAGAGATATAATCTACTCCGGAATCTTGCGCTATTTTTCTTAATTTGTTTACGGTTATATTGCCCGAAGCTTCCGTTAAGGACTTGCCGTTTATAAGATTAACGGCGTTTTTCATGGTAAAGACATCCATATTGTCAAGCATAATTATATCGGCTCCGCCTTCGAGGCATTCTTTTACCTCGTCTAAAGTAGATGCTTCCGCTTCTATTTTAAAATTAAATCCCGAATGGTAATCCCTTACCATCTTTAAAGCATTTTTTATGCCGCCGGCTAATTTAATATGGTTGTCCTTTATTAATATCCCCGATGACAGGTCGAACCTGTGGTTTTCAGCCCCCCCCGTCTTAACGGCATATTTTTGGAGCAGCCTTAACCCGGGGATTGTTTTTCTTGTGTCTAAAACTCTTGTTTTAAGCCCTTCGAGCTCTTTCACCGCTAAGTTTGCGATTGTTGCAATTCCCGATAAGTGTCGGATAAAGTTGAGAGCCGTCC
>JAKBNN010000048.1 GCA_021831025.1 bacterium | reverse complement strand
AAAAGGCTTTATCCGCCTGAGGCTTATTTAATCCTCACCCAAAATCCAATTAATAATACTTGCCATAGGTATAAAAACAATGACTAAAACAACCTTATAAAGGAAGTTTAAAATTATAATATAACAATTTTTAAGAGGATGTCATGAAAAGAAAAAGAACATCCCTTAAGTTTTTAGTATTAAGGTTTTTATTGTTCCTGATTATTTTTGTCTTACCTGCTTTAGCTTTATCCGGATGCGGGAGCGGCGCAGTCGGAGGGTCGTCAAATTACCTAATTTCAGGAGTAGTGCAGGGGGCTCCGGCTCCGGTAACAAGCGGAACAGTTCTATTATACAGCGTCAATAGTTCTAATAGTAGCGATTTTTTAGGTTCTTCTGCTATAGGTGCAAACGGTTCATTTTCTATTAGCTATTCAGGTACAGGCAATGGAGTGGGCGGTCCCTATATTTTAGTTGTAAACAATGTAAACGGAACAGGTAATTCTCTGATGGATATCATTCCGAATTTATCTCCGGTTAATATTCCAAATGTTACCGTAAATGAGCTTACAACTGTGGATGTTGTGGAAATATTAGACAAATTAGCAGGCTCATTAAATATACAGGGGTCTCCGACAATCTCTTTTGTGCACACTCTTTCAACCAATAAAGATTTTATGAGCAATTTTAAAACAATTTACGGGCTGGTCCAAAGCACAATTCAACAATCCACATCTTCTCCTCTCCAAACTGAATTGTTTTATATTGCAAGCGCTCTGGCCTCTTGTATTAATCCGTCTGCGTATAACGGTGAGTGCACCGCTTTAGAAAATAATATTTCTTCTTATACCGGTATTAATCCCTCTTCTTTGAGTTCCAACTTTAATACATTAGCCGTTGTACTTATGAATGCCTATTCTTCCGATCCTGCTTTGGAGACAGATTTGTCAAAAATAAATGATACGTTTGTTAAAACCAATAATAATCAAACATGGGGAGGTTCTGGTTCTACGATATTGCCAATGACCGGCTCTACTAGTACTTGTCCTGGTCCCCCGTCCCTCACTTATACCACTATCGCAGGAGGGACTACTGGTTTTTCCGATCCCAACGGCATTGCTGTTGACCAGAGCGGGAATGTTTGGGTTACAAACGATACAGGAAATTCGATCACCGAAATCCCTGCTTATAGCATAAATGCTACTGGTGCTACCGCTTATTCAATGTCTATTGCTGCCATAAACATCTCAGGCGGGAATGCTTATTTTTATAATCCTGATAGCATAGCCATAGACAGTGCCGGAGATGTATGGGTTGTAAATTTTGGCGGCCAAGGTTCAGTCACCGAAATCCCTGCTTATAGCATATCAGGCGGAGGTTCGGAGATGGATAATAGCGCTATTGTTCTTAATGATAGCAGTGATGCTAGTAATTATTTATATCCTTATACCCCGTTTCCTAGTCCAACTGCTGTTGCAGCAGATACATTCGGTAATGTATGGATTGTAAATACACTTAATCTGACATATATTCCTAGTTATGCAATACATTCTGCAGCAATCGCGAGTTCGAGTTTATTAAAGAGTTCAGGGTCATCTGCTATATCAACAGTAGACTCTGCTAATTATGCAATAAACTCAGGTCTTACTTCATCCGCATTTGTTGCTTCAACCACGGGTTGTAACAACGTTACGCCGTCTCAGCCTGCTTTATATATGGAATGCAATTCACAGGTAGTAGCTGTTGGGGGGGCTCCTGTTGGCATTACTTCAGATTCTCTTGGCGATATATGGACTACAGGAGGTACGGTATCTGTTTCTGTTTATCCATTTATTAGTGAAATTCCGGCTGATATTGATGTTACGGGAGAAGGTTGGAACTTGTACGCTTATTGCACTACTTTTATGAATAATGTCACCGAAGAATCGAGTAATGGATCATCATACTTGATGAGCAATAGCGGCAATCCAATAGGCACGTGTATAGATCAATTTATAGAAACCGCATCAAGTGCTTCACTTAATTTCCCAATGAGTATTGCTTTTAATTCATTCTGGGACAATATATGGATTGCAAATGGCGGTAGCCTAAATACAGATAGCCCGTTTATTTCTGAATTGCCAATATCAAATATTGGTAATATTACCGATATTCCAAATATACCTGGTTTAACAGCGACTGCACCGACCGGGAGTACAACTGGTTTAACAGCGGCTGGACTAAAAATTATTACAGATAATACAGGTAATATATGGGTTACCGCTTATGAAGCAGACCTTATATATATACCTTCTGCCGCTTTAGCGCCTCCTATATCTACTTCCAATATACAAAGCTGCGCTTATCCTTTAAGCAAAAGCAATGTTCCTAATCCAGTCGCTATGGCAGCAGCGCCAAATGGAAATATATGGGTTGCAAACGGCACCGATAATTCAGTTACGGAGATTAAAAATAATACAACAACAAGCACTAACCCTCCTCATGGGGGGAAGTGTATAAATAAATGGATGTGTATAAAATAATCCATAATAACTATAAAAGTCATATAACAATTTAAAGTTTTACCCTTTATAAAATAAATTTAACAGGTTTAACCTCTTTATAAATATGGGGGTTAGACCACAAAGGTATCGATTTCTTTAAAACTTACCAGATAGAAAGGATAGCTAATTCAAAAAGATAATTCCGTATTATTTATGCCTGTATTTAATTACGAAGCCTTCGACGAAAAAGGCAATAAAACTAAGGGATATATAGAAGCCGACGTTAAGGAAGATGCCGTAGTCTCCCTTAAATTCAAAGGGCTATTCGCATACCTAATAGAAGAAACCGGAACAGCAGAAACTCTAAAACGAACTTCAAAAGCGCAGTCTGCGTCAATATCCCGCCATGCCGTATCGGGATTAGGCGCGTCCGGCGCAAATATATCCGGCGGCGATGCATCCGCCCGCCATCCGCAGACATCTAAAGTTTCGGTCTTGATAAACGGTTTAATAAACGGTTTATTCGGCACATTAAATAAAAAGATAGAAACAAAACCGTCGAAGACGGAAATCCTTATATTTTTCAAACAGCTTTATTCGATGATAAAATCCGGCGCCACCCTATATACCTCTATAAGCGAACTTAAAGACGAAGTCAAAAATGACTATTTCAAAAGGGTTTTGTCCGAGGTTTCCTTAGACGTAAAACAGGGTTCGTCTTTTTCGAACGCAATCGGAAAATATGGTAAAATATTCGGTAACCTTGTTATTTATTCTATTAAGGCGGCTGAAGAGTCCGGCAATATCGTTCCGGTTCTAAAGAAACTAATAGCGCACTTGGAAGAAAGCATAAGTATTTCAAGAAAGATTAAAAACGCATTAATCTATCCTTTCATAATGTCCGGCGTCGGTCTTGCCATTCTTTTTTATATAATAGTCTATGTCGTGCCTATTATTTCTAAGGTTTTTAAGTCGATGCACCATTCGCTTCCTCTGCCCACGAGGATAGTCCTTTTTACGAGCTATTTTCTTTCGCACTATATAATACTCTTATTAATACTTGCCGCCGCCGGTTTTATTTATTTAAAAAGATATGTATCTACCAAAAAAGGCAGGCTCAAATTCGACGGCTTCGTATTAAAACTGCCCCTGCTTGGAAAGTTTATAGCTATGGGAGAAATATATAACTTTTCGGCAAATCTTTCAATGCTTTTATCCGGCGGGTTGACGCTTCCGAGGGCGCTCGAAATTTCTTCGTTCAACTTTAAGAATACTGTCCTAAAAGGATACATAGAAAGGGCTAAAGTAAACCTCGAAGAGGGCAGAGGGCTTTACGAGCCGTTAAAGGATGCGAAATATTTTCCTTCTATGCTTTTAAAACTTATAAAAACCGGCGAAAAGAGCGGCAATTTAGACGAAATGATAAAGTCCGGCGCAGATATCATAAAAGACGAAATGGATTTTTTCGTAGCCAATTTTACCGCGCTTTTAGAACCGGCGATGATTATAATAATGGGCTTGGTCGTCGGCTTTATAGTAATATCCATAATACTTCCCATATTCGAGATGAGTTCTATGGTGCATAGGTAGTTGTTAAGGAATTGATTTTTACAGGCTTAATTTCATTTAGAAATTCCGTGATTTTGCGCAACTTTTTTCTATCAATACTTTATCTATCATATTTATTCATCCCTGAAATATATTTATATTCGTCGTATCCCGATATGACATTTTCCCTAAATTTCACAAAAAGATTCTCGTCTTTTACGACAAGATTTATCTTATTTTTCATAACCTGATGCTTTAACAACGGAGTTCCGTAGTTAAGAATCGCTAAATGGACTTCGATGCCGGCAATTTTAGATAACTTATTAATTTCGTAAAGAATTTCAAACCCGGCAGGGGGTTTTTCGTAAAGAACCGCTATATCCAAATCGCTTTTATGGCTAAATCTTTTGGAAATGAAAGATCCAAATATAAATGCAAGCAGTACGTTATCGTCATTATATAAATAGTTCTTTAATTTCGATATGTTAATGTTACTTATTTTATTATTAAGTTTAATATCGGTATTCATATATTTATAAAACTAACAAATTATTCAATATTTAAATTATATATATTATATCAAATTTACACAAAAAACTCGGCAGTATCCTATTTCGAAGTCTTTGTCAGGAATAAAGGTTTCAAAATACCGTCGCTTATAATCCTGTTAACCATATCGAAAAGAAAAGCTCGTTTGCAACTATGAAACCAACGTTTTGAGTTTTACTCCGGAATTTCTATCCCGCCTTTCGTAAACATATACTTTTATTAAATAAATTCCGGTAAAGGATGATCTCGATACGGAAACGGTATATTTGTAATTTTTGTCGCTTTTAAGTTCCGAAGTTTTAAAGACCGGCGCAAAATTACCCATAAGCAGTATTTTAGACATTATGTTCTTTGCGGCTGCCGTTTCGTAATAAATTTTTCCGGTAGTTTCGTAAAAACTCTGCGAGTTTATCTGCGCCGATATTAAGGGAACGAGAGCGATTCCCAGTATAAAAAGAGCTATTAAAATTTCGAGCAATGTAAAACCGCTTTGATTGACGCCTTTACGATTAATCATTTTTGTTTCGTCCGTCACCATGGTTAGTTCCGATTATTATATAATTTCCGTCCTACCGAGCGCGGCGTCTAATAACAGCACCGTTTTTTTGCCGGTATTATTATCCTTAAAATATATACAACAGGAATAAGACGGGATTTCCGGCGAAATTTCTATATATGAGATTTTTTTATGAAAATTAACGCCTTTTGAGGCTTTATTTAAAGGACAGCTTAAAGTTCCCGATTTTATTCCGTAAATCTTGACCCCTTTAAATTTTAGCAGATAATTGCCTATCGTTTTGAGCGGCAAGAGCTTATAACCTTTTTTATATAAAACCTTTATCTCGTTTTTTTTAAAGTTAAGCTTTACGTAAACGGTTTTGCCGGAAAGCGCCGTATATTTTTCCCTCAGAAGTTCGTTTAGGATATTTTTCGTTTTAACTATACCGGGGTTTGTTCCCGAATAAAGGATGAAACCCCTTATTTTGGGATATGTTACGGCAAGAAGTGTGGAAATTATAACTAAAACTATAAGAAGTTCTAAAAGGGTAAAGCCATTATCGCCCCCGGCATAGCGATTATAGCGATTAAACTTTTTATTTAATTTTCTATAAAACATTTTATTGCGTGATTACTGCAATTTTTACTGCAATTTCCAACTTTCGATAGGGGCGTTTTTTCCCGTTCCGCCCGGCGTACCGGTTGGTCCGTACGATATAATCGCGTAAGAACCGTGCTTGGAAGGGGATACGTAAATATATTTATTTTCCCACGGATCGTTAGGAATCCGGCTAAGATATCCCCCTTTTTGGTAATGTTTGGGGAGCGGAGGCACGGCAGGCTTTTTAACAAGAGCCTGAAGACCCTGCGCCGTAGTCGGATATATACCGTTCTGAAGTTTATACAATTTAAGGGCGGTTTCGAAGTCTTTAATCTGTACTATAGCAGCGGTTACCTTTGCCTTGTGGGGAGCGGACATAAATCTCGGCACCACGATTGCGGCAAGTATGGCTATTATTACGAGAACTATCAAGAGTTCTATTAACGTGAAACCGGCATTACTATAAATTTTATTACTATTACTATTACCGTTATCCATGATTATCGATTAATTTTAATTATTGAAGTAAATTAAATACAAATTTAAATTTTTTATCGTCTATCCCGTATTCCATCTTAACCGCCTCGGGAAAAGAATTATAAACTAAATAACTGAATTTCTTTAACCATCTTCCATTATAATAATATCTAATCTTAAAATATGCAAGATTTTTTGCCAGAACGACCTTTTTATCCAATATCTTAAGATGTCCCGACTTAGTTTTATAATATGTTTCTTTATAAACCAGTTCGTAATAATTTTTATTTTTAATTTTTTTGGTATAAAAATAATTTATGTTCTCGAAGGAAGAGCGGGCGGTAAAAACCGAAGGATTATGCGATAGTCCCGTAAAATACAGGCTGGACATGTTTTTGCCGCCCGTTGCGATAAAATAAGGTTTTGTGTAGTTTAATTCCGTAATCTTCAGGTGTAATATATTATATAAATGGAGCGCCTCTAAACCGGGCTTGCCCGATTTTAAAGTTGCGGTTCTTGCTTTTTGCGTGGCATTAAAGGTAAAATATAAAAAAATCATTATGATAAGAAAAACAAACATTGCGATGAGAGTTTCCAAAAGCGTAAAACCGGCATTTTTCGTTATTTTATTCATATTATTGCTGTCGTTTTTTTCTTATATTTTTTTCCCCTACGGCAGATTAAAAACGCCCTTAGAGAACTTATTTTACGAAAGGACCGGAATGCGTTTAAATATTAAAAAGATTTATTACGGTTTTCCGTTTAATATAAAACTATCGTCTATAACATCGAAGGAATTTTCCGCAAGAAGAGCTAAAGCGGATATTTCCCCCGTCGTATTATTAAATTATATAATTTTTAAAAATATTTTGCTTAATATAAATTTGAGCGGTGTTAAAATCAAAGACGCTTTCGGTAAAGGCGAAATTAATTTAGGTAAAATAAGCCTTAACTTCGGGGTTATTAAATCCGGCGCAAGCGGCGGTCTAAGCGGCAAGGCGACGTTTAACGGCGACGTAAAAGGATATCTTAAAATAACGAAAGCCGCCGTAAGACCTTTCGAGATTTTTTACGGAGTCTTAAAGCTGAAGATAAAAAACAAAATAATCTCAAAAAAATACGGATTACTTTTAAAAACGCTCTTTAAAAAGTCTAAAAACGGCTATTACATCTATTATTTAAAAGATATAAAGGGGCAGATTTGAACTTTAAACTAAAACGTTAAAACGGTTTTTCGTACATTTTGTCCGGAAGCCCCCCGCCGAAGTAATATAGCGCCGATATAGAAATATGTGCGCCGCGGTAATAACCTTCCGCTTTAATCTTATAATATTTGGAACTCAATTCTATGAGCGGCGATACCGCCGTTGCGGCGCTTTCGTTAAAACCGGGGACGATAGTTATACCGGCGACGGAAGTTATCGGATTATTAAGACGGTAACTTACGAGTTCTTTAGCGGCGGAAACGGAGATAAGAGGACTTAAGGAATATATTACTTCGTATGGCGCATAATTGATATTTATTAAACCGGACGAGTTTACGCAGAGAAAATTTTTTAGAATATAATAATATTTATATTTCATACCCGGGACGAGCATAAGGTCCCTGACGGTTAAGAAAGGTGCTTTATAAGTCCCCGACTCGAGCTGAGGCTCGCCGGCGGACAGCGTTTGGTTGTAACCGGTTTTTATATTTACGTATTTAGTAAAATTCGACGAAAGGTCGGTATAGCTTAACGAATTTTTCTGCATAAAGACTTCTATGTCGTTAAGAAGGATCGGCGGCAGTCCCAGAACGTAAAGCAGTCTTCGCAATTCTTCGTAAAGCGTTTCGTTTACCGTCCCGTTCGCATAAATAAGCATGTTCACGTTAAATTTAGTTCCCTGCGGATAAACGAACAGTTTCGCCGTACCGCCAAGCAGCGGATAACTGTTTTGATATACGGACATATCTTTAAATAGTAGATTTTGTTCGGTAATGTTGGAATTGTACTCGGAAATAAGGTATTTTGCAATATTTAAGCCGGATTTTGCTATATAATATGCTTTAACGCGGTTTTCGTAATATCCGGTGCGGCTAACGTATTCTTTAGTTTTAACTATAAAACCGGTTATAAGGGCGCTTAAAAGCCCTACGACCAAGATGACGTAAAGAAGGGCGGAGCCATGGTCTTTCAAGACACGGTCTTTAAGTGCGTATTTTGACATTATTCATTATTTTAGTTTTTCTTTTTTCATTATTTTAGTTCCGTTTTTATTCGGCAGGTCGAAACCGGCATCGAGGTCTAAAGTTTTGCCGTCGTTAAAGTTTCTTTTTATTTTGAGGGATTTAACGACGGTATCGTATCCCGAATTAGATAAAAAGTATATTACGTCAACCGCTTTATTAAGCGAAACGCCTTTTAAAGATACCGTTACGTTTTCGCCGCCCGCATTATAGCTTGCATAAAATTTTGCGATATTTTTCTTGGAAATTCCGAAAAACGCAAGGCTTGTTTTAAAATATTTTAAAAATCCTTTGCCGCTTTTGCCGGCGGGATTTATTTTGCGGGAATAGTTATTATAGTTGTTATTGCCGTGATTATTTAATTTTTCCGCTTTTTTAAGCGTGTCTATCTTGGAAGAATAAAGCATTACGTAATTTAACGACGATTTTGCGGCTTTTACCGCCGATGTTTCGATGCCGTTTTTTTTAATAAGCGGCAAAATAACGTAAAATATTATTACTATATAAGCAATAGCTAAAAGTCCAAGATAAAGAATATTTTTTTTATCCGATATATTCATACTATTCATATAGAAATTATAAATTATTACGGATTAAAAATCAAAAATCTTTTTACCTTTTTTATAGTCATTTTTATTTAATTTTTATTAATTTATAAAAAGTTATATAATATTCCTATTATGAAACTTTTATATAAAAATATTAACTTATTTAAAATTTTTAAAACTTCGGTTCCGTGCCTTATAGCCCCTATAGATATTGTATCGTATAAGATTTTATCGTTTCCTTTCGAACTCAAAAACCCGAAAATTTACGAAGAACTTGCGCGTACCTCGTTAGAAAACCTCATTCCTTTAAACATAGGCGACCTTTATATTATAGTAAACAAAATTTCTAAAAACAAAATTTTAGTCGAATATTTAAAAAAAGAATCGCTCGAAAAGATTTTTTTAAAAGACGAAGGGCTTAACGACATTCTAAAAAAGAAAAAGATAAGGATTTACGCCCCGTTTTTTTTGATACATTCTTACTTCGATGAAGGAGAAAAACCGCCAAAAATATTTTCCGTCCTTTGGAAACAAAAAAAGGAAGAAAACGGCATTAAATTTACCTATTTGGACGGAGAGCTTAACGAAATAGAGGAACTTAGCGCATTAAATCCCGCATTAAATGCCGGCGCTCCGGCGTCTCCGGTTTTTGATTTAAAAGTCGCCGAACCCGATGCAGGCGCAATAGCGCTCGATTCTTTTTTGAAAAATAAAAAACGTATATCGTATATTTCATACGGCGGTTCTAATGTGCCGGAAGGCGGGATAACCGGTTCTAAAATCCAGAATTATTTTAAAAAGGCGGCGGTGGCATCTTTATCATTGCTGATACTTATTTCAGCTTACTTATACCTTAATACCTATTATAAGTATAAAGAGATTAAAGCTATTCAGTTAAAAATAAATAAAATTATGTTAAAATATTATCCTGAACAGAAGGTCTTTTACGAACCGAAATTCGATATAAAATCTTATTTCGATAAGTTAAGGGCGTCGAATTATTCGGGCAAAGGGAGCGAAAACGTTTTAAATTTTTTAAATTATATTTCCGGGTTTAAAAATAGCGGGGGACTTAATTCCGGCTCTATAAAACTTAAAAATATTTCTTATTCTTTCGGTTCGGTAAATTTTTCGGGAAAAATGAAAACCGGAAACGGCTTCGCTAATCTTTTAAGATACTTAAAAGAAAAATATAAAACAATAAAAGTTATAAAATCCAACGGTACGGATTTTGACGTACTAATAAAATTATAAAATCGAATGTAAAATTCTCGAATGAGAAACGGTAACAATGAGAAACGGTAACAAAACGGCGATATTTAATTTAAAAATCTTTTCCGCCATTTTTTTAGTTTCCGTAGCCGCAGCTTATATTATTTCAAGGTATATTTCGTACAAGCTTTTTCTATACGACGTCGGTATTAAAACGGTTTTTCCGGTAAAAAAAAATTTAAGCATACATAAAAAAAACGGCATAGGCGCATACGGCGGCGTTATTAAAGACGATATATTCGGTTTAAAAATCGACGGAGGCTTGCTTACTTATAATACTTCCTCGGCCTTTGTTCCGCTTTCCGTAAAGCTGATAGGAACGGTAAGAGGCGGCTTGAATTACGGTTTTTTTTTAAATGGGAATAAGATAATCTTTATGAAAAGGGGAGATTTTGTCTTGCCGGGCTATATGCTTCAAAAAGTCGGCAGAAAAAGCGTGGTAATAAGTTACGGAGGCAGGCTTACGACCCTTAAAATAGTCGAAGGTTCCGTTTCCGGCGCCTCCGGCGGACCTGCCGGTATAAATACCGCCGGAAGTTTTATTTCTCCGGGAGCTTCTGCGGCGGAAAATTCTATTATAAAGAAAATAGGCGAAAATTCTTATATCATAAGAAAATCAGGTATTAAAAGATTAAACCTTTCCGTGGTTTATACCCAGATGCATGCCGTCCCGGACATAGTGGACGGAAAAATTACCGGTTACAAAGTGCTTAACGTAGTTCCGGGCAGCGTTTTCTGGGATATGGGCATACGGCGGATGGACGTTATAAAAGACGTTAACGGCGTCCCGTTAAAAAGCCCGGCGGAGGCGATAGGCTTGCTCACGGGACTCCAAAACGAAAATTCCTTAAGCCTTAACATACAGAGGGGCGGCAGCAGAATAACGTTAAATTATAAAATAGAATAAAATAAAATAAAATTTATATAATATTTAATATTAAAAAGAAGGGTTGTATATATGAATTTCCATAGGACTAATTTCCATAGGACTAATGCCGTAAAAGTTCTTTGTATATTCTTTATATTTTTATTTTTTGCGTTAATAGCCGCCCCCGATGCGAATGCGGCACCGCATTCGCCAAAAAAACCGAAAAAAATAGTTTACAGGCTAAAAGACATTAAAGACAAAAAGGTCGTATTAAATTTTAAAAACATTACGATTTCTTCGCTTATAGCCTTTATCTCCAAGATAACGCACAGGAATTTCATTTATAAAGGTAAAATAGTGGGGCATATAACGGTCGTGTCCTCTAAGAAGGTTACGGTGGGCGAGGCATACAGGGTTTTTTTAACGGCGCTGTCGTACAGCGGCTACGCGGTCGTAAAGAGAAAGGGGTTTTACGAAATAGTCCCGTCAAGCGCCGCGCACCAGGCTCCGGTTCCGGTGGGAATAAAAACCCTCAGCGCAAGCGGAAAAGGGTTCGAAACCCGGATAATACGCCTTAAATATCTAAACGCCCAGAGCATAGTGAGCGTGTTAACGCCGTTAATTTCTCCGTCTGCTAACATACAGAGCTATCAGCCTACAAATTCCATCATAATCACGGACTACGCTTCGGATATAAGAAAGGCGGACGAGATTATAAGGGCGTTGGATGTACCGAATTACGGACAGCAGATTGCCGTTTATCCGCTAAAATACATTAAGGCAAAAAAGATTGCGTCGATATTAAACCTGATTTTTACGGGAAGTTCCGCGCCTAATTACGGATTTGCAAATGTCAATTCGCAGTTTGTAAAAATTATGCCGTATTCGCCTTCTAACTCGCTTATAATAATGGCGTCCTTGCAAAACTTAAAAAGAATAACCGGCATTATTAAATCCTTAGACGTCAAACCGACGGCAAGCGGCGTTTCGATACATGTTTATAAATTAAGATATGCAAAAGCCGACGAAATAGCTAAGATACTCACCGGATTAATTTCTGAGTCCAGTGCGGTTTTAAAGAAAAATTCCTATATCGCAAACGGTCCCGTTAGACCGGGCATGCCGGTAAGACCGGGGGTTATGCCGGCGGCGGCGGAAAAGGGCGCAGGAGGCGGAGTTTCCGTGGTAGGCAAGGCGGTTATTATTCCCGATAAGGAAGACAATTCGCTTATTATAGAAGCAAACCCTATGCAGTATAAGGGAATTTTGTCGGTTATCAAACAGCTCGACGTTATGAGAAGGCAGGTTTACGTTCAGGTAATAATAGCGGAGGTCGATTTAAATAAATCCAGCGAAATAGGAACGCAGTACGGGGTAGAGAAGGGAAATTTTTTCGGAGCCGGCAACTACAATATGTCGCAGGGGATAACGGATTTCCTATCTAATCCTTTTTCCGTTTCGGGTTTCGTCGCGGGAGCGGCGGGCGGGCAAATCCAGCTTCCTATCGGACCTAACGGAACTACCGAAACCGTCCCTTCTTTTGCGGCTCTTTTCAGGCTTATAGCAACCGATTCCGATATCAACGTTCTTTCCGCGCCGGATCTTTTAACCTTAGATAATCAGAAGGCGGCAATAATGGTAGGGGAAAACGTCCCGTTTATTACGTCGAGCGCAACGTCGCAGTTTGCCCTTCAAAATATCGTAACGCAGGTGGAAAGACAGAAGGTCGGGGTAGAACTTAAAATAACCCCGACCGTCGATTCCCATAATTATATGCAGTTAAAGATATACGGCAAGATTTCGGCGATAATACCGAGTCCCGATGGGCTAAACGCCAATTTAGTCGGTCCGACAACGTCGGAACGGTATATTAAAACAAACGTACTTGTAAAAAGCGGACAGTTGGTTATTATAGGCGGTCTTATTCAGAATACCGCAAACAAAACTATTACCGGCATCCCTTTTTTAAGCGATATACCGGTTTTAGGCTACCTGTTTTCGGATCACTCGACCCAAATAGAACACGACAACTTGGTCATATTGATTTCCCCAAAGGTTATCGAGACGAACGAAGAGTTAAAAAATATAACTAATAACAAAAAAAAGAAGTTTTACCGTTTTATGAAAAAATACCGCCAAGTTCTTCCGGGCGCAAAAAATATGCTTTTAATATCTCCGAAATACGAACGGCGCAGTAACCGGAGCAAAAAATAAAAAATATGGAAACATTCGGTTTGAACGTAACAAATGGACTAATATTTGACGTATCCGACGTATCCGACGATTTTGCGGATTTCATAAAAAGCAATTTTCGTTCGATTTACCTTAAAAAAAATCTAATCTTTCCGTTAAAGCTCAAAGACGGCGGCTATATAATGCTCATAACCGTTGCCACTAAAGGCGACGCCGTAAAGGACGTTATTTTAAAGTTGGGGTTGGATTACAATTTCCCTCTTAAAACACAAAAAATAGACGAAAACGAATTAATAGGCATAATTAATTCATATTATGAAATTTCGTTAAAAGACGGCGGAGACGGTAAGAGTTCCGGGAAAGACGGCGGAGCAGGCGAAACCGGAAGAGGAGGGGGAGACGGCTGGACGACCGATGCCGAAGAAAATTTGGACGACCTTAAGTCTATAGATATTATCGACGTAACTTCGGACGCTCCTGCAATAAAGCTTATAAACACGCTTATACTGGAAGCGGTAAAAGAAAACGCCTCCGATATTCATATAGAACCTTATTATGACAGGTTGACCGTAAGGTTCAGGATAGACGGGTCGCTGACGGATAAACTGACTTTAAAACCGGGCGTTTTACCGGTTCTCGTTTCCAGAATAAAGGTTATGTCTAATTTGGATATTGCGGAAAAAAGGCTTCCGCAGGACGGCAGGATAGAGCTTACCGTAAAAAACAGACCCGTAGATATAAGGGTGTCCGTTATACCGACGATATTCGGCGAAAGGGCAGTCTTAAGAATATTAGACAAGTCCCTGAAATTATTCGATATTAACGAGGTAGGCATATCGGGAGCTTACATGGACACCGTTTACGACAGCCTGAGAAAAACCCACGGTATGATTATATCTACCGGACCCACGGGTTCGGGAAAAACGACGACGCTGTATTCTTTTATCAATACCGTTAAAAAACTCTATCCCGATAAGAACATAATGACTATCGAAGACCCGGTGGAATACCAGATAGGCGGTATAGCGCAGATAAGCATTAATCCCAAGATAGGTTTAACTTTTTCGACGGGCTTAAGGCACATATTAAGACAGGACCCCGATATTATAATGATAGGCGAAATAAGGGATTTCGAAACGGCGGAAATTGCCGTTCAGTCGGCGCTCACCGGTCATTTGGTTTTTTCGACGCTCCATACCAACGATGCCGCAAGCGCTTTTACGAGATTAACGGATATGGGGGTAGAGCCGTTTTTAATATCGTCTTCCGTTTTAATAGTCTTTGCGCAGAGGCTTTTAAGGGTTTTATGCCCGAAGTGCAAAGAACCGGTTAAAGGTTTTTCGGCGGTGGGCACGACGGTAGATTATTATTCAAAAATACTGGCAGACGAGTTCGGCTTAACGCCGCAAAATATAAAAGAAATGGGGGACAAAGAAATTTACGTGGCTAAGGGGTGCGATTTTTGCGCGCAGACAGGTTATAGGGGCAGAACCGCCGTCTATGAAATTTTAGAGTTTAACGACGAAATAAGAACAATGGTTATGTCTAAGTCTTCCAGTTCCGAAATAAAAGCCGCCGCCGTCAAAAATGGCATGAACACCCTGCGGCGGGAGGCGTTTAAGAAGTTCGCCGAAGGTTTAACGTCGTTGGAAGAAGTTATAAGAATAACGCAAAAGGATTAACTATCCGGGTAGTTCGCACATTTTGTTTGCATTCATCCGGAGCATTAAAGTTTTGCGGTATATTTATCCATTTCTACTCTACCTCGTATATAATATTTATGCCTATTTAATTATCATTTATTATTTGTTATAATTTTGGGCATATCGAACTTTGCCAAATCGCCTATGTCGGTAGATTGTTGTCAAGTCGGATAGCCCAACCCAAGCTTGGATAGCAACTTAGTCTGAAAAAAGACTGCATGTAACGAGACGAAGTTTATTTGGGCGCTTATAACAAAAGGAGGAAAGAAAATGAAATATATTAGCCCCCTAATTGGCTGGAATAAATTTAGACACTATAATTAAGTCGATTGGAGGTTAAAAAATGGGATTAAACTTAAGAAGAAAGTTTTCGGATAACGACACGGTTAAAGCCGCCCTTGAACCCTGCGGTGTCCCCGTGCGAAGGTTAAATGCTGATATCGAATGAAGGCTCGCCGGTGTAATATCCTTGAACAAGCTCTATGCCCCTCTGTTTTAATTCGGCCAGTATTTCCTCGTTTTCGACGAATTCGGCTAACGGGATAATGTCTATGCTTTTTGCTAATGTCGCTATTCCTTCGACAAGACTGGCATCCCTTTTATTCTTATGGCAGTTTTTAATGAAAGAGCCGTCGATTTTTATAATAGGGGTCGATGGAAGATACTTAAGATAATTAAGGGAAGAATATCCGCTTCCAAAGTCGTCCAGCACAAAAAATATCCCCTCTTCGTCCATAATCTTAACAAGTTTTGAAAATCCTTCTAAATTCGGGAGAGTTTCTCTCTCCGTAATTTCGAAGAACAATTTTCCTTCCATATTATGTTTTCTAATTGTTTTCTTTAATTCGTCGATATTTTTTGCGTTTTTAAACATGCCTGGATTTATATTATAAAAAAGCTTTGTTTCTATTGCGTTATCCATTGAAAACCGGTTAAAAATATCAAAAGCCTTTTCCATTAAAATAAAATCGAGTTTGTTAATAAGATTAAGCTTTTCTATTGTGTCAATAAATTCGTAGGCCGAGTACACCGCGCCGTTCATTCTAATTCTTGCAAGGGATTCATAGCCGTAAATTGCAAGATCGCTAATATTTCTTATCGGTTGAAATGCGGGCAGAAAGAGGTCATTCTCGATAGCTTTGTAAATTAAATCGGTCTTGGAGCTTTTAATTATATAATTTTTTGCAATTTCCTTATATCCCACCATGCTTTTTCCTTCTTCTTTGGCAAAATGAAGGGCGTTATCGGCAATGGACAGAAGTTCATCCGTGAGAGACGCGTCGGACGGAAATTCTGCAATGCCTACCGTGATGCCTAAATTTAACGAGATATTGTCCAAGTTAAACTTTTTATCGGATAAATCCGAAATCAGCTTGTTTAAAGTAGAATTTGCAATTTTTTTAGTCGTGTTTTGCATAATCACGCCAAATTCATCCCCGCTTAACCTCGCTATTATTCCAAATTTTGAAAGATTTTCTTCTAAGTATTCGGCAACCATTTTTATCAGGATGTCGCCTATCGAATAGCCGTAAGTATCGTTTATGTGGCTAAAATTATCGATGTCGATTATCCCGATAACAAAACTTTCCTTTGCTATTTTGTAGCGGTTTATTTCTTCGTTAAGAAGCATCATAAAGGATTCTTTGTTATATGTATTCGTTAAAACGTCGATATGGGAAAGAATATCGAGGTCTTTACTGAGAGCGGTTATATCTGACATATACTTGTTTACGGCATAGCTCGAGAAAAAAAGCTGTGATAGGAGCCGGAGCAGGCTGAGTTCGCTTTCTTTAAACAACTTGTTATATTTTCTCGCAAGAACCAGCACGGCTTCATACTGCCTATCATACACGTATGCCTTCATAGAAGCGCCGCCTATGGTTTTAAGCCCCCTTTTTAAATAAAACGGGATGGCGGGAGGAAATTTTGTATAGTCATAGGTATATGGTTTTGAGCTGCTGAGTAAAAAATCGAGGGCAGGCGTTATTCCATGAAAAACTTCATCCGAAGACGATTTCCTAAAATTTTTTATCCATAGTTTCGAAGGGACATTTAATTCGGGCTTATGCGTCGTTCTATTATAAATTATAAATTCGGAACCGTCAGCCATAAGCAGTTTTTCGATAATGGATAATGCGTCTAAGATTAAGTACTTTATATTTAAATCCGACATTACCCCCTTATTTATATTAAGTGTTATATCATAAAGCACTTCCATATATTCCGTCAGTTTTTCGCCGAGATGCGGTTCTTTGATTATCGTATTATATATTATCGGGGATAACGCTTCGCTAAAAGCTGTGATTTCACCCATTAGCCTATCCGAGAAATAGTTTTTTCTTTTAGAATAGACATTGAGCGAACCCAAAATTGTATCATCCATTTTAAGTGGAATAATCGCAGAGGATTTATAGCCGTATTTTTTGGCAAAAACCAGCAAAGCTTCACAGGAAGGGTCATTTATGTCATTTAATATGACGGGCTTGCCGCTTTTAATAGCTCTCCCCGTCGGACCGTTTCCGTATTTCGAATCGTCCCATCTTATCTCGATTTCATCGAGAAAGGATTTTTCAAATCCTATAGATAAAATCGGCTGAACCAGAAAATTATCTTTTTTTATACCTATCCAAGCGTAAGTTATGTTATAATTTGCAAGTAATTCTTCGACTATCTTTGTAAGGTTTTCCAGATATTTAAAATTCATTAAAATAATGGACCCCCGTTATGTAAATTTGTTGAAACAAAAAAGACCAGTTAAATATGCAAGAATTATATTATATTTTATACATTATTGAAAGCAAGAAAAATATCTTGACAAGTTTTAAAATAAATAGTAGCAATAATAAGATAAAAAATAAAAAAGTTAAAAAGAGGCAATCTATATTCGCAATATAAATATATAAATAAACGACTTTTAATAAACGGGAGGTATTTATTATGTCAATGTTAAATTTTAAAAGAACCGTTAACAATAATAAATCTCTAAAATTATTCCGCTCATCTATTATTTTTATTTTCGCCGGTTTTGCCGGTTTGATTTTAGTATCTTTTGTATCCTTAAATACGCCCAAGGCTTATGCTTCGGGTATGTTCGGCGCGGAGGTGAAGGGCGGAGCTTATTTTCAAAATCTTTCGGGGCATATAGCGGTTGGGAATTTGGCAAGCGGATTTGCTCCTACAAACATAACTCCGTCGGATATCGGACTTCAAACAACCAAAACCGAACCGATGTTTAAAGCCGCATTCTTAATATTATACGACAATAGAATTTCTTTTACTTATGTGCCGTACACTTATAG
>JAKBNN010000023.1:13432-19003 GCA_021831025.1 bacterium | reverse complement strand
TTAGGCCAAGTCCCAAACGATGTCTGTTGCTCAGCCGCCGGCCTTTGATAAGGTTTTACCGTAGTCACGGTAGCTATGTGTTGCGCTCCCGCAGCCTGTTGCGAATCCACCGTTCCCGCCTGCATAGCCGCAAGTTTCGCTTTTTGCGCTTCAAGTTTGTTCAGCTGGTTGACTTCTTCCGCTAAAGCGACTAACGCTTGTCCGTTAGCCTGTTCCGCCGCAACCGTGCCGTGCGCAGCCGCTACGTTTGCGCCTAACTGCGATATTAAATGCTGGCTATTCTGCGAGTTATTAAGGACGCTTTGAGCGTATGCGGCGGTTTGCGCGGACTGCGTGCCTGCGGTTTGATACTGACTCGAAACGTTCCCATAGTAAGACTGATTGGTAGTTGCGTTGGATAATCCGGAGCTTCCGTATTTGTTATGATAGTTCTGCAAAAACTGGCTCATCTGCGGATTACCGCTTTCTTCGGCGATGATGCTTTGCATATTTCCTTGCTCCGCCGTAAGCGAGTTTTTAAGCCCCTGTAGCTCGGCTGCGGGCATCATAATAGTCCCTTCGATGTTGTTTACGGCGCTGATAAGCGACGAGCTTTCCTGTTGTAATTCCCGAATCTGGTTCATAAGCTGCTCGCCTTGCCGGACGTATTTTAAGGCGGATAATTCTACCTCGATTTTAGACTCCGCCGCCTGAATGGCGGTATTAGCCGCCGTTAGAGATTGAATAATAGACTGGATTCCTACGGTGACCGGGTCTAAAGTGATTATCTGTGCCGAAGTTCTGCTCGGCGTTAAAAGCGCCGCGTAAAATAATAAAAAAAGAAAAATCGTTAAACGGAAAGACTTGCTATGTTTAAACATAATAAACCTCCTATTTGTTTGTATTTTGAAGAACGTTAGGCGGCATGCCGTTAAAGTTCGGAACCTGCCCCTGATAACCCGCAGGCATGCCTGCGGGAGACGGAGCAACAACGGCCTTAGCGTTTAAATCCTGCCGCGTCTGTCGATTATTCAGCGTTTGATTTACTTGATTTTGGGTTTGCGTCACCGCTGACTCCGCCGCGGCGTTTTCATTCAAAACGGCATTTTCTTTACTCTGTGCCACAGCCGAATTAACGGAAGGAAGAGTAGGAGTAATTGTAGCCGGCGTAAAAGTTGAACCGGACGGATGAGGAAACGAAGTCGTATTAGTTGTTCCGGCTCCCCCGGCGGCAAAAACCGAACTTGAAAACCCTAACCCTAACATTACAAAAGCTATTAAAAACAAATTCTTCATAATAAACCTCCTTAATTTTGTTTTGGCAATACCATATTTTTACTTACGAACACATTAAATCTGAATCCCTGCCTTATAATAAGCGTAAGCGGAATATTTGCGTAGCGAGAAAGCATATTCTGTCCTAAAGTCCCCGCGGTATTGCCCAACGTCTCTTCCCCCACGCCTGCCGCCGTTACTGGCGCAGTTCCTCCGTAAGCGCTTGGTTGCATCGCTCCGCTCGCTGCGCCGTATGCCTGAGAACCTACGTTTATAAAACTTAAAAGCAGAGACGTTCCGAACATCGTCCAGAAATGCGTATTAACGAGATCGTGAAATCCAGCCGTTCCCTGTCCGGTCATGCCGGGCATTCCTAAAAGATTTAACTGCCTTCCGTCCGGAAGCTCTAAGGTCTTAAATGCTACTAAAAGCCTTGACTGGTTTGCCGCGATTTGCGACGAATACATCCCGATAAGAAAAGTCCCTTTCGGTATTTCCAAACACTGTCCGTTGTAAGAATAAACGTTATTTACCGTTTCGGCTTTTATGAAACCGGGCAGGTTTGAATTAATACGCGACAAAAGCACCGCGGGAATTATAGTCCCCGCTTCCACTTCGCAGCCGGATACCGGCTTTTGCGAAATTAAAACTTTCTCGTAATTTTCATTTTTCGCCTTCATTTTCTCTAAAAAGGCGGCGTTAGGGTTAGTTTTCTCAAGCTGGGCGAGTTTTGCCTGTTCTATAACGTTTTTTTCCATGTTCGGTACGGAATTAAGCTCGGCTTTAGCCTTATTCTGTAAATTTTGAAGTGACTGCTGCTGGTTTAGTATTTTTGACACCTGGCTCTGATTATTATTAAATCCTCCCTGGCCGACTACCTGCACCATCGGGCTTAATGCCGCTTTTTGCGCAGGGGTCGGACCTTGATTTTGAGAATTATAATTTTGATTAAGCGGCAAAGATTTGCTTATATTTTTAATTTTACGCTTAAGCCCTGAATTTAAAGGCGGCAAAACCGGCAAAGCCGATGTTTTGAGCAGATTCTTAGCCTTGTTTTTTGTTTGGATATATGCCCGCGTGCTTTGAGAAGCCCGCTTAACTACGTTTTTTACCGGCTTTTTTTTATGATAAGCGCCTGTAATAAAAAGAATTATAAGAATAGAAACGATTAAAATCACGGCGACAAGGGTATATAGGTTTTTGGGAACCTTTATCCCTTTTCTGATTCCGGTCTTGGTTTTTACGGTTTTATTTTCGTCCGAGCCGTTCTGTTCTTCAGGCATATCACCATCTCCATCCGACGTTATTTTTAGTCTTTTAAGTAAATAAAAGCCTCTTTGTTTCCGAGTTTCAAAGCGCCTTTCTTAAAGAGCCTTTCCACGATGATATACCTGCCTTTGACGATATAATTTACCAAATCCAGATGACCGTGCGACATAATAAAAAAAGCCGGCATAGACTGCAGTTTTTTAGGCATAAAAAGATAAACGAACCCGTTAAACCTAAAGACCTGTATCGGCCTAATAGATTTGTTTCCTGAAATTAAATAATTAAACCTGATTGAAGATATTTCCTGAGGCGTAAGCTTTTTAACGCCCGTATTAAAGACTTTATTTTTTCTTTCTATCTTTTTCTCCAAATTTCCCGCAAGCACCGTCGCCAATTTTTTGGGATGCCTGAACTCTACGAGTTGGTAAAAAATAGTCTTCTGGGACGATAAATAAAACTCATACGTATGGTTCTGCGTAATAACCGAAAGCGAGGTTTCTAAGTGCCTTTCGGTAGGCTTTATAAAAAGATTATTCAAAACCGGCTGCGCCATCCACCGGACGCTGTCTCCCAGAGCGAATGCGAGTACCTTCGATTTAAACTTAAGGTCGGTCGAAAAGTACGGCCGGGCATAAATCGTAAAAATTTTACTCGGATTATAATTAAATTTTTTGACCACGCCGAAAGCAAAAGATTTTGTAGCTAAAATTAATACCGCCGTTGCGGCAAAAATTAAACTTTTTTTAACCATTTATTCCTCCTACGGATTTATTAATTGTAAACGACTTTATATAGAGCCCGAGCGGGTTTTTTAGAATTACGAGGGACGACGAAGGCGGCACGACGGCAATATGTACGATAAAATCGACATATTTAACGTAAACCGCGCTGCCGGCGCCTGATAAAACGGTCTCTTTCGTATGAACGGAAACGGTATTTTTATTTATGAAATTCATGGAAAGAATACTGAAATGCTTTTGTCCGTGGTGAGACGCCGCCCACGTCAGGGGACTACCCGCGCCCCTGATATAGCGCTTAAAATAAGATTGTCCTTGCGGAGTCAGATAGGTATAAGACTTCAGCAGTTCTTTTTTTAATATGCTTGGGGAGACGTCGAACGTCCAGTGAATCAACCTGCCAATAAAATATTCTTTCGCGGCGCGGGATACGGGATATTTAGCCGCCGAATATTTTATTACTTTTGCTTTGCCGAGTTGATTTACCGTAATAATATAGGGCATAGGCTTATTAATTTTAGATAAGATTATAACTGAAATTAATAAAAGTATGGTAATGAAACCAAGTCCCAACGATACCGTCTGCCACTTCCTGACATCCACTACCGACTTTTGGTATATGTCAAAATAAATATCTTGAGCCTTTTCTATTTTTTTGTTAATTTCAGTCATACTTTTTAGGTTTCACAAAACCTCCCTGCGTATTTTTATACGCAAGGAGGGCAGGGGGTTTAACTTATAGAAACGCCAGCCGATTTCTTATTTTCGGAACCGAACGAACTTGTGAAATCATTTATTTCCTTTTTAATTTTATTTTCGGGTTTCAACACGTCGAGTTCTTTCGTCTTCCGTTCGCAGAACTCATCATCCGCTTTTTTGTAATTTTCAAGCTTTTCTTTCCAGTCGGGATTATTGTCTTTCGTAATGACGAAACCTTTTGCTTCTTTATCGAAACTCGCGCCTTTAAAGTTTTCTTTTAAGGCGCTAATTCTTTCTTTGTTTATGTCGTTAAGGATCATTTTTGTTTCGGAAGGCATTTTATCGTATTCTTCTTTCTTCATGCCGGCGAAGAAATATTTCTGGATAAGGACTACCGTCTCGCCGTTTTCCATAGCGGAAACCATCTCTTTTTGGGGCATATTCTTTATTTCGCCGGTTTCATCCAGTCCCGCCGCTTTAAATACTTCTTGAATTGAATCTAAATTATGATCTTTTGCGGCGAAAAGAATTTTATCGTCTTTCTTCTCGATGGCAAAAGCCTTTTTAAGCCCGTCCGGGCTCATAAGAAACTGCTTTTTTTCAGAGTCGTAATGAGCGCCGACCGAAGCTTGATAAATATTGGCGTTTCTTACTTTTTTAACTTCCGCCATATAGAGCGGGTCGGCTTTATACTTCGGTATTTTGCCGAGGTAGCTCGTTTCGACTTGAACGACGTTAGTTTTCGTTTTTACGAAATCCGCAAGCTTTCCGATGTTTTGTTCGTTCATCACATAGCCGCCTTTTTCGTATTTTTCTCCCTCAGACAGGGGTTTAAATTCCTGTTTTCCAAAAGCTCCTTCGATTTTGCCGTACTGAAAATCAATTCCGGCGTTTTTTAACGCCGTTTTAACTTCCGCCCTGAGTTTTTGGTTTTCGACGTGGGCAAACTTTAGATCCGTTTGCAATTTTTCATTCTTCGGGTCGGCTTTAATTTCCCCTTTTAACCTACGCACTCTTTCCGTCTCTCCGAAAGATACGGTAGTAAGCCCCGCCTTTTTTAAATTAAAGTCCGTTCCGATGTTTAATTTTACGTTAAAATCCTTGTCGATCGTGATTTTCATTTTTGGAATCCTCCAATTAAAGTTATTTTTTTAAATCATATATTTATATTATCACAATTCATAAACTTGTCAAGCATATCTTTTAATTTTTTTTTATCTTCCGAAAAATCAATTCCAAATGCCTCTCCTTCTTCGAGACATTCAAGAAAATTGTAATAGGCGAACTTAAAATAATTTTTGTAATCTAAATTTTCTGCCGGAAAAGCAATTAATTGCGAACTCATACATTCCTCCTTTATTCGGTTAATTTTATAAACTCCAGTATCGCTTCATACTCGTCGTCGAATATGCGGCCGATAGGGCAGTTATTATATTTCACTATAAAAACCCTGAAATCGCCTTTTTCGGCGTGATAAATAGCATAATTTCCCCGTTCGCAAATTCCTTTAAAACGAAGCTGTAAATCGATATTTTCCTCTTCGGTTATTCCGCAAGGGTTAGCGGTATAACCGCCGGATACTAAACAGTTCATACCTTTATCACCTCCTTAT
>JAKBNN010000023.1:0-13422 GCA_021831025.1 bacterium | reverse complement strand
ATAAAAACCCTGAAATCGCCTTTTTCGGCGTGATAAATAGCATAATTTCCCCCGTTCGCAGATCCCTTTAAACCTGAGCTGGATATCTATGCTTTCGACTTCGTTTATAGCGGTATAACCGCCGGATACTAAACAGTTCATACCTTTATCACCTCCTTATCCATAACGGCGTGTAGAACTAAATCGAAAAGCGTGCGGGTTTCGGTTATCGTAATCTCCTTGCGCAGTTTTTGAGCCGTTACGAGTTCTATCCTCTGACGGTTAGAAAGCCCGCCGGCGCCGTCGATAAAAAGCGCCTCGTCGCAGCGGGCGAGCATGACCTTGCAGTCCTCGACAACGGCATCGTATTCGTGTTGTCGTTGTCGTAAAACGGTTTTACCTTGACTCCTTACGTACCATACTCCAAGAAGACTTAATCGTTCCCTTCTTTCAGGATCTTTCAAATACGGGACTGAAATAAAAACTACTTTTTTGTTCGCCATAAGTTCTCCTATTTAATTTTTGTTATCCAATTTTCTACCGCCGCTTTCGCTATTTCCTTTACGACCGGCGGAACCACTGCATTGCCGAATTGCTTATAAGCTTGGCTGTCAGATACGGGGATTTGAAAAGCGTCGGGAAATCCCATATACCTGGCGCATTCCCGCGGAGTCATTATCCTCGGATTTTTGTTTTCCTGTTCGATAAGAATTTCCGCTCCGTCGTTTTTATATCTTGCGCTCAACGTCCTGCCTGTTCCGTCCGGTTCCGCTATCCCGTAACCGAACCCGTTTTTAAAGACGGTTTTCCTTAAATCCGGCGGTATAAGTATAGCGGCGCCCCCGTTGGTTCCGTACGATGCCGTTAGCGTCCCTGCCGTTTCGCAGGCATCGATTATTTTTAAATACGATTTCCATCCGCTATTTTTTTTGTAATACTCGCCGACTCTACGCTGTAAGCACTTCCAAGTCTTGTCTTTTAGGATATATTTATCCGGAACGGACGGCTCCAGTATATCTTTCATTTTTAAGTCCAGTTCCAGCAGTTCCGGCCAGGAAAAACCGAAGCCGGTTTTAAAATCCTTAAACGCGACGGTGAACAACCGTTTTCTGTTTTGGGGGGTAACGGATACCGAATTATAAACCTTGTCGAATACCGTATATCCCAACCTAAACAAAACCTTATTTATCGTTTCGTATTCCGCGGAATTATAAAGCGATTGGACGTTTTCGTGTATCAAAATATCGGGCATGGCCACGGCTATATAATTTAAGAGATAAGGAATGGTATTTCTCGTGTCCGCTCCTTGTTTTCTTTTTCCTGCTAAGGAAAAAGGTTGACAACTCGTCGATGCAAGACAGACCGTATGCTTCGGAATACGCCTATAATCCACTAAACCGAAATCCCCCGCAGGTTCGTCGTTCCAGTTTGCCTTATACGTCTGCCGCGCATATTTATCTATCTCGCTTGAAAATACGCATTTCGCCTTTACCCCGAGTTCGGCGCATGCCTGCTCGAAGCCCATGCGAAAACCTCCGATGCCCGAAAATAGATCGATGTATTTTATTGTTTGCATATTTTACTTTTACGGCATTATTTTTTGTAATCGGGTTCTATCCAGACTATACTTTCTCTTGCTTCGACTTCGCCTTCCTCGTCGTCTTCGTCATAATACGGTTTTGATTCCGAAACGCTGCAAGGATCGGATCGTAAATCTCCCACGGCGACTCTTACCTCTTTAGTTTCGTCGAATTTATTTAAAACCGTTTTTAAATCTTTTACGGTTCTGATTTTTTGAGCAGGGGTCTCTTCGCCGACAACAGGAACCGGCTCTACAAATTCTATGTCGGTTAGTTTTATTTCTCTGTTTCCTTTTATCGATATGCGTGCCCGTATTCCGCAGCATTTACAAGGTTCGCATTCAAATTCTGTAACTATTTCGGGGGATCCAATGGTGGCTATCGTCCCCGCCGGGATAATAACATATCCGTTTCTTATTTCACGTTTAAACCTAACTAATTTACCTCTCCAGTCAGCGACTTTTTTTGGTGCCTCTACGACTTGATAATCCATAATCTTAATCCTCCATTATTTCTATAGAAACCTTTATTTTCTTTCCGACAATTTCCGGATAATTAACCGGTTCGCCTTCTACTTCAATTATTGCCGGTTTTATTCCTATGCCCCGTATTTTAATTTTGTATTTATTCATATTTTCACAACCCCCTCGCTATCATATCTTTTTGCCATTGCCGGACCCCCGGATTAACGGCTAACGATCCTAATGGCTTTTCATGTATTTTTTCTTGTACCTTGTTAATATCTATTTTACTAACCGAAACTTCCGAATAATCGCCGTCGAAACGCCCCCCATAATCTAATCTTTTTTTAACGGACTCGATATCGTCCTCGTCGGCGGCAGATTTATGTTTTTCCATTTTGATGGATTTTTTAATCTCGGAATAAGCGTGGATATTTATATGATATTTTTTTAGTATCTGACTGGAAAAAAGCCCTAATTTAATGTCTTTCGCTATATTTAATTTATCCTCTTCGCTCACGGATGTCGGGTTAAATCCTCCTTTTCTATGTTTACTTGAGCCGTTATTCGCCGTTGAGATTTTTGCCGCTGAATCCTTTGACGATTTATCCGCCGCAGCTTCGGCTCCTATATCTTTTTTTATGTGATAATAAGTAGCTTTGCTAATATTATATTTTTTATTTATTTCTTCGAAAGAAAACTCGTTCCGTATATCTTCGATAATTCTTTCTTTTTCTCCGTGTTTATAGATTTTTTTAGAACCGTTGATATGTTCCTTTGATGTTTCGGTTTTTTTATCTTCAACCGGTTTAGTAGTTACAGGTAATAACGAATGCTTTTTTTGGTTGATGACATCGCTTATCGTATTAATAAATTCTTCGGAATACCCTTCGCAGGAAAAATAGATTTCGTCGCGATTAATTCTTAATAATATTTTCTTTTGATTTTCCATAAAAACCTCCGTTTTCATTAATTTAAATTAAACCAACGCCGCCTTTTCGTAATAATTCTGCGCGCTCGTTTCGATGCTTTCCCTGAACGCGCGCAGATATAATTCGTAATACTCGTGAAAATCCGTCGGATCGATTTCTCCGGAGGCGGACTTAAAAGCGTTCCATGTGTCTTCGCCCGCCTTAATGCCTGCCGTTCTTATTTTTCTTACGATTTGCTCCCGTTTTTGATTTGTTCCACTACTTTTTACCCCCTTTAGTTTTAAGTTCAAGGCTTTAATCGCTTTTTTTTCGCGAAGCCGAGCAATCTTAAAATACTCGTCGTCGGGAAACACCTTCGACAGCAATAAAGTCTCCTTGTAAGCTTCGACAATCTCGTCGATTTTCATTTGTATTTTAGTTTCGAGGTCAAGTAACATTTTTTCCTCCTGTCGTTCCCATCGTTTATTTAATTTATTTGACCACAGATATGCCGCTTCTGCGGTCGATTCCCTTAAGCTCTATTATTTCCGTCATAGCTGTAATTCTGGAAGCTATTTTGTCGTTAAGATTTTTTCTGATTTCGTCTAACGAATTATTAGACGTGATGAGCGTCTGTTTTTCCTCTTCGTATCTGGAATTGATTATGACGTATAAGGTCTGCATGACCCATTCCGTCACTTTCTCAGTCCCCAGGTCGTCCATAACCAGAATTTCAGGCTTGACGTATTTTTTAATCAAGTCCATTTCGTCGGCGCTCTCGCTTTTGAACGAGCTTCTAATGTTCAAAAGCATCATTGGAACGGATACGAACATTGCTAAGTTTTCCGGGAGTTTGTAAACTCCGTACTCGAAAACGGGTTCCGTATTCAAAATGATACTTCTCAGGACCGATACCGCCATATCGGTTTTACCGGTTCCTACCGGACCGCTGAAATAATATCCCCGCCCTAAATCTAATTTAGCGGTATTGCTTTTAGGATTTAAAAACATCTTAGGAACGCCCGTTTTTTGCAGGACGGACTGGATGTTTTTTTCTAAACCGGCTTTAAAGCGTTCTAATTTTTCGGTAATATCGGTATTAGAATCTTCGTGAGCGTTTTTTTCGATTTTTAAATTAAGCCCTCTTAAAATGTCCTTAATGTCTTTAATTTCTGCCGTCCGTTCCATACTATCCTCCCGTAACCCACATTTCGCCGGTAACGTTGTCGATGTGGGTAGTTTTAATGTCTACGTATTTATTTTCCGCCTCCCTCCCCCCCTGCGTTGAAGGCGTCCCCGGCGGCTTTGAATTAAGATATATCTCGAATTTTTTAGGCCTAAAAAGCGTTTCGGGGTTGAGATATTGGTTCATTTTGCCGTCGTTAAGCCATTCCGCCGTTTTTTTATCTATCACGCATTTTAGTTGATCAATGGAAAAACCCTCTTTAAGCCTTGCCCTGATGTTATTTAAATTAGCTTTATTTTTAGCCGTGAATTTTTTATTTGTTTTTAAGTTTAAGTAATCTAAAACCTCAACGGCTTTTTCATTAAGGGGGAGTTCCCCCCTTGGGGGGAATGGGGGGTCTGATTTTTCTTTTTCTTTTATTATTTCTTTTTCTTTCTCTTTATCTATATCTTTATCTATATCTATATCTATAATTACATTTTCCTTACACTTCCTTACGTCAGCCTTACAATGTAAGGTTTTATTATTTTCGTCTTTTTGAATATTATTAAAATTAGTAGATAATATAAGGCTTTGCCGTTTTTTTTTCCTATAAGCCCTAACCCATTTTGCGCTTTCGCCTTCGGATCCGATAAGCGAGAGCATATCGGGCAGCAGATATTCATTTTCATTTTTATTCCCCGTTTGTTCGATAAGCTTATTCGCTTTCATGAATTCAAGGGTTACCGTAACGTTATCGACGTCTTCGTCGAGGATTAACGCTAATTCTTCGGTAAGATTTTTTTCGATACCCTGAAAAATAATATAGCCGTCGGTTTTAACCGATATTAGCAGGATTTTCTGATAAATTATTGTGTAAGTATCGCCGCCGGCGATTTTACGCAATTTTTTAACATACGGCTGAGAGAAAAAATCCTCTTTCAGTTTAAGCCAATAGTTACGCTTTTCCATAATTCACTCCTCAAAATTTTTTAAAAAATTAAAAGATTTATTTTTCCTATTTACGCCCATTAACGGATTTTTGTACTAAATCCGAAATAGACTCGATTTTATTTTGCTCGATAAATTTATCGAGCTCGGTTATTTTAAAAAGCAGTTTACCTTCGATTTTGTAATGGCTTATTTTTTTATACCTGATAAAATTTCGCAGGGATATTTCGGATATACGCAAATACGATGCTGCCTCTTTTAATGTAAGCCATTTTTTAGTCGTTTCAGCCGTGAGTTTCGCAAGTACGGACTCGAGGTCAGTCTGCGAAATTAAGACCGCTTTGATCGGTTCGGGTTCCTGAATAATTTGCGTTCCTTGTGTTTTCATAATTTAATTATTAATTTGAAGGTTAAAATCTATATTTATAAAAATATAACTAATTAGATTTAATGTCAAGTAAAAAAATAATATTTTTATGTAGTAGTATTTTTTATGGGAACAAACCTATTATTAGACAATAAATATTTTATGACAACATCGCCGGGAACACTCCCTTTTTTAAAAGGGAGATGATAGGCGATACCATATGTTTTTGTATTTAATTACAAATAACTTGACATATAATATAATAATATATATACTATATGAGTGAATAAGGAAAATATAATACATGGAAGAACAAGTGTATATAACTGCAACTATCACATAGTTTTCACAACCAAATATAGACGCAAGGTTTTAAACGCCGATATATCGCAATATTTCAAACAGGTTTTAAACGAAGTGGCGAAAGAAAAAGGATTTACGATACGAAACGTCGAAATAGGGGATGAGGACCATATCTACATATTTGTATCCGCTCATCCGAAAATATCGCCCTCATATATTGTTAAAATGATAAAAGGAATATCGGCAAGGCTCATATTTTTAAAGTTTCCGGAGATTAAAAAGCAACTGTGGAGCGGTCATCTCTGGAATCCGTCGTATTACTTAGAAACGATAGGCTCCGTTTCGGAAGGCGCGATAAGGAAATATATAGATAATCAAAGGTCTAAAAACCATTGCTAAAAACTTATAAATATCGGTTATATCCGACAAGAAAACAGAAAGAAAAGCTGGACTGGACGCTTAATATCTGCTGTATTTTGTATAATTCCGCATTGGTTGACCGTAAGAACCATTACGAACGGGACAAAAGATCCCTGTCTTATGGCAAGCAAGCAGGTATATTGAAACATGATAAATCAATAATCCTATATCTCAAGGACATCCATTCCCAAGTATTACAGGATGTCCTTATCCGTGTAGAAAAAGCCTACAAAGCCTTTTATCGCCGCCTTAAAGAAAAAAATGGCAAAGCCGGTTATCCCCGTTTCAAGAATATGGGCAGGTATAATTCTATTACTTATACGCAGTCGGGGTTTGGTATAGACGCTCACGGTAAACTTACGCTTTCCAAGATAGGTCATATCAAACTAAAACTGCACAGAAACATAAACGGTATTATCAAAACATGCAGTATCAAAAAGGAAATTGACAAGTGGTATGTCTGCTTTTCGGTAGAGTATGAACCGGCTGCTAAAAAGACTGTAATAAATAGTGTATTAGGCATAGACGTAGGCTTAAGCTCATTTGCTACCCTCTCGGACGGCGACCCCATAGATAATCCCAAACATCTAAGAAAAGCCGAATTAAGGCTTATTAAGAAACAAAAGCGGCTGTCGAGCAAAAAAAGAGGTTCATCTAATCGTAATAAAGCTCGTCTATCGCTATCAAGAGCGCATAAAAAGGTATCTAATCAGCGCAAGGATTTTCAACATAAGGTATCTCGCAGAATAGTGGATAGTTACGACGCCGTCGGAGCGGAAGACTTGCAAATTAAGAACATGGTAAAAAATCACTGTTTATCTAAATCGATTAGCGACGCAGGCTGGGGGCAATTTCTCTCATATATAGAATACAAAGCGGAAGAGGCCGGTATTCTATATATGAGAGTAAACCCCCGCAATACTTCTCAGGAGTGTACCTGCGGGGCGAGCGTCCCGAAGACGCTGGAAGGCAGAACGCATTCCTGTCCATCCTGCGGGCTTATAGCCTCGCGGGACTACGTATCGGCATTAGTCGTGAAGCAAAGAGCTATAAACAAAATACGGCAGGAACTGCCGGAATATACGCTTGTGGAAACGGGCTCTATGGATGACATCGGCTATGGCGACATAGCCGCACTAAAAAGTATCCCGTCGTTGAAACAAGAAGCTCTCCAATTTATTGGAGAGTAGTTCACAAATAATACTTTTAATTAGTCGTGTTTTTTGGTTTAATAAATATATTATTGTCAATTAACTTTAAAAAAGAGGATAAATTATGAAAAAGAAATTATTTTTAATTCTCTTAGCATTATTACCGGTTGTTTTATTTACCGGTTGTTCTAATCGCCCATCTCCTCGCCAAGTAGCTAAATATAACCAAATAGATTCGGAAGCGTCCACGAACCTCGGCGCGATTTTCACGGATGAAACGGCACTTAACGCCACAAATTCTTTATATATCAGCGCTGGCTATATTTCGGATAATAAGGGGGCTATAAATTTGACATCAAAAATTTTACCACACTCATTTTATTCAAACACTGTTCATCCGTTATATAATAATAGTCTCCCTTTTAAATGTGCAGGGCTTACTAAAACTTCCGTCGGAATGCTACTTAATGGAAATGGCAAGAAGGTAAAAAGTGGATTTACACAGATGGGATTCTTACCTCAGGGAAGTCTTGATTTTTATTATTTCGTTAAAGTATTGCCGAATCCAAGCACAATGCTGCCCAAAAAGCTAACAAAACCGCCTATTATTCCGTCACAATCTTATGTTTCTTGCGGAAATGGCTATGAGGCATTTGCAGTGACCAATCTTACGGGGAATAATATACAGGTCTATGAATTAAACGATTATTCTTCATGGCCGGTTTTGGTTTACGGAAAATCTTATCGAAAAAACTTATATAGACAAGGTCAAAGTGTTCAAGATAACGAATAAAATCGTCAGACTCGATTTATACCCCCACCTCCGCCGCCGAAAAACTTAGATTTATAAGGAAGATATATGGAATATCAAAAAGAAATAGAAGTATGGAATAAACAATATATTTGCTTAAGGTGTGGTAACATATTTGAATTATACGATAAATAATTTATTTTAGGGGGCAAACCATGAAAAAATTATTATTGATTTTTTTTTTGGAATCTCTTTATTGGCTTTTAGTTTGTCCGGTTGCTCAAACAGATACAATAATACTCCATTACATTCTGTAAAATATTACACAAAGCATACCGAGCAAAGAAATTTGATATTAAAAGAATGCAATAAAACAACCCCATTGGAATTATCAAGACATAGTAATTCTAACTTAGCGAAAGATTGCCAAAACGCTTTTAATTCTCAGCAGAATTCTCAAACCCCGTACAGGATTCCGCCAAGGCCTCCATCAAGCATGAACCTGTTAGGAGGTAATTAATATCCCCCTGTGTTTACTTTTATGATTCCCTAATAGAAACAGACAAAGATTATTTATCCGAAATTTGTCTTGCAAATGTTCACTTCAATGGATAATATAAATACTGAAAATAATTTAATAGATTCAAGAAAATAGGCGTTTTATTCACATGGTAAAACTTGAAACCGTACAGGACAAGATAATAGACATCAGGGGAGAGAAAGTAATCCTCGACAGCGAAGTGGCCGCACTGTACGGGGTGGAGACGAAAAGGGTAAACGAAGCGGTCAAAAATAATCAGGATAAGTTTCCGGAAGGATATATCTTTGAGCTCAATAAAAACGAGTGGAACGGATTGAAGTCGAAATTTTCGACTTCAATAAAGGGCGGTAAAGTAAAACTTCCTACGGCTTTTACCGAAAAAGGCCTCTATATGCTCGCTACCATAATAAAAAGCCCCAGGGCGGTCCAGACCACACTGGATATCATAGAAACATATGCCAGAATAAGGGACCTTTCCAGAAGCATGTCGAGGCTGCCGATCGCCGATAAAGCCGAGCAGAAAACAATAATGGAGAAAGCGGCCGACGTCCTTGGGGATATCCTTGATAATGCCATGGAGACCACCGGTAGCGAAACGACGCTTGAATTAAACCTTGCCGTCATAAAAATAAAGCATATGGTTAAGAAAGGTAAGAAATAAAATAATAGGAGACGAACCATGGGGCAATATGACGATATTGCAAAACTTGCAGACTTAAAGGAAAAAGGATTATTGACAGAGCAAGAATTTGAAACGCAAAAGCAAAAAATATTAAGTCGAGATTTATATAAGGATAATAGGACAAATACTAAACAACCTAATAGTTTTACTTTTAAGGCGGTTGTATTTTTTGTTCTTGGGCTTATAGTTCCATTATGGCCTATCTCGTTACCCTTTCTTTGGTATTTAGCATATAAATCTTATAAATCCGGCGAGTGATATGCCTAATTCCATTATTCCGGTCGAACTAATAGAAAACAAAATCTATCTTATCCGCAAGCAAAAAGTTATGTTAAGCATGCATCTTGCCGAACTGTACGGCGTCGAGCCACGCACGCTTGTTCAGACGGTCAAAAGGAACATAGAGCGTTTTCCCGAAGACTTTATGTTCCAGCTTACCAAGGGTGAATTCGACAACTTGAAATCACAAATTGTGACTTCAAGTTGGGGCGGTTTGCGCCGCGCAACCCCGTATGCTTTTACCGAACAGGGCATCGCCATGCTTTCGAGCGTATTAAAAAGCGAAAGGGCAATTGACGTTAATATTTTGATTATGCGCGCATTCGTGAAGATGAGGCAAATCCTTTCAACGCATAAGGAACTTGCCGACAAGCTGAACGAACTTGAAAATAAATATGAAAAACACGATAAAAACATTAAAGCGATAATAGACGCCATAAGACAGCTTATGACCCCGCCGGAAAAACCAGCAAGGAAGATAGGATTTAAGACGGGAAAATAAGGTTCCTTTATTAAAAATCTAATTTCCGCCGCCTGATTATTTGTTCCTCCTACCACCCATCGATTCCAAAAAACGCTTGCAATTAAATCCATGTTATATTTTAATAGGGTTAGTTAAACCTCAAAAACTATATAATTATAAAATATGAGTTCAAATTATGCTTCGCCGCTTAGATATCCGGGAGGAAAAGGAAAGCTCGGCCACTGGCTTGGAGAGCTTATGCGGTTCAATAAGATTAGCGACGGTAGCTACGTCGAGCCTTATGCCGGCGGAGCTGGCGCGGCGCTTTACCTACTCTTTTCCGGATACGTAAACCACATAATAATAAACGACGCCGATACCGCGATATATGGAATGTGGCATTCTATATTGCATAATACAAGCGATTTTTTGTATAAGCTTGAGGACACGCCGGTAAACATAGAAAGTTGGGATAGACAAAAAAATATAATTAACAATCCCGATTCCTATAGCTTGTTAGATTTAGGTTTTGCAGCTTTTTTCCTTAATAGGACAAATATCTCTGGCGTAATAAAAGGAGGGGTCATCGGCGGGAGGGAGCAGAAAGGAAATTACAAAATCGATGCAAGGTTTAACAAGGCGGAGCTTGCACGCCGCATCAGGCATATAGCCGGTCATAAAAACAACATAGATGTTTATAATTGCGATGCTATGGATTTTCTCAATAAAATAAACGAAAACCTGCCGCCAAAATCCATGATTTATTTCGACCCCCCATATTATCAAAAAGGTAGCCAGTTATACCGTAATTATTATAGGCATGATGACCATGTGGCTATTGCCGGCAAGATTAAAAATATTAACCGTCCCTGGCTTGTGACCTATGACAACTGCGAACAGATTAAGAACTTATATAATGATTGTCCGGGCGGGAAATTTAATCTTATATATACCGCCGGTCTAAAAAATAGAGGTCGGACGACAGAATTAATGTTTTACGGGAATATGCAATTAAAAAAATTCCCTGTCTTAACAGCCTAAGTCCAACACGCTTTCACATAGAACTCTATTCCATCCCAGTAAGTGTTTATGGTTCTGTGGTCCGGAAAAGAATAATCTGCATGCACAAAGCTGTGCAACGTACTTATATTCAGTACGTCTCGGGGGTTAGACATAATCTTATCGATTACGATCTCTTGTTTTTTGTCGATTTTGTTGACACTTTTCATATGTTTAGCACATTCTTTAATTTTTTCTGCTATAGTGTTACCATTAGAAATTTTGTTATTAGTAATATAATATTCTGTTGACAATTCTATAAACGAGCGCAAAAGCATAGCTACAGCAATAGGATTCTTGTCGGTTCTAAGACTCTTTATCTCCGCTAAAATAGCCTGTGCTTTCTTCTGGTCCGCAGGCACGGCAAAGGATATCTTCCCCTTATGGAAAAGTCTTGGCCTATCCTTTGGATTTTTAGGAACTGAACGGGTTACTGAATTTTTATTAACAACCTTAGATTGCCCGACTTGCGACTGCTGCGCCTTATTACCTTGAATTGCTTGTCCGCCTGTCTGGAGAGCAGCCGGCGCCGAATTCTCCCCATATTGATTGCAAAGCTCGTCTATATAATCTTTTTGGTGTTTTACAGTATTAAGAGTCCTGGAAGTTGCTATTTCACTTTTAATGTCGCTTATAATCCGGTTTACTATTTCAAAAGCTATATCGGCATTGCCGACAAGTATAATATCATCGCCCTTAAGGTCAAACCCTATGCGCCCCAGGTTCTCTTGGGACATTATTCTAAGTAGGGTCGTTATTGCAAAGTTATCATCAGATTCTATATTTCCGTATTCTTTAGCCCAACGCAAAAAATTTAACACCTTTATATTCGGATTATTCTCTTGTATTTTTTCGCTGTATTTTGCCTTTGCCATTGCTCCCCACTCAATCTGTCCGACTCCATTGTTCGCGCCGCCATGCCTTGAAAATAGAACATCTAGTAATTCTCTTTCGTCTGTATATTCTGTACACTCAACAGATGTCGGAAAATTATTATACTGTTTTTTAATTTTATAAAACTTATCCTGGAGTCTTTTATTGGGTGCTTTGCTGGGATCGCTTAGTAGTTTAATAGCGGTTATGCGCCTGTTCCCATCTCTCACAATCCATTTATTTCCAGTAGAGCCGCCTCCTTGTTCTGAAACTATAATATTCTCGACTCTAAGTCCGTTCTTTGCTATATCCTCCGCCAAATTTAAGATATGGCCTTCGTTCATATTTAGTATGGTCTCAATGCATGAGTTTTCATCTTGTTGGGAGCTGATTCTCGGATTGTCGGTATCTAGAAATAAGTCGTTAACAGAGATATTGTAACGTTCCTTAGGCATTTTATACCTCTCTTGTTATTTTAACTCTAAATTCATATAATAATCCTAAGCCATCTTTTTTTTAGAATCTCCCGCATTTTTCCTAATTCTCCTCTCTTTTTTTAGCAGACCGTAAGCCAGTTCGATATTGGTTTTGGCTATATACATAAAATTCTCGTCGTTATAATCATAGATTTCTTTTAGCATCATAATTTCTTTTTCGAGCTCAGGACTAGGAGAAGAATAGATTAATTTTCTATCTATCGTTTTATTTTTATTTTCAATTGAATCAAAAAAATAATCAATAGGAACATTGAATAACTTTGATAGTTTTATAAGATTTTCAATAGGTATTCTGGTATTACCATTTTCATAACGTTGTATTTGTATATATTCAACGTCAAGTGCTTCAGCGACCCTTCCTTGCGTCAATTTCAATTCTTTCCTTTTTTGTTTTATTTTAGAGCCAATATATTGATATAAAACTTTATCTTTTATCATTATTTTTTAGTAGCCATCAAAATTATTATTAGATTTAACCTATTACAAATTAAATTAAAATACCACTACATAAAAATATTATTTTTTTACTTGACATTAAATCTAATTAGTTATATTTTTATAAAGAGGAAACAAAATCAAATTTAATATAAGGGGTTGTCATGGGCTTCAAGAACCACATAATACGAACCTACTGTTACAGCATTAACATACCCATCCAGCGTTTTGCAGAACAGATAGGTGTTTCCAAAACACATCTTTTTAATTACATCGACGGCAAAAATAATATCTCAAAAGAGGTTGCGGAAAAAATCGAAAAAATAACCAAAGGCGAACTATCAGCTGTAGAACTTTTTTCGCTTAATCAAAAACAGACGAGGAGAAATCCATGAAAGCATGGGAACATAAACTAACGACCGTAGTAAGTATTTAAGGGGACAAAATGGGATTTCTCGAAGCAAAAAAAGAATGGTTGGAACGCTACGGCACCTATATTAATCAAGCTAAAAACTGGCGTTTAATAGCGATTCTTTCGCTCGCAATAGCCGTTA
>JAKBNN010000031.1 GCA_021831025.1 bacterium | reverse complement strand
GGCTATTATTCCCTTTCCGCCTTTATTTTGTTTTCTAAACTCCGTCATTTTCGTCTTTTTCCCGTAACCCTTTTCCGTAAAGGCTATAAGGTAATCCTCCTCCGAGGAAAGCAAATCCATAGAAACGACGGAATCATTCTTGGAAAGCCTGATCCCCCTGACGCCCATAGCTCCCCTGCCCAACGTTCTAAAATCGTTAATACCCACGCAAATAGACTTGCCCATTTTTGTGGCTATCACGACAAGCTGATTCTTTAAGGCGTTGTCGGCAATTTGAGTGCTTATAACTTCGTCATTGTCTTTAAGCCTTATTGCTATAAGCCCTCCTTTCCTGACATTTGCAAATTTATCGAGCGAGGTTTTGATAATCTGGCCGTTTTTTGTGGCAATAAAAATCGAATAACCCTTATCGAAATTTGCGATAGGAAGAACGGACGAAACAAGCTCCTTTTCCCTTAAATTAAGAAGGTTTACGATAGGTTTCCCCTTGGAGGATTTTAATGTTTCCGGAATATCGTAAACATTTAGTTTATAGGCATTCCCCATATTCGTGATAAACAGGATAGATTCAAGGGCATTTGCACAGAAGGAGTTTGCGACAAAATCTTCTTCTTTTGATTTAATGCCCGTCTGCCCCTTACCGCCTCTATGTTGAGCCTTAAAGGTCGATAACTTTGTCCTTTTTATATAACCGTTTTCGGTTATCATAACTATCATGGCTTCATTGGGTATAAGGTCGGTGAGGGTTACCTCGTTTTCTTCCTGTACTATTTCCGTCTTTCTTTCATCGCCAAACTTATCCTTTATAAGCTTAAGCTCCTCCTTTATAACATTCTTTATAAGTATCTCGCTTCCCAACAGCTCTCTTAATTTTTTAACTTTGTCGAGTATTTCCTCGTATTCTTTAATAATTTGTTTGCGCTCTAAGCTTGTAATTTTTTCTAATTTTAAATCGAGAACGGCGCGGGCCTGAATTTCGGAAAAATTAAATCTTTTCATAAGGCGCTCTTTGGCAACGGACGGGGAATCGGATGTTTTTACAAGCTCGATGACTTCATCGATATTTTGGGCTACAATTTTAAAAGCTTCCAATATATGAAGGCGGGCTTCAGCCTTTTTTAATTCGAATAGCGTCCTTTTTATAACTACTTCTTTTCTAAAATCCACAAAAAGGGATATCATATCCTTTATATTTAATATTTTTGGCTGATTGTTCACTATCGCAAGAAAAATCACCCCGAATGTTTCCTCAAGCTGGGTGTGTTTAAAGAGATTGTTAATTATGACGGTCTCGTTGGCATCCCTTTTTAGTTCGATAACTATTCTTAACCCTTCCCTATCGGATTCGTCACGCAGGTCGGATATTCCTTCAATCTTTTTTTCCTTAACAAGTTCGGCTATTCTTTCGAGTATTTTTGATTTGTTTACCTGATACGGTATTTCGGTTATGATTATTTTTGATTTCTCGAAATGGTGCTTAGCCCTTACCTTTACAAGCCCCCTTCCCGTTTTAAAATAGTTATTTATTCCCGAATGGCCGTAAATTATGCCTCCCGTAGGAAAATCGGGGCCTTTGATTATGGCTGTCAATTCCTCTATGCCGCAGCCTGTATTATCCATAAAATGGAGCGTTGCGTCTATCGCTTCGGTGAGATTGTGCGGAGGAATATTTGATGCCATTCCTACGGCGATACCCGATGAACCGTTAATAAGCAGGTTTGGAAACTTAGCCGGCAGGACGGCGGGCTCTTTTAGCGAACCGTCGTAGTTGGGGGCAAAGTCAACCGTTTCGAAATCTATATCGTCTAATAAAAACGACGAAAGTTTGGTCATTCTGATTTCGGTATATCTCATGGCGGCCGGAGGGTCTCCGTCTATCGAACCAAAATTCCCCTGCCCGTCAACAAGCGGATATCTTAAGGAAAAATCCTGCGCCATTCTGACGATAGAATCGTAAACCGCCGCATCCCCGTGCGGGTGGTATTTACCTATTACATCGCCGACGATTCTTGCAGATTTTTTATAAGGCTTGTTAAAATCATTGCCTATCTCGTTCATAGCAAAAAGAATCCTTCTATGAACCGGTTTTAACCCGTCTTTAACCTCCGGAAGAGCCCTTCCTATAATCACGCTCATTGCGTAATCAAGATACGACTGCCTCATCTCGTCTTCTATGTTAATATCGACAATACTCTTTTGATCCAAAATTCCTCCTTTGCTTGCAGTGTTTTAGTAATCATTACCCGCCGATTCCGTTCATAAAATCATTAGCCCATAATAAAGAACCGGGCTTTTTAGCCTTTTCGCTAAAATTGTGCTTATCCTGCTTTAACTGGATTAAACCTGAAACCCAGTTAAAAATAGCTTCGTCATCCCGTTCGCCGCTTAGAATTTCTTTAATGTCATATTCACTGTCGTAAAAAAGGCAAAGCCTTAGTTTGCCCGAAGCCGTAAGCCGTAACCTGTTGCAGTCGCCGCAAAAATGCTCCGATAACGGACTTATAAATCCGATAACCGCGTTGCTGTCCTTAAATCCATATTCTTTACTAACCGCTTGATACCCGTTCCCTGAAATCAGCTCAAATCCGTCAAACGCGCTTCTTATTTTCTCCTCAATCTCTTTTGATGTAATAGTTTCCGTAATATTTCCGCCGATAGGCATATATTCGATAAACCTTAAGTTAATTTCAAATTCCCTTGCAAAATTTACGAAATCTATTATCTCGTCGTCATTTATCCCTTTTATCAGGACCGTGTTGATTTTTATAGGGTTAAAACCTGTTTTTTGCGCAAGCTTTATGCCCCTTAAAACATCTTTTAAATTGCCCGTCCTCGAAATTTGCCGGAACCTGTCTTCTTTCAAAGAATCAAGGCTGATATTAATCCTTTTGAGTCCTGCGTTATAAAGCTCGGCCGCATATTTTTCAAGAAGCGTTCCGTTCGTGGTCATGGAAATATCGGTTATACCCGTTATTTTACTTAAGCTTCGGGCAAAGTCCGCTAAACCCTTTCTTACCAAGGGCTCGCCGCCCGTAATTCTTATCTTGTTAACCCCGTGATTTGCCAAAACATTAACAAATCTCAAGATGCCCTCGTAAGATATTATTTCGTTGTGGCTTAAAGGATTAACGCCTTTTTCCGGCATGCAATAAACGCATCTCAGGTTGCACCTGTCCGTTATGCTTACCCTTAAATAGGTTATTTTCCGGCCATGGCTGTCTATCAAAGGTTTTGGCATATTCAAAATAATTTTATCCTCTCGTTTGCCTGCCCCCTGCCCAGAAGCTCTGCAGGGGGCAGGCTCTGCTGTGGCAGGAATCTATATAGCTAAAATAAAATAATTAAAACAGTCCAAAAAACAACTGCGGGTTTTTGATCTTTTTTTGTTTTTTACTTAAGGTCGGCTCTGTCCCCGAAACATACGGCATCAAAATCGGATCCTTATAGTTTGAATTTGCGATTAAACCCGTGTGAGGGTTAATTTCCGCAAATACCACTCCTTTTGGAATTTTAAATGCCTTCGGAGGATAAATATTCAGCGCCTTAGACATGTAAGCGTCCCAAATCGGCGCGGAAGTGATAGCCCCGACCATAAATCTTCCCATCGAATGAAAATCGTCCCGTCCCGTCCAGACGCCCGTTACCAAAGAAGATGTGTATCCCATAAACACGCCGTCCCTGTACTGGCTTGACGAACCTGTTTTCCCCGCAACATACGGGGTAATTTTCCTTATTTTAGAGACGGTAACGCCTGTCCCGTTTGTAATGACCCGTTCAAGCATATTCGTCAAAACATAAGCAACCTGAGGCGTCAGAACCTGCTTACAAACAGGCTTATTGTGATAAAGGGTTTTACCCACCGGCGTCAGTATCTTTAGGATAAAAATGGGCTTGCATTCCTTCCCGCCGTTAGAAAACGCAGTATAAGCATCCGTTAAATCGATAAGCCGGACGCTTGACGAACCCAAAGCCATAGTAAGGTTTCTTACGACATGGCGGATGCCCATCTTATTTGCTAAATGCGCAACTTTATCCACGCCGACCCTTTTTAAAAGTTTCACGGCAATAACATCGATGGAGTGCGCAAGTCCTATTAAAAGCGTCGTCGGTCCGGTAAACCGGCGGGAAAAATTATGCGGCTTATAATACTTGCCCGGAACCCCGGTCGGATAAATAACGGGAGTGTTGTTTATTAAAGAAGAAGGCGTGTACCCGAGCGTTAAAGCCTCGGCATATACGATGGGTTTGAATGCCGAACCGGTTTGTCTTTTGGCATAAAGCGCCCTGTTAAACTGGGTATCTTTAAAGCTATAGCCGCCTACCATGGCTTTTACATATCCGTTTTTAGGGTCGATCGAAACTAACGCCCCTTCGATAACATCTTTTTCTTCCAAGGAAAAAATGGGCGTATGGTTTTTATCGTAGCCGTCAAATTTGACTAATATTTCATATCCGGGCTTTATGGCCTGATTCACATTACTAACGGTTCTATAAGCAAAATAAACATATCGTTCAAAGTTAGACGCCCACCTCATATTATCTATGGGAAGAATCCCTTTGAATTTTCCGACGGCAACATACGCAAGCTGTCCATTTGGGGAAACGCCGGTAACAAATCCCTTATAAACACTGCCTATGTATAAACCTTTTACCCGGTTCTTATTTTCGTCAATCTTTTTAAGCATTTCATTATAGCTTAACTTTTTAAGAGGTCCGGTATAACCGTATTCGTGAGAAAGCTTAGTAAGTCCGGGTTTTACGGCTTCGTCCGCATATTGTTGCGCCCTCGCGCTTAAAGCGGCGTAAATCTTAAGTCCGCCCTCTTTATAAACGGTTTTGCCGTACTTATCTATAATCCTCTGCTTGATAAAGGCAAGATAGTACGCCGCAATCCCGTAATATTTAAAGTAGTTGTGAAAAACAAGTTTTGTATTGTAAGCGGATACGGCCTGCGCTTTGGAAATAAATCCGTCATTGGCCATTTGATCTAGAACATATTT
>JAKBNN010000060.1 GCA_021831025.1 bacterium | reverse complement strand
GCGGAGGTGAAGGGCGGAGCTTATTTTCAAAATCTTTCGGGGCATATAGCGGTTGGAAATTCAGGAAATGGAATTGTTCCTACAAACATAACTCCGTCGGATATCGGACTTCAAACAACCAAAACCGAACCGATGTTTAAAGCCGCATTCTTAATATTATACGACAATAGAATTTCTTTTACTTATGTGCCGTACACTTATAGCGGCTCCAAGGTTTTATCCCAAACCGTTTATTTTAATGGGCAGCCTTATAACATCCACACTTCCGTAACATCAAAATTAGATTTATACAGCTATAAACTGTTTTACACCCATAATTTTTCGATAAACAGGTATGCCGAAATCGGCGTCGGCGTCGGCGTTAATGTCATTACCGCCAAAGCCGAAATCGATGCCCCATCCCTTTCGGAATCAAAAAATGTGAATTTACCATTGCCTATTATCGGGGGAAGAATAAAAATTTCTCCACTTAACGATATATCATTAGTAGGAAAATTCCAGGGATTCACAATCGGTTCAAAAGGCTATTATTATCATATAAACGCGGGCGTAAACTATAAGGCGGTCGGGCCTCTGTCGGTTTTTGCAGATTATGTGTATGACAAGATTCATGTTAACACAAATAATGTCGATGGAAGTTTAGCGTTTGACGGTCCTGAGGTTGGTTTAAGGCTGAGATTTTAGTTATTATTTCAAATATAAATAAAGAGCTTATTATAAAAATGATTATAAAATCCTTTGGAGCCGCAAAAAATGTTACCGGAAGTTGCCACCTGTTAACGGATGATAAAGATGATGCGAATATAATGGTGGATTGTGGGCTGTTTCAAGAAAGGGATTTTGAGGATAAAAATTACGAACTCGGCTTCGATCCTAAAAAGGTTGATTATTTAATACTCACCCATGCCCACATAGACCATTGCGGCAGAATCCCTTTCTTGGTAAAAAACGGATTTAAAGGGCAAATTCTATGCACTAAACCGACATACCAACTTTCTAAAGTTTTGCTTTTAGACACCGGAAAGATAATATTCGAAAATTATAAATATGAATTAAAAAAATCTTTAAGGAAAAACGAAAAAAAGCCGGAACTTTTATATGACGAATCGGATGTTTTAAACTCGTTCGATTTTTTTAACCCTGTTTTAGAATATAATAAGCCTTACAATTTAAAAAGCGGGTTTGTTATAGAAATTCGCGACGCAGGGCATATTCTGGGTTCATCTTTCGTAAAAATAAAGAAGGGCGATGGCTCGGTTATCTTTTCCGGCGATTTGGGAAACAAAGAAAAGCCGATAGTTAAAAACTTTGAATATCCCGATGAAGCGGATGTGGTGTACACCGAAACAACTTACGGAGACAGAAATCACAGAAGTTTTCAGGAGTCTAAAGAAGAATTTTTAGCGGCAATCACGGATACGCTCAAAAACAACGGCAATGTTTTAATTCCGAGTTACGCAACGGAAAGGGCTCAGGATATTTTATATCTGCTTAGAGAATTTTACGAGCAGGGACTTCTTCCCGAATGTAAAGTGTTTTTGGATTCCCCGCTTGCTTTAAGTGTAACCGATATATTTGTTCAAAATCTCTCTTATTTTAAAGAGGATAAAATTCCGCTTTTTAAAAAAGGCGATCCTTTCGATTTTCCATATTTAAATATCGTAAGAGATACCGAAGAATCTAAGCAAATTAATAATGTATCAGGAAGGGCTATTATCATTGCCGGAAGCGGAATGCTCCACGGCGGCAGGATTCTTCATCACCTGAAGCATAATATCTGGAAAAAAGAAAATGCCGTCATATTTGTCGGCTATCAGGCAAAAGGAACTTTGGGAAGGCTTATAGTCGAAAAAGAAAAAAAAGTGAGTATTTTAGGCGAAAGTTTTAAAGTAAATGCGCAAATTTATACAATAAACGGCTTTTCGTCGCATGCAGACCAGAATGAACTTATGGAATGGATAACAGCCGTAAAGACCAAGCCCCAAAAGGTATGCCTGATTCATGGCGATGAAAATGTTATGAAAGTTTATAAAAGCAAACTCGAGGAAAAAGGGTTTATCGTTCATATCCCCGATTACGGAGAGGAAATAGGTTTTTAATATCCCGAATATTAATTTTTATGGTTTGTCAGTTGTAAGTTTTTTTAAGTGGTGGAGCTGATCGGGGTCGAACCGACGACCTCTTGCATGCCATGCAAGCGCTCTGCCAACTGAGCTACAGCCCCATTTGCGTTTTGCGTTATGATATAATGATACTATATTGTTCTATTTTAAGTCAATAATTAATATTCTTTTATAAACTTTGTATAATACTCCCCAAAAACTGGACTCGGCTTTAACGGGATTTTGCAATGAGATTTAACGAGCTAATTAAATCGAAAACATTTTTATTCGGCATTATTATTTTGACCGCGTATATTGCTTTTTCCGCAATTATTTATAATTTTGTTATTTTAAAAATGGAAAACGATATGAGCGCGGACAATAATATTCAGCTGGAGACTATAAAGCTTTCGAATAGTATAAGGCTAACCATAGATTCCGCGCAAGATGTGGTTTATTTTTCACAGAAAAACGATAAAAAAAGGTTAAAATCATCCCTTTTAAAATTAAGCGCCTTAATAGAGCTTACAAATAAAAGGTTTGAAGAGTTCAATAAAAATCTTGAAAAATTCCCTTTTTTAAAGAAAACAGTTCTTCCCTTTGAAAACAAGGCTTATTACAATTGGAAAAATTTGATAGTTCCTATTCTTATTACCCTTATTATCCACCATAAAATTATGGCAAAAAGTGCATTTATGGAACCTTTATTCATTAGCATGTATAAAGCCGGTCCAAATTATGCTCCTTTCATGGAACAGGCTTTCAAACACAAGATTAAAGACGACTTATATTTTCATTTAATTTTAAATCTGATTTTTATTACAGGTTTCTTCTTATTTTTTATAATTTTAATACTGTTTATATTTAATATTTCAAGTAAGGAGTTAAAGGTAGAGCAGAGCGAGAAAAAGTACAGGATGCTTTTTGACTCGATAGGGGATGCAGTTTTTTTAATGGAGCATTCTAAAGAGGGTTTTCCCAAGTCATTTATCGATGCAAACGAGGCCGGGCTTAAAAGGCTTGGCTATAATAAAGACGAGTTTCTTAAGCTTTCCCCTCTCGATATAATACCGAAAGCCGATTATGACAAAATGAAAAATTATTTTATTGAGCTGGCTTTAAAAGGGCATTTGACTTATGAAGCCAATCATCTTGCAAAGAGCGGAAAAGTTATACAGGTTGAAGCGGTTGATAATATTTTCGATATTGGAAAAACAAGGATGGGCGTTTGCATAGCAAGGGATATCTCCGCCAGGAAAGAGCTTGAAAAAAAGCTTCTGGATTCCTATCTCCAATATAATAACCTTGTAAAATTTCTGCCTATCGGGGTATATCAGGCAACAACGGATGAAGAAGGATGTTTTATTGATGCGAACGATTATATGGTAACAATTTTTGAAGCAAGCGGCAAAGAAGAATTAATGAATGCCAAAATTGCGGATTTATATGCTCCCGGAGAAATAATGCGGGTTGACATTATAAAAAATATAATCAAAAAAGGGGTATATGAATTTGAAGGGAAAAGAAGGACTTTAAAAGGCAGGATTATCGATGTGTACATTGCCTGCCGCTTGAAAAAAGATGATTACGGAAAAGATATGATAGACTGCGTGCTTTTGGACATAACTAAAGAGAAAGAATTAGAAAAGAGGTTAAAGGAGAACGAGGAACTTTTTAGCGCTATGGTTAACGGCATGGCCGAAGGAGTTTACATTAGTGACACGAGGATACTTTATGCCAATCCCGCAGCCGTCGAATTTTTCGGCTATCCGGAAAAAGAACTTTATAATATAAATACATGGGATTTATTTGGGGAAAAAGATAGACCTGTTATCAAAGCCAATATAGAAAGAAGGCTTAAGGGAGAACAATTTTATTTTGAATACGCTTTTAATACTTTTACCAAAAAGGGCAAAGAAAAATTTATATTGTTTCATATCCAAACCATTGTTTATCAAGGGCGGTTCGTCGCTCTCGCTATATTTTTCGATATAACCGATAAGGTGTTGCTGGAAAGGGAATTAGAAAAAGAGAAATTACGCTTTCAAGAGTTATCCGAAACAGACCCTCTTACGGGGATTTTTAACAGGAGAAAATTAGATAATATTTTGGACGAGTATGTTAAACTGGCGCTTAGATATAATATGCCGCTGTCTTTAATTATGTTCGATATAGACCACTTTAAAGAAATAAACGATAATTACGGGCATCAAATAGGAGATAATATTTTGATCGAGCTTGCCAATCTTATAAAAACCAATTTAAGGGAAACCGATTTTTTTGTCAGATTTGGCGGAGAAGAGTTTATGATATTAATGCCCGAAACCAATTTAGCTTACGCAAAAGCAAAGGCCGAAAGCCTAAGAAAATTAATCGAGGAAAATGTCTTTAAATATATTTACGGGCTTACCGGCAGTTTCGGGGCTGTAGAATATGGCGAAAAAGATAATTTGGGTAATACGCAAGACATTATTAACAGTCTTATTAAGCGGGTTGATAATGCCTTATACAGGGCAAAAGAAAACGGAAGAAACAGGGTGGAAGCAGAAGAAGGCCTTTAAATTATAAAATTATAACGGCGTAAAGCAAGTTTCAAAGGAGAAGTTTAACATGGATAATTTATTTGAAGGCGTAATTAATTTTAATAATAATGAGTATAAAAGATATAGTGAACTTTTTAAAAAAATAGGAGCAAAACAAAATCCGCATACGCTTTTTATCGGGTGTTCCGATTCGAGGGTTGTTCCAAATCTTATCACTAAGTCATTACCCGGGGAACTTTTTGTCGTAAGGAATATTGCCAATATAATCCCGTTATATAGGACTGTCAATGAGTTTTTGGCAACCACTTCCGCTATAGAATATGCCGTAAATATATTAGATGTAAAAAATATCGTAGTATGCGGACATTCAAATTGCGGAGGATGCAAGGCTTTATATATGACGGACGAGGATCTAAAAAATATTCCTCATACAAAAAAATGGTTAGAACTGGCTAAAGATGTTAAAAAAATAGTGTTAAATTTAGCGGCCGATAATAATCTTGACCTCAATGAAAAAGAAAGGGAGTTAT
>JAKBNN010000027.1 GCA_021831025.1 bacterium | reverse complement strand
CGATCTCCTTTAATTTTACAAAACAAATCCCCTGATAGTATAAGGCATAGTCGCTTAATAATCTTCCCTTAAGCGTGTAGAGCCAAAACATGCCCGCCGCCTTTTTATAATTGCCGCCCTTGTAAAAGTTATAGGCCTCTTTAAAATAAATCCCGTTTTTATTATGGTTTTCATTATAGCCGCTTAAATATGAAAAAGACTGTTTTAAATTTATAAAAAATGGCAGGATGATAAAAACGCAAAAAATGCATATTTTAATTAATCTTGACATCCAAAATTGCCGATAGAAAATTATTTTTCTGGATTCCCGCTTACGCGGGAATGACATTGAGGATATTAAACGTTTCACCCAACGGGTGTCATTCCCGCGTAAGCGGGAATCCAAAGTTTTTAAGGTTTTGAAGTATATTCTACATTTTCTATCGGCAATTTTGGGAGACATTTTATTATTTCACTTTATTATGCAATTAGAATTAACTTTTATCTAAAATATCGAGGATTACCGCTTGCCGGTCGGTAAGTTAAAATATCCGGTAAAAACCTCTTCCGCAGGGCCTGCCATATAAATACCGTCCGTAAGTTCCCCCGATATTTTTAGTATTCCGCCGTAAAGGTTCACATTTAAACTGCCATGGCTTATTTTATTTGTCTTTCTCATAACGGAATACACGGCGCAAGCGCCGGTCCCGCATGCTAAAGTCTCTCCGGAACCCCTTTCCCATGTTCTAACCAGCACATTGCTATCGTCTAAAACCTGAACAAATTCTACATTTGTCCTTTTTGGAAACATTGGATTGTTTTCTATCAAGGGTCCGTAAAAATGAACATCGAAATCTTTTACATCGTCAATAAATATTACGCAATGGGGATTACCCATAGAAACGCAGGAAACTGTGAAATCTTTTCCTTTAACGCTTAATTTTTCCTCGACTATTTCGAAATTTCTAAAATTGGCGGGAATTTTAGAGGCCTCGAAAACCGGAAATCCCATAAATACCTTCGCCTCTTTTACTTTGCCGTCCTTTAAAAACACCTCGACGGTTTTAATCCCCGCAAGGGTTTCTATATCTATGACCCTTTTATCCGTAAGGCGATGGTCATAAACATACTTGGCAAAGCACCTTATCCCGTTTCCGCATATCTCTCCTTCGGAACCGTCTGCGTTAAACATGCGCATGCGAAAATCCGCTTTGACTTCAGAGGCGTTAGATACGGCGGATGCAGGCAAAATAACGACGATGCCGTCCGAGCCTGCGCCAAAATGCCTATCGCTTATTTTGACGGCCAATTCTTTATAAAAATCCGCGTCATCCGCAACGCAGCCGGGTAAATCGTTTACGGCATCCAAATACAGATAATCGTTGCCTGCCCCCTGGAGCTTGGTAAATTTGATATTCATTCTTAAATTATCCTCTGCCTGTATTTATCAATCTTGAATTTTATGCCTTTTTAATATGTTTTTTAAGGATGTATTTCCCCGGGTAGTAAAGCTGTGCGCAATAACAATTCCATTTTTTATCACGACATCGAGCTTTTCCTTATACTTCCTCGTCGAACTTTTAAGTATCTCGTTGCCCAAATGCACATACTTGTGGTAATAAAATCTGTATTTATATGTAACCTCTCCGGGGGTCAGCGGGTTTTTTTCTATAGCATAAGGGGGGCCGAATATGGAGACTATCCGGGATTCGGTTGTCGTCCCGTTAATAATTTTATTTACATTGGTTGATATTATCGGCTTACCCTGAATATTTCTTGTCGTAGCGCAACCGGTTAAGGTAAAAACGGATAAAAGCAGAACCGATAAAAGCAGAAAAGCCCTTTTTGTCATTTTAAATACCTCCGAAAAACCGAAAATTTTCCTTAAAAATTATATTTATTAATTTTTCTTAATTTCAAATATTTTCAATTTTAACATAAGCAAGAATATTAATTCAACTTTAACCTTCCCCCCACATCTCACTTTCTAAGCCTGGGGTCAACCAAAGCATAGGCTGTATCCGCCATTAGATTGCCAAGAAGGGTAAGAATCGCGCCTATGACTAAAATACCCATTATTGTGGGATAGTCGCGGGCAAGAACGCTCTGATAAAATAACCTGCCCATGCCGTTTATGTCGAATATCGTTTCTATTATGACGCTTCCGCCGATAAGTCCCGGAACGCTTAATCCTAATATCGTTATAAATGGAATGAGCGCATTTTTTAAGGCATGCTTGTAAATGACCACCCGCTCCTTTAATCCCTTTGCCCTTGCAGCCATGATATAATCCTGCCTGTACACTTCAAGCATGTTTCCCCTTAAATACCTCGAAAGCCCTGCAATACCGCCGAATCCTGCAACAAAAACCGGCATAACCAAATGTTTCCCGATATCGATAATCTTCCCCCCCAATGAAAGAGAGTTATAACCGATGGATGTTATCCCTCCTATCGGCAAAATACGCAAATCTATCCCAAAAAATATTATTAATAGCAGCGCTACCCAAAAAGAGGGGGCGGCAAAACCTATAAAAACTAAAACAGTGGATATTTTATCAAATAATGAATTCTGTTTTACAGCGGATAACACCCCTATCGGTATCGAAAATATAAAGATAAATATTATCGCAAGCGTGTTAATGATAATCGTAATCCCTATTGTTCTTTTGATTTCCGTTATAACAGGTTCGTGATTCGCCGTAAACGATAATCCGAAATTAAAAGTGGCTATTCTTTTTAACCATTCTGTATATTGTATTAAAAGCGGCTTATTCAAACCATACAGTTTTTCGAGCTGAGTCCTTGCAGACATAGATACTTTGGGATTTAATCCCAACTGCTCCGTTAAGGGATTACCCGGCGCAAGGTGAATGACAAAAAAGGATATCAGCGTGATTCCGATTAAAATCGGAATCATAAATAAAAATCTTTTAAAAATGTAAACGCCCATAATATAATAGCTTATAGTTTTTTATTTTTATTTATTATACAATATAAAGGGTGTATTTTAAAAGAATATAACGCAGCTTAATATACATCGCCGGCAAATAAATTATTCGGCATACTTTGCTTATACGCATATTTTATGAAAGAACTTATTAATGCCTTTAAAAATAATAAATTAGCATCTATTTCCCTTATATTTATCTTAGTCGTAATTCTGGCTGCAATATTTGCCCCTTATATTGCCCCATACAATCCTGATAAAATAAATGTAAACCTGGTTTTACTACCGCCAAGTTTTGCTCATCCTTTGGGAACGGACCAGCTTGGAAGAGATGTGCTGTCAAGGCTTATTTACGGCAGCAGGATTTCGATAGAGGTTGGATTTATCGCGGTTTCCATTTCTTTGTTTATCGGAATTATTGTCGGTTCGTATGCAGGCTATTACGGCGGCATAATCGACAGCATTTTAATGCGGTTTGTCGATATTATGCTGACATTTCCGTCTTTCTTTTTAATCCTTGCTATCAGCGCAATATTAAAACCCTCCATTATCAACATAATGATTATAATCGGGCTTACATCGTGGATGGGGGTTGCCAGAATTATAAGGGCAGAATTTGCTCAAAACAAAGAAAAGGATTACGCGTTAGCGTCAAAAGCCTCCGGGGCTTCGGCTGCCTATATAATGTTTTCTGAAATACTGCCGAACACTATTGCTCCTATTTTAGTCTCCGCAACGCTGGGTATTGCGGCGGCAATATTGATTCAAGCCTCGCTTGCCTTCCTCGGAATAGGAATAATGCCGCCGACGCCGAGCTGGGGAGGAATGCTCTCGAGAGGTAAAACTTACATAATGATTGCGTGGTGGCTTACTCTTTTCCCCGGAATTGCAATTCTTTTAACGGTTCTAAGTTTTAACCTAATAGGAGAGGCGGTTAGGGATGCGTTAGACCCGAGATATTCCGGCGAAAAATAAAATGATAGAAAATGCGCGGGGTTTTATTTAACTTTTAAAACTCGGGCAGGTTCCTTAAATCTTTTCCTAAGTCCATATAGAGTAATAACTCCATAATCTTTTGGGCGTGGTCGGCAAACCTTTCATATTTTCGCGCGATAAATATATAAGTTATATTGTTCTCCAATGCTTTTAAATTATTTAAAGAGTTATTTATAATATCGACGACGATTTTATGGGAGAGTACATCGATAACATTTTCGTCTTTTATGATAATGTCTTTCAGCCCTATATTATCTTTTACCCCGTCGGAATACATCTTTATCGCCATTTTAAGCATTTCGTCGCCCCTTCTTGCAACATCCTCGAAATATGAATAAATGCACTTAAATTCCTCCGAAGACGAAGAACCGTCCGTCAGCTTAAGCCCTATCTGGCAAATAGAAGCGCATAAATCTCCCATCCGTTCAAGGTCGGTTATTATCTTCATCGATGTAGTTATAAACATTAAATCGGCGGCTTCGGGCTGGTATAATGCCAGAAGTTTTATGCAGTTTTCATTAATACCGACTTCCGTCTGGTTTACTTTAAGGTCATTTTTAATAGTGTCTTCGGCAAGTTTTTTATCCCTTTCGAAAAGAAATATGGTGGCATTGTTGAGCTGATTATTAACAATCTCGCTCATTTCGACAACATTTTTTTTCAATTTTGCAAGCTCATTATCTAATACATTCACCGGCAATTCCTCTCCTTTATATATCAGGGACAGACTTAAGTCTGTCCCTGATATTATATTTATATTTTAACAAAAATTTATTATTTTTAATACCTGCTGGTTATAAAATTCTCCGTCCTCTTGTCTTTCGGTCTTGTAAAGAAATTGCCCGCTTCGTCAAATTCTATGAGTTCTCCGTCAAGAAAAAATCCGCTATAATCGGAAATTCTGCCCGCCTGCTGAATATTATGGCTTACTATTATAATGGTATAATATTTTTTGAATGTCGTAATCAAATCTAATATAATGCTTGCCGAGGCAGGATCTAAATAAGCGGTGGGTTCATCCATCAAAAGAATGGACGGGTTTGTCGCGATAGCCCTTGCAATACATAACCTTTGTTGCTGTCCGCCCGAAAGAGAAAAAGCCGACTTATGAAGTTTATCCTTTACCTCGTCGTAAAGACCCGCATATTTAAGACATTTCTCAACCCTTTCGACAATAAACTCCCTATTTTTTATCCCGTGTATTTTTAATCCAAAAGCAATATTATCAAAAATAGATTTGGGAAATGGATTCGGGCTTTGAAAGACCATGCCGATATTTCTTCTTAACTCCACAACATCGACAGACTTATCGTATATATTTTTTCCGTCTATTAAAACCTCGCCCGTTAATTTAGCTCCCTCGGTATAATCGTTCATTCTGTTTAAAGTTCTTAAAAAAGTTGATTTTCCGCACCCTGAAGGGCCAAGCAAGGTGCAAACCGAATTTCTTTTAAAATATAGATTAATATTTTTCAAAAGATGATAATTTCCGTAATAAAAATTTAGGTTTTTAACCTCGACTTTAATCTCGTTTTGTTCCGCCATATTAAGTTTTTGCCCCTTCTAAAAAAAACCAAAAATTATTATAAAAATTTTCTCGTCAAATAGTTTATAAGCCTTAACCCCAAATCTACCGCAAAAATAAAAAAAAGCAGAACAACCGAAGCCGCTTCGGCTTTGATATGTAAAATCCTGGAAGGTTCGTGAATGTATATAAAAATCAGCATTGCCAGATCGCCCACGGCGCCGCCGGGACCGGTAATCCCTGTAGGCAAGCCCGTATTATAATAATTTGTAAACAAAAGCGGGGCCGTCTGTCCGATAATATTCATTATACCTAAAAGTATCCCCGTAAATATACCGCCCAATGCCGCTTTCATTATAACCGATTTTGTCGCCTGCCATTTTGTCGCGCCCATAGCCAGAGCCCCCTCTATATAACCTGCGGGAATCTGATTTACAGCCTGTTCGGTCAACAGGGCAATAATAGGGGTCATAATAAAACCAAGCGTAAGCCCGCCGGCAAGCGCAGAAAAACCAAAATGAAAACCTAAGCCGGCATTTGTGGAAAATACATAAAAACCCACAATACCCCAAACCACCGATGGAATTCCTATCATTAATTCGTTTAACAGCCTCAGAAAAGTATTTGTTCTTTTCTTTCCAAAAAGGGATAAATATAATCCGGAACCTATGCCGAGCGGAATGGCAAAAATGGAAGCAATGACTATAAGATAAACATCGCCTATAATTGCGTTTAATATTCCGCCCTGCGCTCCGATAGGAAAACCGGTGGGCAGAGTCGAAATAAATCTCCAGTTAAGGTATTTATGTCCTAAGGCGACCGCCTTATAAATAATGTGAAAAACCGGAAAGGCGCCTATAATGAAAGCCATTACCGCAAAAAATACCGCAATGCCGTTATAAAATTTTTTTCTTTTAATATATCCCCTGTTTATAGGGAATATCGGCATTGAATCGTCATCCTTTTTAATATTTGCAAGTTCTGCCATAAATCCTCTTAATCAACCCCCGCCAAATTGCGACCTGTTAAACCTTCCGCCTATAACCTTGTTCAATATATTCCTTCCGACTATATTAATTATGAGGCTGACGGCCAACAGTATCAGCGCAAGCTCAACCTCGGCGGATGCGTATATAGGGCTGATTACCGCAAAGGTAAAAGTATTGGCAAGAACGGCCGATATCGTATAGCCGACGCTAAACAAAGACTTTGGAACGATAGCCTGATTTCCTATCAGAAGCACGACGGCGATCGTTTCTCCCACCGCCCTGCCGAAACCCAGTATTATTCCCCCGTAAATCCCGTTCAATGCGTAAGGCAGCGAAACATCTTTGATAACATCGAGCTTGGTAGCCCCCATAGCAAGCGCTCCGTCTTTTGCGATTTTAGGGACGGATGCTAAAGAGTCTTTCGTGATGGACGATATAATAGGTAAAATCATAAACGCCACGACAATGCTTGCCGCAAGTATTCCGTATCCGATATTCTCCTCGACCTTTAAAAACGGTATGCTCGAAAAATGTCTGTCAAAAAAGGGTTCGACGGATTCCCGGAGCCACGGAACTATGGTTAAAACACCCCATACGCCGAAAACAACGCTTGGTATCCCTGCCAGCATTTCTATGATTACGGTAAAAATCCCTCTTAAAAATAACGGGCAGTATTCCTGAAGAAATATACCTATGCCGAAACTAAAAGGTATGGCAAACAGTAAAGCAAGAAATGTTACCATAAAAGTTCCGGCAAGAAAGGTAAGCGCGCCAAAAACCTCTTTTGGAGGATTCCACTCCTTAACCCATAAAAATGGAAAGCCGTACCTGATAATTGCGGGGTAGCTATAAAAAAGTATAACGGTAACCGCTATTAAAAAAACCGAAATGACGGATAACACGAAAACCGAAAGGATAATCTTATACAGGTCGTCTTTATATTTTAGGTTAAACATCGAGATAAAAAACCTTCCTTTTTTCTAAGTTAATATTCCTTTATCAAATTTTGTCCGATTATAACATATCCGTTTATGATTTTCATTAAAAAAATCTTTGTTTTTAATAACTTTGTTTTTATTATTTTATCATTTCAATGTTACGGTTTTATTACAGTTATGTTAAATTTTTATTACAATCCTCGGCTTTGATAAGCGGCGCGGAATTAAAAAAATATCCCAAATTACGACAATATATATTATAATAGGTAAATGGATAAGCTAAAAAATGCAAACAATATGAACAATAAAAGAGCCGTCGTTCTTTTTAGCGGGGGACTCGATTCCGCCACTGTGCTGAAGATCGCAATAGATAAAGGCTTCGAGGTTATTCCTCTTACATTTTTTTACAATCAAAGGCACAAAACCGAAATAGAGCATGCAAAAAAGATAGTCAAATTTTTTAATTTAAAAAATCATGTTATCGTCAATTTAGATTTCGGTCAAATTAAAGGCTCGGCTTTAGTAGATTTATCCATGGCTGTACCGAAAAACAGGATTAATAAAAATAAATCTGAAAAGGCGGGTAATGCAACAAACGATATTCCGATAACTTATGTTCCCGCAAGGAATACGATATTTTTGTCCTATGCTCTTGCCGTTGCGGAGGTTAACTTAGCAGGCGACATTTTTATAGGGGCTAACTATCTCGACTACAGCGGTTATCCCGATTGCAGGCCGGGTTATTTAAAGGCTTTCGAAAAAATGGCAAATCTGGCTACTAAAGCATCGGTAACGGGTGAAATAAATTTTAAGATAAATGCGCCGCTCCTTAAATTAACCAAAAAAGACATAATTATCAGGGCTTTTGAAATCGGCGCGCCGCTCGAACTGACCCACAGCTGCTATGACCCGATAGAAGGTCTGGCGTGCGGGGTGTGCGACTCCTGCATTTTAAGGAGAAGAGGATTCGAAGAAGCTGAAATTAAAGACTCGACCAAGTATTATAAATAAAAAAGGAATAAAAAAGTAAATGGCAACGCCCTCTAATATTCTTCTTCTTTCCACATATCTTTGGTAAACCTTACGACTTTATTTCTGCCGTTTTCTTTCGCTTCGTAGAGAGCGACATCAGAATATTTAACCGCCTGCCAGAATTTATTTGAATCCGCCGGAAATTCGCAGACCCCTACGCTTATCGTTTTTTTAAGAACTACTCCGCCCGGAATTTCTAACGGAGAAGATTCAACCGCTTTTCTGATTTTTTCGGCGACAGCAACTCCTTCACCTTCTTTAATATCTATTAAAAGAGCAAGAAATTCCTCACCGCCGAATCTAACGGCAATATCGGAGCTTCTTATGCTTTTTCTAATCTGTTTAGAAACATTTCTGAGCACGACGTCGCCGTTATCGTGACCGTATTTGTCGTTTACTTCCTTAAAGTGGTCCACGTCTAACATCAAAATTCCCAAATTGGTGCCGCGGCGTTTTATGCCGGCAACGATATTTTCGGAAGATTCATCCAAATACCTTCTATTATATAGACCCGTGAGCTGGTCCACTATGGACTGCTCTTTCAGCAGTTCCATTAATTTTCTGGATTCTATGACAGGAGAGGCTTCCGTAAGATAGCCTTTTATGTAAGGTATCATCCAGTGAACGAAATCGGCTACATCGTTATCGAATATAAGTTGTAATACCATCCCCACTTTCCCGCCGATGTATATAGGAATGCAATAGTAATTATATTTTTCGTTACAGGTTTTACTCGTTCCGCTTTCGTCTTCTTCGGGAATGTTAAACTTAAAATTTGGACAGATGCACGGGAAGTTGATGGAATCCACGTCGCCGCCGGTTCTTTTTGCTCTGCAGGAATCTGCGTCTTCTATGGACGATCTGTTGCACCACATATCATCTTTGCCCAAATTAATCTTGGAACCTACCGTAAGAATGCTCATTTTGTTATTATCGCCCACTTCATATATGGCATAGTTGTCGAAACACATATAATCCCTTATTATCGACTCTATACGGCGCATTATATCTTTTTTCGTCCTGTCTTTTTCTATGACTCTTTTAAAATTATAAATCCTTACGAGTTCATTAATTATTTTAATCGTATCTTTAAGGTAATTATCCGTTTTGACTACCGTATAACCGATTAGAGTCGAAACTTTAGATTCGATGTCCAATAATATTTCTTTGAGGCTTTTAGATGTTTCATTAAGAGTTTTGGCAACTTTACCCGCCTCATCGTCCGGAAGACCTTTTTCATCTATTAGGGCTCCGTCCATATCTCCTTCTTTAAGGTTTTCTAGACCGGATTCTATTTTTTGAAACAATGAAATATAAGGGCTTAAAAACTTGAAAAATACGAGCACCAGAATAATTAAAAATGCGAGGAATATTATCGAAGTCTGGATAATAGTCCTAAAAGCCGCTTCCCTAACGGAAGTTAGATTCATCGTGAGACTAATAGCTCCAAGCACGGTACCGGACTTAACTTTATGGCACAAAAGACAGTTGACTACACCCGTGTCGGTCGCTTTATAAGGAATTATTACCCTGTATCTTACAGTATTAAAGGTTTCATCGAGTTTTTCCAATTTTTTGCCGGACGATAACACATACCTTTCATCGTTAGTAACCGGTTCTTCACTTTTGAAACCCGGACCGAACTGCTTGTTGACGGGATTTCCCCTTATAATGGATATATTTTGAATATCGACCTGCTTTGAAGCCTTCTTGAGTCTTTGAATAAATATCTTTCTGTCTTTTATGACACCCATCACCATTAAAGAAGTAAGGCCGTCTCTTACGACCTTGGCGATAGTCTTGGAACGGATTTTAGCTTCACTTATAGATTCCTGCCTGAAACTCAAGGCAAAAATAATATCTATAATAACAAACAAAACTACGAGAAGTATTATGATTCTCGAAATTATTTTGATTTTGAGGGATTTATCTTTATTTTTTCTAAACATAATAAACTGTTATATCATAAAATAAAAAAGGTGCAAAGATACTTTTTATATTTTAAAAACGTTAACCGTTTTTACCAATCGCATATCATATCCCCCCGATTTGTCAATAAATTTTTTTTTCGCTGTCATTTAAATTTCAAAATCAATTAATTTTAATTTGCCGATAGAAATTAATAAATTGACCTCGAAAGATTAAAGACTCTGGATTTCCGCTTCGCCATCTTCGCCCGCGTTTTCGGCATGCAAAAACAATCGTGCGGGCGAAAATATGTGTCTGACGACACTCGTGAAGTTTCTTTGAAACTTTCCCGCTTCGCGGGAATGACGATATGAGGTTTTAACGTTTCACTCCCATCGGATAAATTTTTTATAATAAAATAAAAAAACTCCCGACTGCGGCAAACGCAGGCGAGAGTGAGTTAATAAATAAATCAGACCCCCTTTTTTGCCTTTATGCCTTTATGTGAGTTCTGTTACCTCTTTTACATTAAGCACCATTACCGCCCTTGCCCAGTTAAAACGGGATTTCATTTTATCGAAGTTAGCTCCGCTATCCTCGAACCTCGCCTTGCCTTTAAGCAAAAACCCGGCGCCTTTGCCCTGCAAGCCGGCAACATCTTTGGAAGCAAGTATCATTTGAACCTCGCTGCCCGCCTCGATATTCCTTTGCGTTTTTGTTAAATGACCCGCCGGAATCAAAAGAGTGTTATTATCTAAAACCTCGATATAACTGTTCCATGTTGCGGCCATATGAATTCCGTCCGTTCCATTAGTCGCAAAACTTGCCGGTCCTTCGTGTTTAAGAATTTCGATAATTTTGTCGTTAATCATAAAGAATGCCTCCCCATGCAATTTTAATTTTTTTATTTTTTATTTTATTCTATGCTAATATAATACATTATATCAAAAATATTTACAGGCTTTAGTTCTAACCCAAAATTGCCGATAGAAAATTTATTTTCTGGATTCCCGCTGAAGCGGATTGGGACATTGAGGATATTAAACGTTTCGCCCAACGGGTGTCATTCCCGCGTAAGCGGGAAAGTTTCAAAGAAACTTCACGAGTGTCGTCAGACACATATTTTCGCCCGCACGATTGTTTTTGCATGCCGAAAACGCGGGCGAAGATGGCGAAGCGGTAATCCAGAGTCTTTAATCTTTTGAGGTCAATTTATTAATTTCTATCGGTAAATTAGGGTCTAATATATAAATTTTTATTTGATTTTTAAAATAATCGGGTGTATAATAAAACCATCATATTTTATGTTTATTTATTATTTAATATAATTTGGCAAGTTTAATGTGAAATTTATTTTTATTATTTTTTATGGAGGATAATTTATGAGAAGCAAATCTCATGGTTTAACAAGGAGAAAAGGCTTAAGGGTTATATATGACAGCGGGGCGTTTACCCTTATCGAGTTGGTTATGGTCATTTTGCTGATAGGCATTTTGGCGGCTGTCGTCCTGCCTAAGTTCGTAAATTTAACGGGCTCGGCAAACAAAGCGGCTTCGCAGGGCGTGGTCGGCTCACTGGGGGAAGGCTTGACGACCCAGCTTTCAAAGAATTTGGTGAATAACGATTTATCGTCTTATGTTACGGTTACCGGGGCCACCAAAACCGCCGCCGGAACTGTAACATTTTTAGGAACTGCGCCGGCGGCTAATGCCCCCGGAAATAATCCTTACGAAAACCCGTTTTTGACTTTACCAAATTATCAAATGCCGGCAAGTGGTTACGGATCCGGTACTATGTATAATTTCGGTAATCCTATCACTGTCGGCCTTACTACCATCCCATCAAACTCGTGGTGGCTTAATTATGCTGCAGGAACAGCCGTTGGACCCGGCAGCGTCGGCACGCCTGTAACTTATACACCTGCGTGCGATAACAGCGCAACTACCAATCCTAATTTCTCACAGCCAAGCTTTGATGTTCCAAATAACGAATATATCTTACCTCTCGGCGCCGTCGATTATGTTTATTCAAACGGCGCAACAGTTGATAGCTATTCGTATTATATGGTATATTCGATAAATGACAATATTGACGGCTTTTATCTAGTTCCCTGCCAGTCATAACCTGTAATTTATAATTTGGGATTTATTTGATAGATTTAATTCCCCTCCTACATAGGAGGGGAATTGCCCAAAATTGCGGGTATCGGTTCTTAGTTTATAATCTTTCTACATTTATTCCCGCCTTTTTAAGAGAGGCGCACGCTTTTATTTTCATAAGCTGTATATATAAATCCTCAAAATCCTTCTGTTCCTTTATTCTTTTAGATATTTCCTTCATAATTTGCTTATAGCTTTTTTGCTTTCTTAGAAGCCTGTTTTGCTTTGATTTAAAAAGAGAAAAAATATTAAAATTGTTTTTCATAATAAACACCCCCTAATTTAGCTTTAGTTTAATGTTGATTTGATTTATTTAAATCCACTATATCATATTTATATTACAAAATTATGACGGAATTGTTTCAATTCTATTAAATTTTTGTGAAATTTTAACGAAATTACAGGCAGAGAATAAATAAAATGGAAGAACGAGAAATAGTTGGATTAAAGTTAATTAATTAAAGTATCGTGGGGTGTTTAAACGCAGTATCGTCTTTATAGGGATAGTCGATATTGTAGTGTGTTCCTCTCGATTCTTTTCTTAAGGCTGCGGAAGTGATTATAAGGTTTGCAACCTCGGCTATGTTTCTTAATTCCAATAAATCCGGAGATATTTTAAAATTCCAGTAGTATTCCTTGATTTCGGCTATGAGGTTGTCTATCCTTCTTTTTGCCCTCTCAAGTCTTTTGTTTGAACGGACAATGCCCACATAGTTCCACATAGCGCGCCGGAGTTCATCCCAGTTATGCGTTATAACTATTAGTTCGTCCGCTACCTCCAGCCCAAAATCTTTCCACTCCGGCAGCGTAACAGGCTCACCGCTATACATATCCATGCCCGAAACCGCTCTTGCCTTGCCCTTGCCAAACCCCTCGTCTTTTTTAAACATCGGGACTGTTGCCTCATAAGCCTTTTTTGCAAAAACGCATCCTTCCAAAAGTGAATTGCTTGCAAGCCTGTTTGCCCCGTGAAGACCCGTGCAGGCTACCTCGCCGATTGCATATAAATTGCCGAGCGATGTAAGTCCTTTTTTGTCGGTCAACACCCCACCGCAAAGATAATGGGCGGCAGGAACGACCGGAATCCATTTCTTCGACATATCTATGCCGAAACTTAAAGTCGTTTTAAATATATCCGGAAACCTTTTCTCTAAAAATTCCCTGCTTTTGTGGGTCATATCAAGATATACGCAATCGTCCCCCGTTCTTTTTAATTCGAAGTCAATCGTCCTTGCCACAATATCCCTCGGGGCTAAGCTCTTTAAAGGGTGAACCTTATCCATAAAGGGCGTTCCGTCTTTTAGCCTTAAAACCCCGCCCTCTCCCCTTAAGGCCTCGGATATCAGGAAAGATTTAGCCTCAGGGTGGTATAGTATGGTTGGATGAAACTGATAAAATTCCATATTGGCAATATTCGCGCCTGCCCTTTTTGCCATTGCAACACCGTCGCCGGTGGATATATCGGGATTAGATGTATATAGAAAAACCTTTCCTGCGCCGCCTGTTGCCAAAACGACAACATCCGCGCTCACCGTTATAATCTTATTGATATTTTTATTTAAAAAATATGCCCCTAAAATCCTGTTTTTCCTCTCTCTTTCGGCTTTAAGCTTATGCGTCGTTATCAAATCGACCCCGATATGATTCTCAAATATTTTTATATTCGGCTTTTTTCTTGATGTATCGACTAATGCCCTTTCTATCTCCCTTCCGGTGATGTCCCCCGCGTGAAGGACCCTTCTTTCGGAATGCCCGCCTTCTCGTCCTAAATCAAATTCCTCATTGTTTTCTTTGTGTTTCGCAAAATTAACCCCCCAGTCTAAAAGGTCGCGTACGACACCCGGCCCCTCTTCCACCACCATTCTGACGACATCCTCGTCGCATAAACCGTCGCCTGCGGCTAATGTATCTTTTACATGCTTTTCATAAGAATCTTTGGTAAGATTCATAACGGCGGCAAGCCCCCCCTGAGCGTAATTTGTGTTGGATTCCGCTTCCTCTTTTTTTGTAAATATGCCGACGGAAACCGTTTCGCCGAACCTATTTGCAAGAGAAAGACCCGCTATTCCGGAACCTATAATTAGAACATTAAAATGCGTCATGGTATGTATGGCATTAAATTAAAACGGATATTTTAAGGTATTTCATCTGTGCAGGTAATAATCAATCGTTAAAATCCCACTTTAAAACGGCTCTCCCGTTCACTCCCGTAATGATTAGTTTAATCCATTTGGTAGCGGGGCTTATTAATAACTTTTTATTTTTTTTATTATAATATCTTGGAAATTTAATTATATATTGCTTTGACCAGTCGGTAACATAGGGGAAAAATGTCTTTAAAAATACTCTTTTTTGCTGCGCAGGCTTTATACTGAGCGGTAATACGCTCTCTCCCTTATTATTTATCAAATAGACTAACCATATCGAACGAATGGAATCTAAATTGTTATAATCTTTTTGAGGAGTATAAACCGAAACAAAAAAGCCGATATGCTTGTTAAGATTTGAATATGACTTATTAAGTTTTTCCTTAAAGGCTTTTTGGGTTAACATATAATATTTTGCATATTCCATTGCGTAAGCATACCTGAACGGGGCATTAAAGAATGTGGCCCTGAGAAACATTACGGTGTTGAACCTGTTATAAATGTCCGCTTTTCTCGTCCATTTCTTTAAGGATGCCTTATAGCTGAATTTACCCGGAAGAACTCGGCTGTTATACATGTATGGTTTAGATAACGGGGCAAAAGAGCACCCGGAAAAATCGAGGGATGAAATTAACACAAGCAGAATTAAAATAAAAAAAGCCGCGGGCAAGTTATGTTTATTTTGGCTCTCTCTAATCATGGCTTATTAATAAATTAACTAAATTTAACATTTTATTCGATATCGCTTCTTAAGAATATAGAATGAAGCATAACGCCGTTTTCTTTTAAATTCTCTTTTCCGCCCTCATTTCTATCGACTATGCATAAAGCATCGGTAATTTTATAACCTTCGTCCCTTGCGCTTTTTACCGCCTTTAGAATAGAACCCCCCGTAGTAACGACATCTTCTATGATTAGGATATTGGAACCTTTAGACAAAAATTGCACTGGTTCGATAAGGTTCCCTTTGCCGTGAACCTTTTTTTCTTTTCTGATAACGACCGATTTTAAAGGATTATCATCTAAAAAACCGGCAATAATAGTCGAGGACACAAGCGGCAAGCCTCCTATCGGAACGCCGGCAACAACCGAAAATTTTAAATCCGGATGACTTTTAATGTATTCGTAAAGCAGTTTACCGATGTGATATAAGTATTTGCCGTCAAAGGAAATTCTTCTTAAATCGATATAAAAATTGCTTTTTTTACCTGAAACTAATGTAAACTCCTTCTTTTCGTAACAAAGGGACTTTATCGCCGTTAAAATTTTTTCTTTTATGTTTTCCATAAACTTACACGGTTAAGGCTTAAAAAATCTCTTTACTGAACAGCTTAAGCTGCCTGTTTTCTTGAGTTTCCATATAAATTGCCTGCGGATAGATACCGGAAAAACAGGCTTCGCAAAAGTTCATTTCGGCGCAGACCGCCCTTCTTAAGCCGTCTAACGATAAAAATCTTGTCGAACTGGCGCCAAGTTTAGCATTAATCTCTTTTTCGCTATATTTTGATGCTATAAGTTCGTCTTTAACGGGGGTGTCGATTCCATAAAAACAGGGAGCCGTCACCATCGGGGAACTTAAGCGAAGGTGTATCTCCTTTGCTCCGGCGAGTTTTAGCATATCCACAATCTTTTTCGATGTGGTGCCTCTTACGACGGAGTCGTCCACGACAACCACTCTTTTTCCTTTTATAACATCCAAAACCGGGTTTAGCTTAACCTTAACGCCGAAATGCCTTATAGCCCTTTTGGGTTCTATAAAGGTTCGACCCACATAGTGGTTTCTTGTAAAACCCATCTCGAAGTCGATACCGGATTCCTTGGCAAATCCTAAAGCAGCCGGAACGCCGGAATCCGGAACCGGTATCACTATGTCGGCATCGGCATTAGCTTCTTTTGCGAGTTCCATGCCCATTTGAATGCGAAGTTTATAAATGGACTTTCCGTTAAAAAGGCTGTCCGGTCTTGCAAAATATATCAGTTCGAATACGCATCGCGATTTTTTTTCTTCTTCAAAGGGAAATATGCTTTTAATCCCTTCGCCGTCAACCAATATTACCTCTCCGGGTTCGACATCCCTTAAATAAACGGCATTTATCAAATCTAAAGCGCATGTTTCCGATGCAAAAACAACGGAGCCGTTAAGGTTTCCCATGACAAGCGGCCTAAAGCCGAACGGGTCTCTTGCCGCTATCACCTCTTTTTCCGAAAGAAAAAGAAAGGAATACGCGCCCTTAAGTCTTTTTAGCGAGCTGACCACCCTGTCTATAAGAAGGCTTTCGGTTGACGAGGCAATTAAATGGATTACGACTTCGGTATCCGATGTAGAGGAAAATATCGAGCCGTTTTCCTCTAGTTCCTCCTTTATCACATGCGCATTTGTTAAGTTCCCGTTGTGTGCCACGGAGATTGACCCGTAATAGTAGTCGGCAACCAAGGGTTGAGCGTTTTTAAGAAGCGTTTCGCCTGATGTCGAATATCTGACATGCCCTATGGCATTTTTACCTTTTAACTGGGAAAGGGTATTTTCTTTAAAAACATCGTTTACCAGCCCTAAACTTTTATGAAAGTATATGTTTCTATTATCGGATGATGCAATACCGCAGGACTCCTGACCCCTGTGTTGAAGAGCATATAACCCCAGATATGTAATATTTGGAGCTTCTTCATGGTTATATATGCCAAATACGCCGCATTCTTCTTTAGCCTCGTCCATTTAAAATACCCCTTCCTTTATTTTAAAGGATTTATTCCCCTATACATAACTTTTTCTAAAGCAGAATCATAACCCTTTTTTATTGTATCACTTTTTAGTTCTATTGTGTTATTAATTTTCATCACATCTTTGCCGACAGCGCCTATTTTTAATAAACTTACATTAAAATTACCCGCCGCCTTTAATAATTTTTGCTTAGCAATGCTATTTGAGGTTATGATGAAAGCCTGCTCGAATTCGGAAAACAAAATCTCGTCGTTCCTTAATTCTTTAATATTTAAACCCACCGTAAATCCCAGAATTTTATCAGGGTTTGTAATAGAGCTTTCGGCTAAAGCGGTAAAAATACCCCCCTCGCTAATATCCGCGGCGCTTTTCACCATGCCGCTATTTATCAATGACCTTATACAGTTTTGAAGGCTTATTTCATAGTCTAAATCGATGCCTGCCGGTTTTTGATAAAAATCTTTATGGACTAAATCCATATATAAACTGCCGCTCAAATCCCCCTTAAGTTTGCCGAGTAAAAAAATTTCATCGCCTTCATCTTTAAAATACGACGTTACGGCATTATTGACATCTTCTATAAATCCAACCATACCGATTACCGGCGTAGGATAGATTTTAGAAATTATGGTTTTGCCGGTTTCCTTTTTTGCGGTTTCGTTATAAAAGCTGACATTCCCGCTTATAACGGGCGTATTTAGTTTTATGGCGGCGTCTTTAATGCCTTTAACTACTTCGCTAAATTGCCACATAACTTCAGGGTCTTCCGGACTTGCAAAATTAAGACAGTCGGTTATGGCAACAGGGGTTCCGCCGCAGGCTGCAATATTTCTGGCGCATTCCGCTACGGCAAGGACGCCTCCCATATACGGGTTCAGGTAAGCATATCTGGAATTGCCGCTAACATTCAATAAAAATCCCTTATTCTTATCGTTCCTGTCGTCTTTGCCTGCTTCGTTACAGCCTTTAACCCTTAAAACCGCCGCCGAAAAACCAGGCGGAATAACGGTATTTGTACCTATGGAGTAATCATATTGGGTAAAAACCGGCCTTTTTGACGCTATATTGGGATGGGCTATCAACCTTTTTGCCACTTCGTTTAAATTTTTCGGAACCTTATAATTATTAATTTTTATAGGTAATATTTTTTGTAAATATTCAGGTTTTATTTTAGGCCTGTTATATGCGGGACCATTCACGACCATGCCTACATCGAAAGACTTATAAGGTTTAGAATTATAATAGAATTTTATTATCTTTTCGCCTATAACTTCACCCACTTTAACGCAGTTTAAACCCCATTTGTCAAAAACCCCGTTTAACGCGTCGAAATCTTGTCTTCCTGTGGCAAGAAGCATCCTTTCCTGAGATTCCGAAAGCATAATCTCGACGGGAGTCATGTTGGGCGTCCGCAAAGGAAAAGCGTCAAGGTTAATAATCATACCGTGTCCGCTCTTGTCGGCCATTTCGAAGGATGAGCTCGTAATGCCGGCCGCTCCCATATCTTGAATGGAAACTATGAGTTTTTTATCCATTGCCTCAAGACAGGCTTCCAATAATAGCTTTTCCGTAAAAGGATCCCCGACCTGCACCGTGCTCCTCTTTTTGTTCTTTTTTGAGTCAAACTCCTCGGAAGCCATTGTTGCCCCGTGTATCCCATCCATCCCCGTTGCGGAACCGACATAAACGACAATATTTCCAACCTCGCATTTTGAAGATAAAAATATTCCGTCTTTTTTTACTATTCCTATAGTAAAAGCGTTTACCAATATATTGTCATTATAACATTCGTCAAAAACAACTTCCCCACCTACGGTCGGAACGCCCATGCAATTTCCGTAAAACCCAATCCCTTTGACGACTTCGGAAACATAGTAAGGCGTTTTCGGATTAAAACAACTTCCAAACCTTAATGAATTAAGATTTGCGAGCGGGCGGGCGCCCATCGTAAAAATATCCCTCATAATACCGCCGACGCCCGTGGCGGCCCCTTGAAACGGTTCTATAAAGGAGGGATGATTATGGCTTTCCATTTTAAAAATAAGCGCATCTCCGCCGCCAAAGTCCACGGCGCCCGCATTTTCACCCGGTCCTATGACGATCTTGCCTCCTTTCGTGGGCAACGTTTTAAGATAAACCTTTGAACTTTTATAAGAGCAGTGTTCCGACCACATTGCCGAAAATATTCCAAGTTCAAAATCGTCCGGTTCATGTCCTAACAGTTCATTTATCTTTTTGTACTCATCTAACGATAAACCGAATAGCTTATAATTTTCCTTTTCCTTTTCAACGAGCTTCTTACCCCGTTTTTTTGCAAGCGGCCGCTTTTTTACTTTTGGTTTGATTGCCATTTTATTATTTTTCTCTTATATATTTTATTATCGATTTAAAGATATAACCCCCGTCCTCGCTGCCGAGAAGTTTTTCGGATGACCTTTCAGGGTGGGGCATAAGCCCCATTACATTAAATTTTTTATTTGAAATACCTGCTATATTATAAAGCGAGCCGTTCGGATTAGAATTATCGGTTAATTCCCCGTCAGGCTCGCAATATTTAAAAATTATTTTATCGTTTTTGTTCAGATCGCCTATTATTTCGGGTGTGGCAAAATAATTACCGTCATG
>JAKBNN010000021.1 GCA_021831025.1 bacterium | reverse complement strand
GGCGGCGTCGGGCTTATTAGAGTAGAAGCAACCGGCGTGAGTCCAGAGGGCAGAATTAGTCCCTATGATGCAGGTATCTGGAATGAAAAACAGGTTGAGGCTTTTAAGCCTGTAATAAATTTTTGCAAGTTATGCGGGTCGGTAATGGGAATTCAGCTGGCGCATGCGGGGAGAAAGGCTTCGACAAACGCTCCTTGGTTGGGAGAGAAGCCGTTAAAACAGGAAGAAGGGGCGTGGCAGGTTCTTGCGCCAAGCACAATTCCGTTTGATACAGGTTATCCCGTTCCAAAAGAAATGAATGAGGATGATATTAAAAAGGTTGTAAAAGATTTTGCAAACGGCGCAAAAAATGCCGATAAGGCGGGGTTTGATGTCATAGAAATACATGCGGCGCACGGGTATCTAATAAACGAGTTTTTATCCCCTGTTTCAAATAAAAGAAAGGATAAATATGGGGGAAGCCTTGAAAACAGGGCAAGGCTGCTATTAGAGATAATAGAAGCTATAAAAAGCGGAAACTGGCCAAAAAACAAACCTATTTTTGTGAGGATTTCGGCGGTTGATTGGGTAGACGGCGGCTTTGATTTAGAATCATCCGTAGCATTAGCTAAGATGCTTAAGAAAAACGGAGTCTCTCTTATCGACTGTTCTTCAGGCGGAATTTCGCCAACCGCAAAAATGAATATATATTTTGGCTATCAACTTGGCTTTGCAAAAGAGATCAGGGAAAAGGCGGGGATTGCGGTTTCGGGCGTAGGGCTTATTACAAAGCCGGAATTTGCCGATTTTATAATAAGTTCGGAAACTGCTGATATGGTCGAGATGGGCAGAGAGTTATTAAGAGACCCTTACTGGCCCTTACACGCGGCACATAAGCTCGGCGTTGATATAGAATGGCCTAAGCAGTATTTGAGGGCAAAATTATAGTATTTTTAGTTAATTTTGTGTAAAACTTAAAGGAAGCAGTTGCATTATATGTCGAAAATAAAGGGGTTGCAAGTTGGTGCCGAAGGGGGGAATCGAACCCCCATGAGGTTGCCCTCGCCGGATTTTGAGTCCGGTGCGTCTACCAGTTCCACCACTTCGGCATGTGTCGTTAAAATAGGCTTGATTATTTAGAATGCAGTATTGTAAAATTTTACATTAGAGTATATTTAAGTAGCGCCCCGGGTTAATCTATAAACCTGCCGTCCCGTAAGTCTTTTATCGCATTTTGAATTACGGATGCGGATTTCTTTAACCCCTCTATTTCTTTTTCATTTAACGGCGGCTTTATTACTTTTTCTATGCCGTCTTTCGAAAGAATAGCCGGAATGCCGGTATATATTCCGTCAATCCCGTAGTAATCTTCAAGATAAACGGAAAGCGGCATTATCTGCCTTCTGTCTTTTACCATCGATTCGATAATTTCGGCCATTACGACGGCAGGGGCAAATATTGTTCCGCCTTTAAGGGCGATGACTTCGGCGGCGCAGGTTCTTGAATGTTCGGCTATCTCTTCAAGCTTTTCTTTATTATAACCTGGAATTGCGCTCAAAGGTACGCTGTTAATGCTTGCAAGAGAAAATACCGGCGTCATGCTATCCCCGTGTTCCCCCAGAAACATTATATCGACATCTTTGGGATTTAAATCGAAATATGAGCCTATGGCGGAACGAAGCCTTGTCGTATCAAGCATTGTCCCCATGCCGAATACCCTTTTTCTTTCGAAACCGGAAACTTTATAAGTAACATAGGTCATTATATCAACGGGATTAGAAACAACGAATAGAATAGCGGTTTTATTGTATTTGGATATGTTGGCGACAATATCTTTCAATATATGAACATTTTTTTTATTTAAATCAAGCCTCGATTCGCCGGGTTTTCTGGGAATCCCCGCTGTTATAACGATGATATCCGCATCCTTGACCGAATCGTAATCCGCAGTTTTAACCCTTGTGTATCCTGTAAGCGATATTCCATGGGAGATGTCAAGCATTTCGCCTCTCGATAAATTATGGTTAATATCGATTAAGGTAACCTCTCTCACAATATCTTTAAGGGTTAGAGTGTAAGCCAGAGTTGCTCCCAACCTGCCTGCTCCAATTATGCTAACTTTCATTAAAAATTGCCTCCTAAATAAGGGACTGTTAACTGTTGTTTTAATTTTATTTAATTTGAAAAAAATAAATTATATAATATAACCGCCTAAAAAATCAATAAATAATAATAATTTATATTAAGCCGTTAGTTATAATGAGTAAGTTCTTTAAAAAACAAAAAGCTCCGATAAATAATTTTTATCGGAGCTTTTAAGCTTTAATTAAAGCCGTGGGGCAGGTTTAAATAAAGATTATAGATGATTATAAGCAACCGGCGCCCATTTTATTTAATTTCTTTTTTGACTTATTTTCGTTATTTTTAGTCTTTGAATTTTTTTTAGCCGTTATCTTACCGCTGGTAGCCTGTTGACTGCCTTGCAAAGCATAACTGTTATTTATGCCTGAAACCATGCTAAAACTGACCATGAATATGAAAGCTGCGGCGACGGTAAAAACAGTACTGATAATAAATTTTTTCATCGTACCTATAATCTCCTTTTTTAATTGATTTAAAATTAATTTTAATAATAATCGTACTTATATTAACCAATTTTTAACAGTATAACATAAACACATAAGATTGTATATGTCCCTTTCTAAATTAATGAACAAGCGGAAAGTTTCCAAACATTACTTTATTCCGGTGAAGCAAGTCTATTTTGGGATTCCATGAAGACATGCCGAACCTTAATATTTTAACATTATAGCCCATTACCTTTAACAGCGATGCAGCCATCGATTCCCACTGCCCGACATAGCAGATGCTGATAATTGTATGGTTTTTTGGAAGCATCTCTAAATACTTTGGAGTAAAAAGCACCTGCAGGGGAATATTATGGGCGCCGGCAATATGACCCATTTTCACAAATGCGGCATGCTCTCTTACATCTAAAAGAAAATAGTGTTTCGGGTTGTGTTCTACGACATACTCTTTGTAAAGCACCGGCGCCATAATTTGGGGGACGCCCACTACTCCGACGGCGTTCGGTTTTGGACCGACATGATGAGGGTTCAGCGCTTCATAAGCCTTTTGCGCCAACGTCCGGTTAAAGGTTCCAAGGCAGCCTGCACCCATGTGTCCTTTGTTCATCATTTCATGAGCATAAGAAACACCCGCGGCGGACAGCAAAAAAAATAAACTCAAAAGAATAATCTTTTTCATAATCTTTTCTCCTATTTAGTAGTATTACATTAAATTTATTATAATATATATTAATTATATATTATAATGATAATCTTTTAAACTACCAACAAAATACCTTATCATATTTAAATACATCCTTTAAGAAGCCGTTATAGTCGATGCCGTCTTCGTAAAGCCTAATAACGCTTGTATCATAAGATTTGGAATGGATATCGATAATTTCGGTTTCCGTTTTTGACGGTTCTCTTTTTAATACATGAAGTATTTTCATATTTAGCTCTCCAAACTCTTTACATTTATTCTTTATAATTAATTAATAAGGTATAACTACGTCGAATTCAAGCATTTTATTTGCCAATTCTTCATTTGTCAAATATTCGAAAGGGTTGTCCCTGCAATTTGTAAAAACGGGAAGTTCAAGCATATTTTGAACCATATCGAGATGCTTGGCTATGTTCTTATTATCTTCAAGCTTTCTATCGAGAACATATACTTCAACTTTATCGTCAAGAAGCGTAAGCCCTCCCGACATTCTAAGCGCTTCAGCCTGCCTGTCGCGGGTAAAAACCGCAATTTTTTTAGTCATTTTATTTACCTCCTACATTAGAAAACCAAAAGCCTGTCTTCGTATGTTAATGCATTTATTATGCTTGCATTTTCGTATTGAGAAGCATACAAGAAACCTTCAACCTTTTCATGTATGCTTCTAATGCTGCACGAATATTCGCAAAGCGAGACATCCGAACCGGCTTCTTTTAATTTGCCGACAAAATTTTTATCGTTTAATAAGTTTACTCCATCATCCATTATAAAGCATTTTATTTCATAACCCAAATGTTTAGCGCTGCCTATAATATTTTCGACATGACCCTTATATTTATCTGTTGTTATTAAAATTGCAAGTTTCATTTAAAAATCCTCGAATGTTATATATATATTATCTGTAAGGGAATTTTAATAATGCGGAGACACGCCGCTTTCCGTATCCTTAACCTCTTCCTGCCCGGATTTCAAGACATATTCTCTTATTAAAAGAAGAATAGCGCCTATAATCATGATTATACCCCACAGGATAAAACTCTCTTTTATTCCGGCAACGGCTTCATCGGATAATTTTCCTATGACCTTACCTTTATTTAAAGAAGATAACAAAAATGATGCGTATATAGTAAATAATCCATAGAAAGCTAAAAATGTTATACCGCACCAGTTATGATTTTTTCTTTTTTTCATGTTAACTGCAGCCATTTAAATCCTCCTTAGTACTAAAGTACTAATATTTAATGTTTTATTACCATATCGCCTGTTGAAACTTAAGGGCAAGATACATTCCGAGAACCAGCGTTGGTAAAAATAACGCCCCTGCCCATGAAAACATTAAAAACCCGGACCATAGAGTTCCGATATTGCACCCTAACGCTATTCTTGCGCCCACGCCCGTAAAAATGCCGCCGATAAAATTTTGAAGAAACATTATTTTCCTTTTCGGCACTCTCCATTTAAATTCTCCTCCTAAAATAGCTGTGGTCGTGGCACCGGCGAATGTGGTTATAACAAGCAAGGTCATCGGAATAGCTACGGGGACTATTTGAAACCAATTTGACGATATTTTCGGTAAAAATGAGGCTTTATAATGACCGACCGTGGTATATAAATTTATGAAAGGAGCCAAAATGTATGTGTCGAAACTGCCGTAAGGAGTGGTAACGCCCATGTAGGCCACTTTATGTACGGTAAAATATGAGACTAAAAGAACCATAACTGCAACGACGGCAAACAATAATCCGCCCAATCTCGGGGAATAAGCCTCTTTAAATTTTAACATATCCCATGTTATGACAGGCTCTTTATAATTCTCACCCCGTTCCTTACTAATCTTCGTAAATCTTCTTCTAGTAAGGTACAACCCTAAACCAAGGAAAAGACCGCCAAAAATTAAAGCTACGACAAAGGGTCCCCATACGGCATTTCCAAACCACTCATGAGGAATATAATCGGAAAGGCCGGGTTTTATAGTAAGCCATGGTATAGTATGCAAAATCCAGTAAAGAAAATTAGTTAATGGAAAAATCAAGAATGCAAAGATTATCATTCCTACCAATATTCCAAATAATTGCATCCAATTTTGCGTAAATCCTGAACTCGCCCTGAATATCAAACCGCTCATGCATGCGCCGCAAAGTCCTATGCCGAATCCAAAAAAAAGTGCGCCGGCCAAATCATACCATCCCGAAGGAAATACGCCCGCAACAGCGGCTTGTACAGGAACGATTCCAAGCGATTCTATAATGCCGAAAGCAAGAACAGAAATTCCAAAAGCCCATAAAATACCTTCCAATATTTTTGTATCTCTTGCCATGAACATGTTGTTTGTGGCAAGAACAAAACACATTCTTCCCCTTTCGAGCGCCGCGCCAAAAATTAATCCTGCAATACCTATTATGGTATATTCGAGAAAATAAGGATTCATAATATAATGCCCCCTTTATTTAAAATAAAATTATTAAATTATAACTGAATTATTTAAGATGTTTTTTTAATTTTGATAGTAAACTCGCCCGGACCTGTTTTTGTTACGCAGTAAGGATAATTTAATTTATTGAGCATGGACGGAAACGAGTTTTCAACCGCCGCAGAATGATCGGTGTAAACCTCCAGCACCTGTCCTACTTTCATTTTGGTGAGCTTTTTATGAGCCATAGCTTCGGGAATAGGGCATGTTTCACCCAACACATCTAATGTTTCATCCGGTTTTACATTTTCTAAATTTTTTTCTTCAGCCATTTCAAGCCTCCTTTTATAATTTTAATATATTAAAATTAAAAACTTTCCTGCCAAATTGGTCCTTTATACGGGAAAAACTCTATTCCTTTTGTTGCGCCTGCAATTTTAGTTACCGTACCGTCCCCCCAGTTTGCCGTCCAGACATTGCCTTTATTGTCTATTGCTATGAAGTTAGGGTTCATCCCTGTTGCGTAAGTATTTAGAATCTTTCCCGCATGGCTCAACTTGACGACATTATTAGAATATATGCAGGATATGAACATATTTCCCGAAGTGCTTAACGCAATTCCGTACGGCGCGCCTTTCACATGAAATGTCTTTAAAATTTTTCCGGTTTTATCGAATTTTAATACACTGTCGCTTAACCCGTTTGTAACATAAATATTACCCGCCGGACCTATAGCAATACCCTCCGGCTTTCTTTGAGCTTTAAATATTTTTTCTATCTTTCCGCTTTTATTTAAAACGGTAACGGTTCCTTTATTTAAAAAATTCGTAACATAAATATCGCCGTTCCCGTTTAAAGCTAAACCGTAAGGGGCAATTCCCGCGTAAAAAACCTTTAATATCTTAAGCGATGGGTTTAATTTCGTGACGGTCTTAGAGTGGATCGATGCAACATAAATATCCCCATCCGGACCTATCGCGATTCCGGCAGGAATCATTCCAACCTTAACCTTCTTAATGATTTTTCCGGTTCTGCCGAGCTTTACTACATATCCAATGCCTGTCGTAACATAAATATACCCGTTTTTATTTATTACGACCCCAGACGGGGCAAAATCCGCTTTCATATTCTTAATTATCTTTCCTTTTTCGTTAAGCTTAATCACATTTAAAAATCCGCCGATGGCAACATAAATATTATCTTTCTTTCCTACGGCAAGCCCGTAAGGCGACCTTCCGACTTTAAAATTTAACGCGCTCGCGTTATGAGCATATCCGATATCAATCAGAAAGATAATTAACAAGGGGAAAACCAAGAAATATTGCGCCTTGGCCACGGCTAGGCCGTAAAAACATTTGCGAAATTTCATTTATTGTTCCTAATTTATATAATAGAAATATTTCAAGCCCGTTCTTTAAATATAGATTTAACGATGCCGTTTAATAAAGATTCGGTGTATAATCTTATGTCATTTTTTAAAATGTTATCCATCCGCAGTTGGATTATTCTGATAACAGGCCCCATTATTAAAGCCGATGCGATGACGATATCCATATCTCTAAAAACCCCGCTGTCGATCTTTTTCTTAATAAAATTCTTTATAAATTCAAAAGGTTTTGAAGAGCATATCGGCGGGGCATCAGGCAAAAATTCTTTGTGCTTAACATAGAGAATAAATTCCATTAGATGCGGTTCTTTTTCCGACATATCGAATAAGTTATATATAATTGATCTTAACGCCTCTTTGTCATTCGGAGCTTTTTGAACGCCTAACCTGATTTTATTTAAAATAATTTCCGTAGTCTTATCGTATAAAAATTGTCCTATCTGTTCTTTGGAAGAAAAATAGTAATATATTGCTCCTATGCTTATGCCGGCGCCTTTCGATATATTTCTAATGCTTACATTTGCATAACCTGCCCTTGCAAATTCTTTTATGCAAAATTCAAATATCTTCTTTTTTGCTATATTTTCCTTTATTGAACTCATCTTTATTTTTTAAAATGAACGCTCGTTTTATTTTACTTGAAACATTATAAGTTATTTAAAAATAATTTGTCAATAAAAAAATGAACCCTCGTTTTATTATTTTTCTATTCCAGTTCTAGACGGAATATTTTTAGAATAATAGTGTTTGATTTCATTCATCTCGGTAACCAAATCAGCCGCGTCTATTATTTCTCTGGGGGCATTTCTTCCCGTCAGTATTAATTCTATATCGGGTCTTTTATTTTTTATTAAGTTTATAACTTCCTCCGTTTTTATTATTCCCAAATTTAAAGCGACATTTATTTCATCTAAAATCAAAATGCTTATATCGTTTTTGCCCGCGGCAATGTTTTCGGCGAGGGTTAGACCTTCCCTGTTAAGTTCTATATCTTTTTGCGGAATATTTTTTTTATCGATAAAAAATGGCCTGCCGACTTGATAAATCTTAATTAGGGGGAGGCATTTTTCTATTGCTTTAAACTCTCCCGAATACGAACCGCCCTTTAAAAACTGGATTATTACCGATTTTAAGTTATGGCCGCTTGCTCTCAAAGCCTGCCCTAATGCAGCCGTTGTTTTTCCTTTGCCGTTGCCTGTGTAAACCTGAACCAAACCAATATCGAGGGCTTTTCGGGTAGAAATTTCCTTAAACCAATTATTATGAACCGATAGATTTTTGTTATCGGTTTTACCGGTCCGTGCGTTGTCTGTATTATCGTTTGGATTCATTAAATATTAATATCTGATCTTTCAGGTTTTTTATCGCAGCATTAAACAAATGTTTTGCCTTTAAATAGTTTTCTACAGGAATTTTATAGCCGTTGACGCTAAAAAGCGATCTGAATATAATCCTGTTATTTTTAACCGTGTAACTTGTTTTGAAAGTCCCGACGGTATTTTTGATTTCTATATCTTTAGGAATAAAACCCGGCCTGTAATTTTTTGGAAATTTTAAACTTACGACAGAGTTTTCCGAAAAATTATATCCGATCCTTAAAGAATACTTTCTGTAATTAAGGGCTGTTAGTTGGGATAATATTGTCCTTGTTCTGAGGGGAAGTCTTATTATGGCAAGCCGTCCGTTTTTTTCTGAATAATTTTTGGCGGAAAAGGAAATTTTTTCGATATACGGCTTGGAAAGGCTGTTGCCGTTTTCAAAAGAATATCCCGTTAGTTTAGCATTTGGAGTTATGTTAAGAATATCTTTTAAGACGCCGTCCCTTTTCTTTCTTTTTGATGTCGATGAATATAAATATCTTTTATACATATTGTAAGCCCCAGTGTAAATAAGGGTTGTTTTTACGGATAGACTTCCGTTGCTTTTGACGGTTGCGTATTCTTTTGTTGATATATTATTTTTTTCGGCGGGGAATATAGGGGTTTTTGCCGTTATGCCCTTGCCGCCGGCAATTATTAGAACATTTCTGCCCTGATCCATCGGGGGAAGATCGCCGAAGGTTGTTACATTGGATGTTGTATCCGCAAACATAAACTTGCCGTTTTTAAGCTTTATTGCCGTTATTTCGTGGTCGAATACGAACGGCGTCGGCATAACGGGATTCATATCGGGAATTTCGGTTGTGGGAATAAGGACAGGGTATGCTTTAACGCCTATCCGGTTTAACATCGATGCGAACAGGGTTGCATGGTCCTTACAGTCGCCTAACCTATTTTTAAAAATAGAATTGACATTGCTTGGCTTATATCCATCGATGCCGAATTCATATCCGACATACCTGATTTTTTTTGCCACGAAATTATATACGGCTTTAATCTTTTCTAATTTTCTTTCTTTTGATTCTGTCAATTTTTTTATAAATTTAGCAAGATTAACACCCGGTTTTATCTGGTCTTTCGTAAGATGGGCATACCACTCCGCCACTTCATCCCATGATTTAACCGATGATACCGTAACATGTGGAATTATAACGGATTCGCGCGGCCCCAATTCTTCGGGGATTATCTTTTTTCTATCCCGCATCGTCCATATAAGCGCGGTATCTTTACTGCCGTTAATTATGCGCGGTTTTTCGTTAAATTTATATTCGGCATATTGATAATGAATACCTTTTGGTATAATTAACTTGTAAACAGATTTTTTTAACGGCGAAAGCCCGCCGAAGTAGTCCTCCGTAAAAAAATTATTTTTCATATACGGCTTCATAACCGTGCTTCTGTATTTATAATCGATAATAGAGCCCTTTGTAAGACCCGGAAGCTGGACCGTTTTTAATAATTGATTCGAAAATATCGGCGCTTCGGGGTTAAACGGAGCGGTAACCGTCCTTAAACTATTTAAATTGATGTTAATAATATCGCCGTTCGGCTTAATAATCTTAATGAAATACACCTTTAGTTTTTGATTTTTTTTAGAAAAAGGAAAGCTCAGCGCCGAATATTTTTTAATGCCCTTTTCGTTTAATATTTTTATTATTTCGTGTTCAGTTATGATATCTTCAAAATTTCGCGTAATCCTTTCTTTTGTGAAATCAAGCAGAGTTTTCGATGAACTATCGGATTTGACGGATTTGACATTTTTATAGGCAAAAGAATTATTAATATTTATAAGATTAATTAACAATAAAAGAGGAAGCAAACATATTATTCCCTTTTTTAACATAAAATCTCCCGTGATTACTTAGTGTTTTACTTACATTGGTGCCGGAAGGGGGAATCGAACCCCCACAAGATTAATCTTACACGGCCCTGAACCGTGCGCGTCTACCAGTTCCGCCATTCCGGCATAAGTAAATTAGATTGGATTAACCTAAATCTTTTTTAATGAAAAAATAATTACTTGATGTTATTATAATACTTATTTATTTAAAGTTCTTCGATTTTTTATTTTATCATAATTCAAACAAGAAACGCAAAAAATATATGAAAGCAGTTACGAAGGAAGACATAGTTTATTTATTTTCCCAAAAATCCGACATTCCGCTCTCTTTTACCGATATTAAGCATAATTTGAATATCACATCGGCAAAAATGCTGTCGTCCGCAAAGAATATCCTTGATTTAATGGTTAAAAACGGCGAGCTGATACTTACCAAGGGAGAAAAATATGCGTATCCCCAAAAATTACATTTAATCCAGGGGAAAGTTCTTTCAAAAAGGCGCAACTATGCCTTTGTGAGCGACAACTCCGGCGGAGGCGGGGATATTTTTGTTAAAAATTCCGATATCGGCGACGCGATATACGGAGATACCGTTATCTTAAAAATAATACCCGATAATCCTTATTATATAAAAAAGAGAAAACGGGAAAAGCTAAAAGCGCGCGGTAAATTTGAAAGCAGGCGGGGAAGGGTCATAAGGATAATAAAGAGGGAATTAAAAAATTTTAAAGCAGTTGTAAGGATCGAAAAAAGTATAGCAATTTTAACCCCCATTGCTCCGGAATTCGACGGTTCGTTCTATTTCGATTTACATAGATTTAAAGACAGGGATAAATTAAAAACCGGGGCTATAGTAAATGCAGTTTTGCCTGATACTGACGATTTTTCTTCACGAACGGCGGTAGTGGATAAAATATTGGGCGATATCGAGGCGGGGGGAACGGAAGAGGATATTATCGTAAATAAATACGATATATATATAGCTTTTGACGAGGCCGCCGTTAAAGAACTTAAAAAAATACCTGCAGATTTTGAAGAAAATCCGGCAGAGGGCGGAGGAGGAGAAAGGATTGATTTAACCGGTTTGCCGTTTATAACGATAGACGGCGAAGATGCTAAAGATTTTGACGACGCGGTTTATCTGGAAGATTCGGAAAAAGACAATAACTATAAACTTTATGTTGCCATAGCCGATGTTTCCTATTTTGTCGGGGATGGCAGCTATCTGGATAAGGAGGCGCTTAAAAGGGGCAATTCCACTTATTTTCCTAAAACTGTTTATCCGATGCTTCCCGAAATGCTGTCAAACAACCTTTGCAGCCTTCTTCCAAAAAAAAACCGTTTTGCGATGGTTTGCGAAATGGATATCGATAACAAAGGAAAAATAATCGGAACAAAGATTTATAAGGGGTCGATAAAAACATTTGGAAGGCTTACCTATAACGAAACTTACAAGTATTTAACGGCGGGCTTGAAGAGGGGCAAAGCGCGGACGGATAATGAATTTAACGAATTAGACGAGAAACTGTCCCCTATAAAAGATATGCTGTTTAACATGAAGAGGCTTGCCGAAATTTTAAGGGATAAAAGAATTAAAAACGGCGGTCTCGATTTTGATTCGCTATCGGGGAAGGTTATATTAAATGAAGATAATGAAGTCATATCGGTCATTCCAGAGCCAAGAAATTTTGTCCACGATTTAATCGAGGATTTTATGATTGCCGCAAACTGCGCCGTGGCCCGCTTCATAGAGTCAAAAAAAGTTCCGTCTATTTACAGGGTGCATGAAAAACCCGATGAGGATAAGGTAAAAGAATTTTTAAAGATATTAAAATATTTTAAATTTTCTTTTCCGGAAAAGCTGCCGGACAATGTTAAAGACTATCAAACAATGCTGAATAGACTAAAAGAAACACCGCTTTCGTCTTTTTTAGAGCAGGCATTTCTGAGGTCTATGAAAATTGCGGTGTACTCGCCGGTCAACATCCATCACTTTGGACTTGCCCTGAAATCTTATACCCACTTTACATCTCCGATTAGAAGATATGCCGATCTGATGGTGCATAGAATTCTTAAATGGATATTGTATAATGACAACGGAAAAGGCGCGCTTGGCAACAGTGATAACGATAAAGAGGTTTTTTCGGAAAACAGGGAAGCCGGCAAAATGCCTTCATGGCTTAATCATGATAATTTAAAAATGATTTCCAACACCCTTTCCCGAAGGGAAAAACTCTCAACGGACGCGGAAAGGGAATATTCGGAATTTAAGAAGATGCAGTTTTTAAAGAAAAACAGCCAGAAGGTTTACGAAGGATTTATTACAAATGTTATAAATTTCGGCTTTTTTGTCGATATAGCAGGATTTTTTATTCAAGGGTTCGTTCATGTCTCCACCATAGCCGATGATTATTACGAGTATAACGATAACACAAAAATACTTAAGGGAAGACATAGCAAAAAGATTTTTAAAATGGGCGACCGTGTGGCGGTGAGCATATATTCCATAGATCTTTTGAAGCATGAAATAGATTTGAGGTTTATCGAATTTTATGAAGATAACTGATTTTATTAAATTTATAAGGGCGGTTAAAAGGATAAGGCAGATAACCGTGATTTTTGCCAAGCATGGTTTTTATCAAGTCATAACGAATATCGGTTTATCTAAATTTTTTATTTTTAAAAAATACCTTAAAGCAGCCTATCCTGTTGACGATTACTTGAATGTCCCCCCTGAAATACGGCTGAGATACGCGTTAGAAGAGCTCGGACCTACTTTTATTAAAGTAGGGCAGATACTCTCTCAGGAAGTGACCACGCTCCCCTCTAAATATATTAATGAATTAAAAAAGCTTCAGGACAGCGTTCAGCTAAATTATATTAAATTCGATGAAATTAAAGGCATCGTTAAAAGGGAAACGGGAAAGGACCTTGACGAGATTTTTAGCAGTTTCGATGAAAACCCGATCGCATCGGCTTCCATTGCCCAGGTTCATAAGGCTGTTCTTAAAGACGGAACCGTCGTGGCGGTCAAAATCAAAAAAGGAGATATCGATAAAATCATTAAAAACGATTTAGATGTTCTTTACTTTATCGTGAATATTATAAGAAATCCGGTTAAAGAATTGTTTTACATAGATAATCTGGATAAATTATATCGAGAATTCGAAAAAAATATAATTTGCGAGCTTAATTTTTTGACGGAGGCGGGATATACGGAAAAAATCAGAAGAAGCAATATGGATAAACATTCCGTCATAATACCGCAGATTTACTGGAATTACATATCTAATAATTTATTGGTGGAAGATTTTATCCATGGAATAAAAGTATCTGATACGGAAGAACTTTTTAAAAGAGGTTATAACACCAAAAATATACTGAAAATATTTTTAAACCATTATTTTAAGCAGATATTCATAATAGGATATTTTAATGCAGACCCGCATCCCGGCAATATTTTTGTAATAAATGAAGAAAAGCTCGGATTAATAGATTTTGGATCCGTCGGCATTCTCACTAAAGATTTAAAAAGGATGGCCCTCGAATATTTTGTTAATTTTCTTAGCGACAATTATGAAGAAATGGCCGTCCAATTTATTAAAATTTGCATGGGAGACCTTTCCGAAAAAGAAGAGCAGGCATTTAAATTTGAGCTTACCGAATTTATAGAAGGTTTTTTTAACAGGCCGTTTAAAGATATTTACAGCGCGGAGATTCTTCTGAAAACATTAAAAATCGGGCAAAGGCATAATCTTGTTATTCCAGCCGAATTATCGCTTTTGTTTAAAGCATTGTTATCCATAGAGTCTATTGCAAAAACTCTCGATCCCGATTTTTCTTTTGTCAGCTCGGGAACAGAATTTTTCGATTTCGATGTTTTGATAAATAAAAAAGAACAGGCAAAAGATATTAAAGAGCAGATAATAGGTAAATTAAAAAATTATAGAGATTTTTTTGGGGAGTTTCCGAAGAAGGCGGAAAAAATCCTTAAAAAAATGTCAGAGGATAATTTTTCTATAGATTTTATCCATAAGGGATTAGAAGGACTTATGGACGAGATGGAAAAATCAAGCAAGCGGCTCATGAGAGGCTTCTTGGTTGCCGCACTTATAATATCTTCCAGCATTCTTATGTTTACAGGAGGGGCGTTATTACATTACTGGATATTGATAGCGGGTTTTATCGGATGGATTTTTGGATTTTTATATATATTGATTTTATTAATCAGAGGATTAAAATAAAGATATATATTATATAAATTAAGCTTACCCGAGGCTTAAGGCACATTGGAAGGGGGTAAACACAGACTTGAAGATATCCGAGATTAGTAAATTTAATCCTGAATTTATAAGTTCGGTAATTACTATCGGAAGTTTCGACGGCATCCATTTAGGACACAGAAAATTAATGGAAATGACAAAAGATTACGCTTCAAAATTAAATTTACCTTCGGTAGTTCTTACTTTTCATCCTCACCCTTTGAAGGTTCTTCATCCAGAGGAAAAAGTACATTTGATAACCACTTTTGAAAAAAAGGTCGAGCTTATAGAAGCGATCGGCATAGATTATTTGATTTATATCACATTTACGCCGGAGTTTGCAAAAATGCCGCCGGAAGATTTTATAGAAAATGTTATAGTTAAAAAATTAAATCCCGTTAAGGTTATAGTAGGCCATGATTTCGGCTTTGGCGTCGGAAAATCGGGGAATATCCTTCTTCTCGAGAAATTAGCGAATAAACTGAATTTTGATCTTACGGTCGTCGGTCCGGTTAAAATGGGCAAGAAAATAGTATCCAGCACCATTATAAGGAGATTCGTTTTACTAGGGCAGGTTTGCGCCGTAAAAAGATTTTTAGGAAGACACTATTCCGTCCACGGGAGGGTTGTTAAGGGAAGCGGGAGAGGAAAAAAACTCGGGTTTCCTACGGCAAATATTATTCCCGAAGAGGAACTTTTTCCTAAAGACGGCGTATATGCCACCCTTGTAAAAGTGGATAACGAGTTTCACGACTCGGTAACGAATGTCGGGTCAAATCCTACCTTTAATGAAGAAGTAAGAAGAATAGAGACCCATATATTTAATTTCGATAAGGACTTATACGACAGAGAAATAGAGGTATTTTTCGTCGCAAGACTGAGACCGGAAATAAAATTTGACAATTCTGCATCCCTCGAAAATAGGATTAAAAAGGATATAGCTCTGGCAGCCGTTATCTTAAGCAAAGAACATGCCGCCTCGATTTAGGTGATTGATTAATTTTGCAATAGAAATTTAATTTTCTGGATTCCCGCTGAAGCGGGAATCCAGTATTTACATATAAAAGAAACATTTAAATATTTTCTATTGCAAAATTAAAATGATTGATTTTTGTAAAAAAATTTAATAAAATGAACCATTATGATAAGAAAATTTTTTAAGACTAAAAAATTCAGAGTTTTCTTATTGAGCCTTTTTACATTTTTGCTTATTTTAATGGTAGGATTTTATGCCTCGGAAACATACAGCCTGTTTTCCTCATTATATTTAAAAAACAGCGCAATTTATTCGCTTAAACAGTCTAATATGGTTTTTTTCGGCGGTAATGACAGGCTTAAGCTTGCTTACCCTGATATCTTTAACAACTTGCATAACAGCGCGTTTTATTACTTTTTTACGATTTCTTTAATATTATCGGCATCCCTGATTATCTTTATGTTTGCTTATTTTTACAGGCTTATAGACAAAGAAGAGGGAACCCTTTCAACTTTAAAATCCGTCGAAAAAAGCATGCTGGAAATGCCGTCAACCATTTTACACGAAATTAAAGGCAATATTAATTCGTTATCTATAAACTCGAGGGTCTTGGGCGCGCGGGTTGCAGGGGTTAAAGATTTTGAAGGAGAAAAAGGGGAAATAACCCGAATTAGCAGCGCTATAGAGACAGAGACACATAAGTTAGTTCAAACAATGGAGAACATCCTCAAATTTACAAAAGATTATCATCTTAATCTTGAGGAAATTAACCTTTTAGACCTGTTAAACTTCGTTGCGGAAACATTAAAGCCGAAAGCCGTAGATAAAGGAATTAACCTGCGTGTCTCATTAGATAAAAACATCTCCGTTAAAATAGATAGGGATTTAATGGAGCAGGTTTTTATTAACTTAGTATCAAATGCCATAGAATCTTATGACGGCGAAAAAGGCGATGTTTTAATATATTCTTCTTTTTACCTTAATAAGATATTAATAATTATCGAAGATAACGGAGAGGGCATAAAACAGGAAATAATTAAAAAAGTTTACGAGCCGTTTTTTACCACAAAGAAAAATGGGGTAGGGCTGGGACTTGCGCTGGTAAAAAAGATTTTAGATGCCCACGGTTTTAAAATGAATATAGAGCCTAATTATAACAAAGGAACAAAGGTTTCCGTCATATTTAAAGATTTAGAGAATTAGCATCCCTCCAAATAGAAAATGGAAGAATTATCTCAAGCCACTGCAATATTAATAGTCGAAGACGATAAAGCCTCGCGTTTGGGGCTTTTTGAGTTTGTAAAACTTGAAGGCTATAGTGTTTTTGAGGCAGATACCGTTAATGCCGCTTTAAATATTTTAAATTCAAATAATAATATAGGTATTATTATTACCGATCTTAAACTTCCCGACGGAACAGGGCTGGATTTGCTAAGAAGTATAAATGAAGGCATGGTTCAAAGAGCGGAGGTTGTCATTACCACAGGGTTTAGCTCGGTAAAAAGCGCCGTCGAAGCTATTAAGCTTGGAGCTTATGACTATATAACGAAGCCCATAAATCTCGATGAACTTGGTTTAATAATCAAGCGGATAATATCCAATAAAAGGCTTATCGATGAAATAAATATTCTAAAGACAAGACTCGATGAAAGGTTCAATTTTGGAAATTTAATAACTTCGTCAAAGAAGATGATTGATATCGTAAACACGGCTGTGGCAGTGGCAGATAAAAATTCTACCGTGCTGATAGAAGGGGAATCCGGCACGGGTAAAGAGATGCTCGCAAACATTATCGTCAATAACAGCCATAGAAAAAGTAAACCTTTTATAAAGGTGAACTGTGCCGCGCTTTCCGAATCTATTCTGGAAAGCGAGCTTTTCGGGCATGAAAAGGGTGCTTACACGGGGGCGGATTCGCTTTATAAAGGCAGATTCGAAATAGCGGACGGCGGAACTATCTTTCTTGACGAAATAGGCGAAATTCCGCTAAGGACGCAATCAAAAATATTACGTGTTCTTCAGGAAAAAGAGTTCGAAAGAGTTGGAGGGAATAAGACCATAAGGATAGATATAAGAATTATTGCCGCTTCTCAGGATATCGAAAAAAAGGTAGAAAAAGGGGAATTCAGGCAGGATTTATATTATAGATTGAATGTGGTAAACCTGAAACTTATACCGCTCAGAGAAAGAAAGGAAGATATACCGCTTTTGATAAAAAAGTTTCTGGAGGATTTTTCTAAAGAAAACGGCAAAAATATAAAGGGATTAAATAAGAACGCGCTTGATATTTTATTAAAGTACGATTTTCCCGGTAACATTAGAGAGCTAAAAAATGCGATAGAATTTATGACGGCTATTTCGGACAGCGAAATTTTGGATGAACATATGCTTCCAAGTTACTTAAAAGAAAGGCATCAGGAAAACAAGTTTGCCGGCGGCGCAGGTAATGTTTCCGATAACGCTTCCCCCTCCCTCGAAAGTTATATTAAGATACCTTTCAGTTTAACCCTCGAAAAGGCAGAAAATTTGATTATACGGAAAACTTTAGAGAAAAATTCATATAACAAATTAAAAACCGCAAAGGATTTAAATATCGGATTAAAGACAATTTATAGAAAACTTAGCGATATATCTTAAAATTGCCGATAGAAATCAATAAATTAACCTCAATAGTTTAAAGACACTGGATTCCCGCCTACGCGGGAATGACTAAGAGAGAATTTACGATTTCACCATTTGGGTGTCATTCCCGCGTAGGCGGGAATCCAGTATTAGAATTTTCTATCGGCAATTTTGGGATATATCTTAAGGATAACCGATTTTATTTAGCATTAGAAATAATTTCGATTCTTTTGATATAATCCTCGACCTCTTTCGATTTCTTTATTTTATAGGACTCCTTAAAATATTTTAGCGCCTTTTCATATTTTTTTAGCCTAAAATAATCCATTCCCATGTGTTTTAAGACCGTAGATGATTTGCCGAGTTTTTTTAGCGCAAGTTTAAAAAACTTCATAGCCTTATCGTATTCTTTATATCTATAATGTACAAAGCCGAGGCTGTCTAAGATGTAAGGCGAATTTTTATCTATAGATAAGGCTTTTTCCAGCATAATTTTTGCTTTTCTTAAATCTTTATTTTTTACCGCGAGGTAATACCCGATAAAGTTAAGAGCCTCCGCATCGAGCGGGTCTATTTTTAAAATTCTTTGCATTACCGAGTTTGCTTTTGTTTCTTCTTTTAAAGAATGGTATGCCGAGCCAAGCTCATATAAAAGAGCAGTGTTGTCCGGAAAATATTTAAGCCCGTTTTGTATGATATTTTTTGATTCGTTAAAGTTTTTTATTTCAGCTAAAGCGATTGCCGAAAAGTAATAAGCCTTCAAATTTTTCTTTAATTTTGGATTATTTAGCAGGATGCTTATAATGCCTTTTACCTTTGCTTTATATTTATCATCCCTGCTCTTTCTATATAAAATCAAATAAATTTCTATTTCCTCAAGTTTTGCGTCGAGGTAATGTTTTCCAAATTTAAGCCTGTCTAAATAAATCAATCCTTTTGCATAATTTTTTTGAAGTATATAAGAAAGTCCAATAAAAAAAATGGAGTTATTCCTGAAATTTAGCATATTTTTATTTTTCTTTGTAATATCGAGAAAGTTAAAAAAATGTTTTCTGGCGGTATCGTATTGTTTTATCGCGTAATTAAGTACGGCGGATTGATAAAGCGCCGTTTTGGAATACGGGTCTATTTTTAAGTACCTGTCGAATATCTTAATGGCATTTTCTTCTTTTCCTAAAAGTATATAAATGGCGGAAAGTTGAAAATATCCCTTTTTAAAATACGGGTCTATTTTTATGAGTTGCAGCAGATTTTTTTCGGCTTTTTGCGTTTTATTTTCGGCGATATAGATTTTAGACAGTATATAATAAGCATCCATATTGCCCGGATAATTTAATTTTACTATATTCAGATATAATATTGCCGTTTTTAATTCTTTTTTGTAGATATAAAGGTTTGAAATAAATAAAAGGGCTTTTAAATTAAGCGGGTCTTTTTTAAGGATAAATTTAAGAACCCCTATAGATTTCTCGAGGCTATTATTTTCAGCCAGTATTTTTGCCTTAAGCATTAAATACCGCATATCGTTTTTTGTTAAATTTTTCCTTAATTTAATCTTTTTTAATTTTATAGCAAGGTTAATGCGGGATAAAGATTTCTCGTATTCTTTATTCTTAAAATAAACATCCGAAAGAATATAATTCCAGTAACCGTCGTTTATTTTTTTGGTTTCTTTTTTAAAATATTTTATTGCGTGAACATAATCGCCGCTATCATAATAAATAAAACCGGTAATAAGATTATTAATATTTTTTGAATTTAAAGGCGTAAAAGACGTCTGTTGCGTTGTTGCGCCGAAGGAGGAATTAAAAATGCCGGCCGTAAAAGATAAAACTACAAACATGCTCAAAACAAACAAAGGCAGATGGTTTATTTTTTTAAATCTTTTGTTTCCGAATCTTTCGATAAAAGAATGAAAAATTCCGTATTCCCCTTTTTTCCTTTTATGCATGATTTTTTTACTCCGATGGTCGTGAGGTTTAATTTTTTTGAAAATTCTATTATAGCATCTATAATTGATTTGTGTATGTTTTCATCCTTTACGATACCTTTTTTAAGGATATTTTTATTTTCCGCTTCAAACTGGGGTTT